>CAZEDQ010000011.1:0-5542 GCA_964511055.1 uncultured Gammaproteobacteria bacterium
GGCATTCGCATTGCCCAGATCCGAGTTCGATTCGCGGTAGGTCCACAGGATAATGAACAGTGTAATACCTATCGGATAGCAAAATAGCGTGTAAAGTAAATAGCGCAAATTGTGTCATAGTACATCAATTTTCTTCTTTTAACACTTACAACCCATAAGTTGCCAACACATTTTTTGGTTGTGTTCGGAATGTTTTGGTAGTCTAATTTCCTTTAGGGAACCTATAACATGAAGAATATCCACCGATAGTAATTTGCCGCTAACCTGCTGCCCGAAAGCCGGGAAAATTAGTTATAGGGTAAACCCTTTCTACGAATAGGTTTCTCTGCGAGAAACCTGCGGTGCCCGTTTAACCGCGCGCCAAATGGATAAGTTAGTGTATTGCGAATGGCTTTGAGGCTAAATGAAGAAGTTTTATCGGTGTGTCGAGGTAACTGAGGCTGTTTAATGGTTGAATATAATATATATCAATAATATGCTTTAGTATATCAAACATATATGTTTGTAATCTATAATTTGTGGAAGAGTAGTTATTGGTGTAAAGTTTAATAGATATAGATAGAGAGTATCAAGTATTATGAATAAGGCAGAATATAATCCTCTTGAAATCGAACAAAAGTGGCAGAAGGTATGGTCGGAAGTCGGTATCTACGAACCTGACACAGAAAAATCCCAGAAGCCATTTTATAACCTGATGATGTTCCCTTATCCTTCGGCTGAGGGTTTACATGTTGGGAATATGTATGCCTTTTGCGGCTCCGATATCTACGGCAGGTACCAAAGAATGAAGGGTAATGACGTTTTTGAACCTATCGGTCTCGACGGGTTCGGCATCCATAGTGAGAATTTTGCGCTTAAAATAGGCGAACACCCTGCTGACCTTTCCAAACGGACTGAGGCTAATTTCTATAAACAGTTGCATATGATCGGTAATGGTTATGCCTGGAGCCATAAGCTGGAAACATATGATCCTGCTTATTACCACTGGACACAGTGGATATTTATAGAACTTTTCAAGGCCGGGTTGGCTTACAAAGGCAAGGCAACAGTTAATTGGTGCCCGCATTGTTTGACGGTTTTGGCAGATGAACAGGCAGTAAAGCAGGTGACCAGTGACCAGGAACCAGTGACCAGAAATGTGTGTGAGAGGTGCGGAACAGAGGTTGAGCGTAAGGATCTTAGCCAATGGTTTTTTAGAATTACAAGTTATGCCCAGAGGCTTCTTGAAAACCTGGATAAGCTTGATTGGAGTGAAAAAGTAAAGGTAGCCCAGCGTAACTGGATAGGGAAATCGGAAGGTGCAAAGGTGATGTTCCAGTCTGATATAGAAGATAACTGTTTGATAGAGGTCTTCACGACTAGGCCGGACACTATTTTTGGGGTCACTTTTTTGGTTTTGGCACCCGAACACCCGCTAGTGACAAGGATAATTAACAAGGCAAACGGGCCTCTGCAGCAGGAAATTCGCCAATATGTAGACTATAGTTTGAAAAAGACGGAAGATGAGCGATTAGAGACAAAAATTGAGGCTAAAAATCGCGTGAAAACGGAAGTCTTGCAGAGCAAGAGTGGTGTTTTTAGTGGTTTTTACGCGATTAATCCGCTTAATAAAAAGAAAGTACCAATTTATATTGCCGATTATGTTCTAATGTCTTATGGGACGGGGGCTGTAATGGGCGTGCCTGCGCACGATCAAAGAGACTGGGAATTTGCCAAAAAGTACGAATTAGACATTATCCAGGTTATAGAGCCCACCGAAGGGCAGAAAGGTGACATTTCACAAGGTGCTTTCACGGAGGAAGGCAGGCTTGTTAATAGCGGTCAGTTTAACGGATTGACAACGGAAGATGGTATCCAAAGTATCATAAAGTATATCAATAAGAATCAAATAGGTACACCTTTTGCTACCTGGCACTTGAGGGACTGGACTATCTCCAGGCAAAGGTATTGGGGGCCGCCGATACCGATGATTTATTGCGAAAAGTGTGCAAAAGAGGGGAAATCCTGGTTTGCTGTTTCGGGTACACCTGCTGTGAATGCGCTTAAGCTCGGTTACTTGCGCAGTCGCGGTCAACGGTCGGTTGTTAACCTCCATGGTGCACAAGTTGATCGGAACTCGAAGACCGCTCCTTTGCAAGCAGCCTCGCCGCGCATGGATCTGGATTGGGATTCGGCCGGTTGGTATCCGGTACCTCAAGAGGATTTGCCGGTTGAGCTTCCAAACATTAAAAATTTTAAACCGACCGGTACAGGGGTATCTCCACTTGCACAGGATAAGGATTTTGTGAATGTAAAGTGTCCGGGCTGCGGGTTTGCTGCCAAGCGGGAAACAGATGTGTCGGATACGTTTTTGGATTCTGCGTGGTACTTTTTGCGATATCCATCGCAAAGTCAAAAGTCAAAAGTCAAAAGTCAAAAGTTGCCATGGGATGCGGAGATCACCAAAAAGTGGTTGCCGGTTGATATGTATGTCGGGGGAGCGGAACATGCAGTTTTGCATCTTCTTTACAGCCGGTTTTTGACTATGGCTTTGTACGATCTTGGCCTTGTGGAGTTTGAAGAGCCGTTTTCCAAGTTCAGGGTTAACGGTCTCCTTATAAAGGATGGAGCCAAAATGAGTAAGTCTAAGGGCAATGTGGTTAATCCGGACGATTATATCGCCAAATTTGGGGCGGACACCTTACGGTGCTATTTAATGTTTTGCGGTCGTTTTCGAGAGGGTGGTGACTTCAGGGACACAGGTATTGAAGGGATGCACCGATTTCTAAGACGAGTTTGGAGACTCGTCCAGGAAAATTCAAAATTCAAAATTCAAAATTCAAAAGTAGAACCGGAGGATTTGCGTATGATGCATAAGACAATCAAGAAGGTAACTGAGGATATAGAAAGTTTGGACTACAACACGGCTATTGCGGCACTGATGGAGTGGGTTAACTTCCTTGAAGGAAAAGTATCAAAAGTTTCAAAAGAGTCAAATGCATCAAAGGTTAGTTTCGAGGAAGCAAAAACACTACTTTTGCTTTTGGCACCGTTTGCGCCGTACATGACCGAAGAACTTTACCAAAAGTTCTTCGGAAATTCGAAATCCGAAGCACGAAATTCTAAACAAACTCAAAATTCCAAATTCAGATCAATTCACAAGCAGCTGTGGCCGGAGTATGAAGAGGATAAAATTAAGTCAGATATTACACTTTTGATTGTTCAGGTGAACGGTAAGATGAGGGAAAAGATTGAGGTTAAGGTTGATCTTAGCCAGGAAGAAGCGGAAAGGACGGTACTCGCACTTCCGAAGGTGGCCAAATACCTGGAAAATGCAAAATACAGAACAGTTTATGTCCCCGGTAAGATAATTAACTTTGTGACCCTCCTACACTAAAGTTTCGGAGGGCAAGCAGGGCCAGTTAAGAATTTTAAATTTTAAATTTGAAATTGTCAGGGCCTGACCTTAGCTAAGGGTTCGAGGTATGAATTATGAATTATGAATAAAACCATGAACCATGAACTGTCAACTGTAAACTGTAGATCATTAACCATTAATATCTTTCGGTGCTAGAATGGAGGGGAGATGGGCAATTTTAGACTTGCTCTTGTTGTTGTAGTTTTTTTAGTTCTGGCAGTGCCCGGAATTACCCTTGCCCAAGCGCCGGCGGCATTGGGTGGCGTGGCTGTAAACGTTGAGGTTAAGGATGAAGACGTTCAAGCCGGAGATATTATTTCTTTGACAAAGGAGGGTTTGGTTCGTACTGCGGCTGGTTATGACGTTTCGATGTATGGGGTTGTTTCGGCGGCGCCAATCCTTTCGGTAGAACCCAAAACAGATACCTCAAAATCGGTGATTTCTTCCGGGGAAACGGATGTTCGGGTGAGCACTAAAAACGGAGCGATTGAAGTCGGTGATTTTATAACAAGCAGTGAGGATGCCGGCGTCGGCCAGAAGGCAACCGAATCCGGTTATGTTTTAGGCAAGGCGCTTAAAGCTTACAGCGGCGATTCGGTAGGAACAGTACCTGTTGCAGTCAGTTTAGGGTATGCGACTATTACGACGGATAAAGGCCCGGCCGCGGCTGCCGGTTCGTTTTTGCAAAGGCTGGCCGAGGCGATTTCCGATCCGGATAAGTTTGGTGTTTACCTGCGCTATTTTGTGGCAGGGGTTGTAGGTCTAATTTCGGTTTTCGGCGCAATATTTGCATTTATAAGGTTTATGAATACGGGGCTTGAGGCAATCGGCAGAAACCCTCTGGCTAAAAAGACGATTGTCGGCGGTATGATCCTTTCCGGCATAGTTGTCGCGGTTCTGGCGGCTTCCGGTTTAGGTATTGCCGCGTCTATAATTAGATTTGGGAAATAGCAACTAGCGAGTAGCAATTAGCCACTAGTGCGGAAAGTCAAAGAGAAAACAGGATTGTTATATTGCTAAATTGCTATATTGTTGAACTATGAACTATTAACTATATACTAAATACTAATTACTATGAATTTAACACTGCCCTCAATCCAAGTACTATTTTTTGCAACCCTTCTGGTTAACATTGCTTTTCTTATTATTTTAAGCGCCTTATTTATTCTCATTTCGAAAATATCGCATGAATCAAAGCATCATGTCCATGAAGACCACCTTTTTAACAAGCGAGTAGCCAAGAAAATCGAGGATGAGGCCGGTGAGAAGCTGGATAAGATGATTGCGGCATCGGCGGAAAGCCTGGAGCGGGAGATCAGGGCGCAGCTTTCCAAACTTGTGGACAGGGCGGATGCCGAGTCCCGCGAAATGACCCAGTTTGTTGCCAACCAGGAAGAGGCGATTGTTAAAGAAAGCCAGATGATGGTCGCCAACATTGTCGCCAAAGCGGAAAAAGAAGCCGATGTTTACCGCCGAAATCAGATAGACAAGGTCAGCGGCCAAATCAACTCCATAGTTTCTTCCGCAGCCAAGGACGTTTTAGGCAGGTCAATTTCGATTACCGAGCACGAGGACTTGGTAAGCCAAGCGCTTGAGCGCGCTAAAAAAGACAAATTCTTCTCATGACGAAAATCCAGTTCGACAAGGCTGTTTTTACCCCTTTTGTTAACGCTGTTTATGATACTAACGGAATGTACCTTCTCATTGAACAGCTAGAGGGGCTGAAGCGGTTTTTATTCAAAGACAAAGAAGGGACAATTTCCAGAAAAGCGGGCACTTTCCTTTCCAGCAACATTGCTTCCATTTTGAGCCAGCTGGAAACATTGGGCCTTGAGCCTGGTGACGACGAAAAACAGCTGCAGCTATTGGATGCGATAATCGAATACCTCACAAACATGCCGAAGGTCAAGGTTACTTTGGCTTTCGAACCGTCGATTACTTTTGTCAATAATTTAAATAGTGTGGTTTCCAAAGAAATTGGCCAAAAAGTGATTTTGGACATTTCGGTAAACCAGTTTATCTTTGCGGGGGCGGTTTTTGAGTACAACGGAAAGGTCAAGGATTATAGCCTCGGACAAAAGGTGGACGACTACATTGGCGGGTATATCAGGAATGTATAGGGAAAGTGATTAGTGAAACTCCCAG
>CAZEDQ010000011.1:5552-13020 GCA_964511055.1 uncultured Gammaproteobacteria bacterium
ACTCCCAGGCTAAAGGGCAGGCTTTAGCTTAGGAATTACCTTGACAAAGGCCTGCTCTTAACCAAAGAACCGTGAAGACTTTTGATACGTATTTGAAGGAAATTGGAGAGGTTGGCTATGTCCAGTCGATAATTTCCTCGATTTTTTATGTGTCGGGACTGCCGACGGCACGCTTAAACGAACTGGTGATTTCCGAAAACGGGTTAATCGGTATCGTCAAAGCCGTTTTGCCGGAACTGGTTGAAGTAATGGTTTTTGAAGGACAGTCTTTGGGGCACAACATGCGGGTTGTGAGGACAAATGAGTTCTTTCAGGTACCTGTTTCGGAATATTTTTTAGGCAGAGTCGTAGACCCGTTTGGTGTACCACAAGACAATTTGGAGCCGATTCGCGGGGTTAAGACTTTTTGGCCGGTTGATCCGCATGCTCCGGGGGTAAATGAGAGGATCAGGATTTCCAGGCCTCTTGAAACCGGGGTAATGTCTGTTGACATGCAGGTGCCTATCGGACGCGGGCAAAGGGAGCTTATTTTAGGCGACCAGAAAACGGGCAAGACAACATTTGCACTTCAGGCAGTAGTTAATGCAGCGAGGTTGGGGATTGTGTGTATATACGTTTCGGTCGGCAAGAAAAAGTCGGACCTTAAATTTGTGCAGGCTTTTTTGCAAAAAGCGGGAGTTCTAAAAAATGTAGCGATTGTTGCTGCCACAAGCGCTGATCCGGCCCCGATGGTATATTTGGCGCCGTTTTCGGGCCTTTCAATTGCTGAGTACTTTAGGGATAAGGACCGCGATGTACTTGTAGTTTTAGATGATTTAACCACTCATGCCAAGTTTTACAGGGAGATTTCGCTTTTGTCCCGAAGGCCGCCGGGGAGACAGTCTTATCCGGGTGATATTTTCCACTTGCACGCGAGGCTTACGGAGCGGGCCGGTAATATCCGCAACAAAAACGGCCGCGAAGTCAGCATAACCCTTCTGCCTGTTGCGGAGACGGTCGAGGGGGATTTGGCGGGTTATATCCAGACGAACCTAATGGCTATGACAGACGGCCACGTCTTTATGGATATTGCCGAAGCCAAGCGGGGAAGGCATCCGGCAGTTTCGTTTACGCTTTCGGTTTCAAGGGTTGGAAACCAAACAAGAACCCCCTTGGAGCGTGAAATTGCGGCCAGGATCACGCGCCAGCTTACGGAATCAAGAAAGGCTGAGGAGTTAGGCAGGTTCGGGGTGGAACTGACGCCACAGACACAGAGGGCCATTAAGACTTACGAAAAACTGGAAGTTATTTTGAACCAGGAAACGGAGGAAATTTATCCAAAGGGTTTGCAGATTATAATCTTGGGTTTGTTTTTAGGGGATTTCTGGGAGAATTTGACGCCGTATGAGATCCGCGACGAAAAGACGCGACTGGCCGTGGCTTTTGCCGCGGGTAAACTGGATAGTGTGCGGATGTTAATTACCAAAGCGAGGAATTTAAAAGAGCTATTTGGGGTTATTTCTGCTAATTTGAAATTAGTAGGGCCGAAGGTTAGCAGCCAGGAACCAGTTTCCAGTAACCAGGTGCCTGTTGCCGGTGGCCAGGTTAAAGGTCAGGGAATAAAGCAGGTTAGCAATTAGCCACTAGCCACTAGCGACTAGATTTATGAACTATGAACCATGAACAATAAACAATAAACCATGAACAATAAATATGACAAAAGCGGAGCTTAAAAAATTTTCGGAGGCGGTGACGACTATTAAGTCTATAACCCGTGTTTATGAACAGGCGGCTGCCAGGAAAATGAAAATGGTCAAAATGGAAATTGAAGATATCGCCGAGTATTTAAATGAGGCGACCAATACTTACAGCAGCAGTAAGTATGCAATCACCGAAGGTGAAAAGCCTAAGGTTAGGCAGGCTGTTTTGGCCAGTTCATTCAGAAAACCTACCAAAAAGCAGATCTTGGTCTTAATTGCTTCGCAAACACAATACTACGGGAATTTAATCCCAAATTTATTTAAGGAATTTATGGCTTATTACAAAAAAACAGGTTCGGATGCTATAATTTTGGGTAGAATCGGCAAAGACCTTGCCGAAAAGAATAACTTAACGGCTCAAAATATAACTTACCGGGACTTTGATGATGCAAGCCCAGCCTGGAATGTAGTCCATGAAGTATCACAGCAGCTTGCCGATTATACCGAGATTATTGTTTTTTACGGAGAATATAAGAGCGTTTTAACCCAGGAGGCAAAATCGAGCAATTTGGCGGAAAAAATTATTGTCCGCGAGGTAAAAGAGGAAAAGCAGTACCTTTTTAAGCCGCAGCCTCAACTGGCACTTTCATTTTTGGAAAAACAGATGATCGGTGGAGGGTTGTTGGAAAAGATTTACGAGTCGCAGGTCGCAAAATACGCGGCCAGAATCAAAATACTGGAAATCGGACAGGTGGCCGAAAAAATATCCAATGCGATGGATGATTTGGCACGCGGAAGACGCAATTTCCGGAAAAACAGTAACAACCGCAAGCAGATGCAGCTCTTTACGGGTTCCGATTTATGGCAAAATGAAGGGTTAAGTGATATTTAAATGGCTGAAGAAGTTGCCGGTACAATTTCTGCGATTTTGGGTGATGTCATTGAAGTATCGTTTCTGACACGCGATAAACCCAATCGCCACGAGGTTTTGACTCTCGCCGACGACCCGACGGTGAAACTGGAGGTTTATTCTTCGTCGACTGCCGATTCTGTGTATTGTCTTTCGTTTACCGACCCCAATAAGCTTTACCGCGGGGCAAAAGTGGTGCGGCTTTATGAGACTATTAGCGTGCCTGTGGGCGCCGGACTTTTGGGAAGGGTAGTTGATGTCCATGGAAACCCTCAGGACAACAAAGGGGACATTGTGGCAGATAAGAGAAGATCTATTTACGGCAGCCCGCCGAATTACCGGTCCGTTGTTGTCAGCCGCGAAATTCTGGAAACAGGCATCAAAATAATCGATTTCTTCACACCGTTTTTGAAGGGAGGCAAAATTGGGCTTTTCGGAGGTGCAGGTGTTGGCAAAACGGTCATTTTGACCGAGTTGATGCATAACATTGCCATTTTTCATAAAGGAATTTCGGTGTTTGCGGGTATCGGGGAGAGAATCCGTGAAGCCCAGGAAATGATCGAGAACTTAACAGAAAATAAGGTGCTACCTAATGTCAGCCTGGTTTTGGGCCAGATGAACGAACGGCCTGCAGTTAGGTTTCGGACAGGCTATACCGCCGCTTCGATTGCCGAGTACTTCCGCGATCAGGAAAGCCGTGACATCCTGTTTTTCGTTGATAACGCTTACCGAATGGTGCAGGCCGGAAATGAGCTTTCGACCCTTCTTAACATTATCCCCTCGGAAGACGGCTACCAGGCGACCCTGACTTCGGACATAGGCATTTTCGAGGAGAGGCTTGTTTCTTCGGGCAAAGGAACAATTACTTCAATTCAGGCTGTTTATGTGCCTGCCGACGATTTTACCGATTCCGGTGTGCAGTCTTTGATGCCTTATTTTGATTCGTTTGTGCACCTGTCCCGGGCCGTAGCCGAGGAGGGTAGAAGGCCGGCCGTTGATATTTTAGCTTCTTCCTCCGGTTTAATCGACCCGGCGACTATTGGCCGGAAGCACTACGATGCTTATCTTGAGGCGGAAAGGATACTGAGCCGTTATGTTTATTTAGACCGCGTTGTTTCCATTGCAGGCGAGCAGGAACTTTCACCTGACGACAGGACGCTCTACAGGAGGGCCAAGATGATATTAAATTATATGACGCAGTATTCGTTTATGGTTGCCAACCAAACAGGTAAACCGGGCAGCTACATCAGGCGGCAGGACGTTGTAGATGACGTTTGGGATATTTTGTCCGGAAGGCTGGATGCCTGGGACGCGGAACAGATGCTTTATATTACAACCTTGAAAGAGGCATCAAAGGGAGGAAAAGCTAGTGGCTAGTCACTAATGCCTAGTTTATGGCCGATCAAGTAAAACAGGTAGTCCAAAATACAACGGGAGCTTCGGCGGTGCCGAATGCGACAAGTGAGATTGAATTTACGGCGGTGATATTTCCGCCAAACTATAAGAAAAACTACGCATTCCGGGGTTTGATTAAAAGCTTTTCTTCGCAAAATTCCGAGGGGCCTTTTGATATTTTGCCGGAACATGAGAATTTTGTGACTGTTGCCCATGATAAAATAACGATGGTTGATTTAGCAGGGAAGAAGATCGAAATTGCCATCGAAAAGGCGGTTCTTGAGGCTTCAAATAATTTGGTGAAAGTCTTCATAGAGTTTTAGCAGTTTAACTTTGACACTGCTTAAAAATTAGCTTATAATACGTAAATATGAGAACGGAACAAAAGATTCCAATGCCAAACCTAACGCATTCTGAAGAATCTGACCCGCAGGTGGCACTTGCCCTTCGGGAAGCTGATTTGCAGCAAGAGCAAAGGCGAATATTAAGAAGAGTAGGCTTTGGTCTTCTGGCCACCACTTTGGGTATTGGCACTGTTTATGCAGCGATTCGTTTTAGCCCAGCAGGATCATATCTTGATGGTTGGAATGATCCTACCCAAAGATTGTCGGAATTTACCGACACGCAGACTTTTAAGTTAGATAAAGATGCTAAGCCAGAAATAATGGTAATGCATGTTAGCGGTCGTGATGAAATTGTTTTACGAAGCGACGCAAGCTTGGAAGATAGTAATATTTTAGGCACAACCAAGCCTGGATTGACTGTAATTACCTTAAAGGGCACAGGTTATTTTTATTCCACGGCTGGTTCTAAGCCTACAGGCGACCAGAACGCTAGAAGTATATGGTATGAAGTACAAGGCAAAGTACCTCTTTATGATGTAGTTGGGGGTCAATATTTCCCTTCTACTGATCAAGATGGAAACCCTCAATATGCAATAAACCCTATTGTTAGCGCAAACTTTGTCGATACGTCTGGACAGGAACAGGCAGATAGTTCGCAGACTTCACGGCCCTAACCCCCTAATTTATCAAAAACTTTTTATTTGCCTTGAAATAACTTATTTAAGCGCTTAAAATTAACAGGCGATGCGGGATAACCAGTGGCTTGAGGAACAACTCCAATTTCTACTAAAAACTTATTTTGCCAACGTTGCGATTAATAATCCAATCCAGATAAAGTTTGGCCGCGAGGCGAAGTACAGGTTCGGTTCCATAAAGCTCTTGAGGAAAAAGGGGCTTTCGGTTTTCAGGAAAGACAGCGCCCCGCAAAAAAGCATAATTACGATTACTTCGATGTTTGCTAGAGAACACGTGCCCGAAAATGTTGTCCGTTACACGATTTCCCACGAACTTTGCCACTATGCCCACGGTTTTTCGAGTATGAATAAGCAAATGTTCAGACACCCGCACCATGGGGGAATAGTTAACCGCGAGCTTACCCAAAGGGGTGCGGAGAGTTTGATCCGCGACTTTAAAGCGTGGCTTAAGGGCTACCGCAGGGCAATTATGGCGGCGAGGGTCAAAATTTAGCCCTTCAAAAAGCAGGCAAAGGTCAGGCCTTTTTCTTGCAATATCCGGGGTTAAGGCTGACCTTAGCGTGGGATTTAACAATTTCAACCTTTTGTATCATAATAAATTTATGCTTCCTGATGAAGAAGAGTTGGGCAAAGCGGGTTTTTCCCTAAACGAAAACCATCGGCAAATGGCTGTTTGGGGCGCCTTGCTTTTAGGGCTTTTTGTTTTGGCACTTGGGGCCGGCCTTTATTTTTTCAAAAGCAATTCGACACCTGAGGACATTAAGATAATCTCTGCTGCATCGCCTAGCGGTGCCCAGGCACAGGAAATCGTAGTTGATGTTGGTGGCGCAGTGAATTTGCCCGGGCTTTATAAATTGTCGGGGGATGCACGGGTTGCTAATGCTATATCTGCTGCGGGCGGACTTTCCAACGATGCCGATTCAAAACAAGTAAATTTAGCAGCAAAAATTGTTGACGGACAAAAGGTTTACGTGGCCAAGATCGGTGAGTCGGTGAGTCAGAGTACCGGTACGTCTGTAAGCCAGATTGCTGGAGCTTCCATAGGCGGGCTTGTCAATATAAATTCTGCCTCAGCTGCGGAACTGGATACACTGCCCGGAATCGGGCCGGTGACTGCTAATAAAATCATCGCCTCGCGTCCCTACAGTTCCTTAAATGACCTTGTTTTTAAAAAGGCGGTATCTTCTTCGGTCTTTAGTAAAATCAAAGACAAAATAAGCTACTAGTGTCAAAATTCGCGTATACTTTCTTACTTTTGTTTTTAGCTTTTTCTGTTGCCGTCCGCCTTTATATTAATAAGCCGGAGTCCCTTCCAAGAAACAGGGACCTTAAGTTTGAGGCCACTGTTAAAAACGAGCCTAAAATATACGACACCGGCCAGGTGATTTCGGTTGCCAACGCCAAAATTTACGTTGGTCTTTACCCAAGGTATCGGGTTGGGGACAGGATTTTGGTCAGTGGCAAAATCAATGATAGCGGCAAGATGTTTCAGGCAAAGGTTGAAAAGATAGGAAGTGGAGGCGGATTATCGGCTTTTTTAGGAGTTTTTCGGGATAAAATCAGCGGCAACATTAATTCGTTGATGAGTGTAAGGGAGGCGACTTTAATTTCCGGGGCAGTACTTGGAGTAGACAGTATTGGACAGCGGTTCCATGACGAGCTTGTTAAAACGGGGACGATTCATGTAGTTGTGGTTTCCGGGCAAAACCTGATGATTGTTGCCGGAATTTTTATGGCACTTGCGCCTTATATCGGCAGGAAGAAAAGTGTTGTTTTGGCCACATTTGCAGTTTTTGCCTACGCGTTTATAACCGGTTTTGAGCCCCCGGTTTTGCGGGCTGCCTTAATGGTTTTGGTCACAACTTTAGCTTTGTATTTCGGCAGGGAAACCAACGTTTTGTGGACAATGGGGATTGCCGGGGCACTGATTGTTTTTGTGTTTCCGCAGTCCCTATTTGAGGTTTCTTTCCAGCTTACATTTGCGGCATCTTTTGGAATTGTGACTTTGGGGAAGTATTTGGAGGGAGTATTTAACGGATTTGTCGGTCATGCGCTTGCGCTCGACTACTTTCTCAGTCGCGATCAACGGTTGGTGGTTAGTCTCCATAGAACTTTTGACAGTCAAAACTCGAAGATCGTTCCTTCGAAAGCAGTCTCGCTGCGCATTGTCGGAGGCTCCACTGCTGCCACCCCGTTTGACATGATTGGGATATCCTTAGTCCAGAACGCGGCGATTGCAACTAGTGCGTATTTGTTCACAGCCCCAATTATCATTTTTTACTTCGGCAGGATTTCGCCTATTGCGCCTATTGCCAATATACTGGTGGCGGAGGCGGTATTCCCGATGATGATTTTGGGGTTTGCCACTGCTATTTTAAGCTTGATTTTTATGCCTCTTGCCCAGGTTTTGGCTTATCTTGCGTTTGTGCCGGCATTTTATTTTTC
>CAZEDQ010000011.1:13030-21337 GCA_964511055.1 uncultured Gammaproteobacteria bacterium
GGTGGTGAAGGTTTTTGCTGCTTTGCCTTTCGCCCAATATAGCTTTGGCCAGGGAAACTGGATTCTGGCTACTGGAATTTATTTAATCCTCTTAAGTTTTTTATGGATAACAAGAGCAAAGCGATATTAACTATTTCCCTGTGCCTTTTCGTGCTAGGGATTTTGGCGATTGCGGCTTCGGGGAAATTAGGCCGGGTCCGGATAATTGCCTGCGATGTCGGCCAGGGCGACGGTATTTTAATAATTACACCCGGCGGCCGCGATGTTGTGATAGACGGCGGGCCGGGTTCGAAGATTGCCGACTGCCTCTCGCGTTATATGCCGTTTTGGGATAGGACGGTTGAAATGATGGTACTTTCCCATCCACAGCAGGACCATATGGAAGGGCAAATGGCGGTTTTTGCAAATTATAAAGTGGAACATATGGTGACAACAGGTGTTAAAAATGATACAGAACTTCATAGAGAATGGCAGAAAGCACTAGTTGCTGAGGGCTCAAAAGTGTATAAGCCAGTTGCCGGCGATTCAATAAGTGTTGACGGTGTAAATTTTGAAGTCCTGTGGCCGGCTTCAGTCCGGTATAACATTTGGGAGGTTGCACCACCTACGGATGTTAATGAGTCATCGGTTATTTTAAGGCTAAGTTATAGCGGCCAATGCGCTTATTTTACGGGGGATATCCCTAAGGAAATTTTGGAGATGGTTGCAGACCGCAACTGCTCAATATTAAAAGTGGCGCACCACGGTTCAAAAACAGGTACAAGCCCGAGGGTTTTGGAGGAGATTAAACCGGCGGTTGCGATAATTTCAGTTGGTAAAAATAACAGGTTCGGCCATCCCCACAAAGAAGTTGTGGATATGCTTGAAGCGGCCCATTCGAAAATCTTAAGAAATGACCAACTGGGGAATGTTGAGGTAGATTTGGACTCAAAAGGCAAGATAATTTACAAGCAATAAATTTTCTATCAGTCAAATTTTTTAATTGCTAAAATTTTACCCGATAGTTTGATTTTGGGCCTTAGTTTTGATATATTTCGCGCCATGCCAAAGGAAGTTGCTGGAATAGGTTTAAAGTATAAGGATCAGGTTTCGGTGGGCGCTATGGATGTTGCCAGAGAGCAGGATTTGCTTCCGGATCCCCGAGTAGTAAGATTTCCGCGGGTAATTGGCCCAAAAGCTGATGCTAGAGTCGAGGTTACGCAAGGAGATTATTTGGTTGTTGATGTTGCCAGGATTAGGAGATTATCGACTGCGGATAAGTTTGTCGAAAGAGACAAGTTTTCGAGGGAACTTTTGAGGCGCCTTGAATTTATATCAGGAAATGACGTGATTTTGAAGCAGATGGCAGGTGTTGACGGCAACCTTCTTATGGAGTTTGACCATCCGGCTTTGCCTTACAAGGCAGAAGTGTTAGTCCATAATATGGGTGACTGTGAATATCTTCTTAGCGGATTTGTGATTAGCCCTAAGTAATAGTAAAATTTTAATATGGCTCATAAACGACGCTCTTCGCTCGGGCAGCATTTAAACGAGCCCTTTGACCACAAAAGCCTTTTTGATTATCTAATTGTAATAGTTTGTTCTATCCCTCTTTTAACCCTTTCTATGTTGGGGCTCTTGTATCTTCTAAAGATCTACAATCTTGTTCAGTAATCTAATCTTCCTGTTGACATTTAGTATCAGTGTCAGTGAATAATTGATTAGTGCGCCAAAACAAAGGATTCGTCCACATAATTGTTATTCTTCTGGTTCTTGCTGTATCTGGGACAATCGTATTTTTCGTTACCCGAAATGAAAGACTCGCAAAAGCTGCTTCTCCCACACCTTTAGGGAACTTAATAGTTAGTCCAACTTCAGGTTCAAATAGCGGTTCATTTACATTAACAGCCGAAGGGGTAGTTGGCGCAAACGGGGCCCAAATTGATAATGTGCGTTATTATCTTTTGAACCCTAAACTTGGAACTGGCAATAATTGGGGAAAGGCTGATTGGTGCGCAAATCCAAGTTACACTCAACCGGCGGCACCCAGTTACACTGATTTAAATAATAATTGCGGAACTTTTACGTTTGATATTTCTGAATCTTCAAACCCAGGCAGTAATTACCAGATAGTTTGGGACAAAAATACCCATTCGTCGGGTTCTACTTCCTACAGTAGAGCGCTAACTGCGATAAATATCCCACCCGGCACCTACACTGTTGGTTTAAGAGTTCAGGACGTTAACGGAAATATAAATGGGGGAGCAAGCCAGGTAAAAGTGACTATTTCGGACGGAACTCCGGCACCCACGTCTACACCCTTGCCTGATTTAGGCCTTAGGTTTTCAACAACGTATTTTGGGTTAAAGATGGCTCCCGGTGGAGTCGGGGTGAAGGCGTTTAACTTGACAAGTACCGGTGCGACAAAGTTTTGGTTATATACTCCGACAAATTCTTTAGGTATTACCTTTTCGCCTTCCGAGGGGAGCATCGCACCTGGCCAAACAATCCCGGTTTATGTAAAAGTAGGGGAAAACCAGCAATTCGGGATATATACAGGTAAGGTTTATGCCTCATCATCTTTGGTAAATGCGCAAACCGATACCGGAGCTTCTGACAGCATAACAGTGGAACCGCTTACAAGCGATTCGGATACTGACGGGTTTGTAAATTCGGCGGAGTTGAAGATGGGAACAGACCCCAATTATGGATGCAAAACACCTTCGGGTATAAATGCCTGGCCTCCGGATGTCAACAATAATGGTGTTGTAAATTCGGCAGATTCGCAAGCAGTGTTCAACGCATTTTCAACAAAAAAGTATATTGCAAGGTTTGACATGGACGGAAATGGAGCAATAACTGCCCAAGACGCGCAGAAAGTGCAATCGTATATTGGCAAGACATGCCAAAGTACGGTTGTGGATAGTGACAATGACGGCTTTGCCAACGACCTTGAAGCTTATATCGGCACAGACCAAAATAAGGCTTGTAGTTTGCCAGGAGGTCTCAATGCATGGCCGGTAGATTTAAACAAGGATGGCGGAGTCGGGATGACCACGGATATGGTGCAGCTTATCCAGCACAGCGGGGTAAATTCCAATAGTCCAAGTTATGACAGACGTTATGACCTCAATGCGGACGGAATTATCAATGATGCTGATCAAATGATCTTAAAGTATTACGCAGGTAGAACTTGTACACCGGGCACTTGAATTCAAGCCCCCTTTTAATCAGCGGGTTTGTGATAAGCCCCAAATAACTTCCTGGTGTTTGTTGACATTTTCCATATAAGACTTGACAATTAACGGGTATGATAAGGGATCTTTTAAAGGATGATATCGCTAAGGCCGCCAAAAAGCTTGGACTTGACGCTGGTGATGTGGAGGTTGTGCGTCCGGCTGATGCTGTGAACGGGGATTATTCTACAAATATAGCCCTTAAATTAGGGGCCAGGGGCCAGGGGCCAGAGACCAGGGATACGGATAAAAATTATCAGTCGGCAATTGATATTGCTAATAAAATGGCTGATAGTTTAAAAGATCAGCCTTATATTGAAAAACTAGAGGTTGCGGGGCCGGGGTTTATTAATTTCTTTATGAAACCGGAAATACTTGCAAATGAAGTAGAAAATATACTCAAAAAGAAGAAAATTGATCTTGGATTAGCCACGAAAAGCGTCACAGTTGAGTTCACAGACCCCAACCCTTTTAAGGAATTCCATATCGGACACTTGTTTTCAAACATAGTTGGTGAGGCTATTTCGCGTTTGCTTGAAGCAACAGGGGCAACGGTCAAGCGGGCTAACTACCAGGGTGATGTAGGCATGCATGTTGCCAAAACTATCTGGGGAATCCCGAAAATGCTTGACCAGGAAGGGCTAAGTCTTGAAGAGCTGCGCAAAAAACCCCTGAAGGCGAGGGCGTTTTTTCTGGGTCAAGCATATGCTTTGGGTTCGCAGGAATTTGAAGCGAGCGAAGGGGTTAAAAAGGAAGTAGCTGACTTAAACAAAAAGATTTTCGATCATGATTCGAGCATTTATCCGCTCTACGAAGAAGGCAGGGAATGGAGTTTGGATTATTTTGAGGAAATTTATAAGCGGCTAGGCACAAAATTCGACTATTATTACCTGGAAAGCGAAGTCGGCAAGGTTGGGCAAAAAATTGTCGAGGATAACCTTAAAAAAGGAATATTTGAAAAAAGTGACGGAGCAATTATTTTTCCGGGGGAGAAGTTTGGACTCCACAACCGGGTTTTTATAAATTCGCTAGGTTTGCCTACATATGAGGCAAAAGAACTTGGCTTGGCGCCGACGAAATACAAGGATTTTGCCTATGATTTGTCGGTTATTGTGACCGGCAACGAAATAAAAGATTATTTTAAGGTCCTTTTGGAAGCTTTGGCGCAGATTTTGCCGGATTTGGCTAAAAAAACTAAGCATATTACCCACGGAATGGTGCGGATGCCCGGAGGTAAGATGTCCTCGAGGCTTGGCAATGTAATTTTGGGCGAGTGGCTTCTGGATGAGGCCAAAGAACGGGTAAAAAAAGAGTTTACTTCCGTCAGTGACCAGCTGGCCGAGGAAATTGCAACCGGAGCGGTTAAATATTCCCTTTTAAAAGGCAATGTCGGGCAGGAAGTTAACTTTTCTTTTGAGGAATCGATCAGTTTAAACGGCAATTCGGGGCCATATTTGCAATACACGCACGCCAGGTGTAAGTCAGTATTGGGAAAGGGACCAGTGACCAGAGACCGGGAACCAGTTTTTTCTGGGGATATCAAAGACGAAGAATTGAAGCTGCTTAGGGCACTTTGTCACTTTGAAGAAGTTGTTAGTGACGCCGCCGCAGCTTTTGCGCCGAATGTTGTTGCCAATTTTCTCCACGACGTGGCGCAAAAATACAACAGCCTTTATAATAACTTGCCGATTTTAAAGGCAGGCGAGCCTGAGAGGGCTAGAAGATTGTTTTTAACCCAGGCAACTGCGGATATTTTGGCAAAAGGTTTATGGCTTCTTGGAATTTCCGCGCCGGGAAAAATGTAGCTTCTAAAGGTATCAAAAGATACAAATGTATCAAAAGTATCAAAGGTGATGAGAAAAATCCTGACAGTAATTATTGTTCTAGCTTCGATTTTGTTTATCGTCTGGGCGTTTTTTTATGTTAAGGGCAAGGTGTTGAAGCATACGAATGTGTTTGAACCGGCCGGTGGGATTGACCGGGTTCAGGGCGAAAAAACATCCAAAACCCCAATTCTAAGATTTGCCATGGTTGCCGATTCCGAAAACGATAATGACCTTTTAGCCAAAGCACTGGATCAGGCGAAGGGTTCGGGGGTTAATTTTGTGATCGGCCTTGGGGACTGGTCTTCGGTTGGGACAGCCAGTGAGCTGACATCCGCGCGTCAGGTTTTTGATAAATCCGGCTTAACTTATTATCTGACTTCAGGAGATCATGACCTTTGGGATAGCCGAAACCGAGGCGAAGAGGCCCTTACCAACTATAAACAGGTTTTTGGTGAACCCACGCGTCAAGTCGACACAAATGGGGTACAGTTTGTGATAGTAGATAATAGTGATATATATAAAGGTATTAGTACAGATGATTGGCAACTTTTGACGGATGCTCTAACCAAACAGGTGAAATTGAGGTTTGTTTTTGCTCATAAAACTCCTTACCACCCACAAAGCAGTCACATTATGGGCGAAGACAGCCCGCAGGTTGCCGATCAGGCGCAAGGTTTTCTGGCACTTTTAGAAAAAAGTAAGGTTGCCGGATTCTTTTCGGGAGACCTGCATTTTTTTGCTCAGTACAAATCGCCGGGTGGGAATGTTAAAATCACAACTGTCGGCGCAATCAACGCCGATCGTAACTCCCAGGGGCCACGGTTTTCAACTGTGACTGTTTACAATGATTATTCTTGGGACGTCTCCGACGTAGAAATTAGATAACATGAGTGACGTATACGAAAAAGTTGTTTTAAAAAACGGTTTGCGGGTAATTTTTGCCCCGCTTTCTTCCGTGTTGTCTTCAACTGCAATTGTGATGTGCGGGGCGGGATCCAGATATGAACGCAAAGATACTAACGGCATTTCGCACTTTTTGGAGCATATGTTTTTTAAGGGTACAAAGAGAAGGCCGACCGCTTCCGATATATCTCATGCCCTGGATGAAATTGGTGCTGACTACAACGCTTTCACTTCCAAAGAAATAACGGCATACCACATTAAGGCTGCCTCGCAGCATCTGCCATTGGTTTTGGACATGCTTGCCGATATGGTTTGGAATAGTAAGTTTGACGAGCATGAAATAGAAAAAGAGCGGGGCGTGATAATTGAAGAGTTGAATATGTATGAAGACACGCCGATGAGGCGCGTGGGGGAAATTTACGAGCACCTTTTATGGGGAGACCAGCCTTTGGGTTGGGATATAGGCGGCGAAAAAGATGTAATCGGCAAGATTAAAAGGGCGGACTTTTTCGACTACATCAACGAGCGTTATGCCCCGAACAACATGGTTGTAACTGTTGCCGGAAATTTCGATCGAGACCGCGCTTTTTCAAATATAAATGAGCATTTTGGCAAGCAGGAAAAGAAGGCTGTAAGTGGGTTTTTACCTGTTGAGGAAGACCAGAAAAAGCCGGCCGTCAAGGTTGTTTATAAGAAAACCGACCAGGCACATTTGGTAGTTGGTTTTAGGGGCTTGAGGCTTGCCGACCCCGACCGTTATACGGCTGCGGTTTTGGGTACAATTTTAGGTGGCGGAATGTCTTCAAGGCTTTTTGTAAATGTGCGCGAAAAAAGAGGGCTTTGCTATTACATTAGGGCAGACCATGAATCTTATCTTGATACCGGCACGCTTTGTGCTTCGGCAGGTGTTGACCTTAAGAGGATTGAAGAGGCGATAAAAGCAATACTTTTGGAATTTGCCAATATTGCCAAAGAGAAAGTGGACGAAAGAGAACTTAAGAAGGCAAAGGAATATATAAAAGGCAAAGTGATCCTTTCTTGGGAAGATTCAAGAACGGTTGCCCTTTCTTACGGGTCCGACGAGTTGATGGAAGGCAGAGTCAGGCCGCTTGAAGAATATCTGAAACTGATTGATGAGGTTTCGGCAGATGATGTGCATCGGCTGGCCCAATTCTTGGTGACAGAAAGCAAACTGAATTTGGCGGTTATTGGGCCGTTTAAAGATCAAGATCGATTCGAGAAACTTCTAAGGGTGTAATTAGCTTCCAGTAACCAGTTTCCAGAGACCAGGTAAAGGGCAGGCCTTAACCTGGGTGAATCTGGACAAAGGCTTGTCCTTAGCTAGGCCACTACCTATTCTGCACGCAGCTGTCTTTGATCTTTTTGGCTTCGGGGGTTATCGAATCATCGTTTAGGGCCTTTCTTATTGCTTCATCTGCAAAGTTTACAGCTTCGGTGCACTGGTTTTTTTGCAGGTAGTAAGAAGCAAGTATAAGGTTGAACAAAGGGTTTTTGGGATAAATTTGGCGAGATTCCTCTGAAATGGTTTTTGCCCTTTCACTGTCAGTTTTTAGGAAGTAGATTGCCAGTTGGCTGCGGGCGAAGGCGTTTTGCGGATCAAAAGCAAGCAGATTTTGGAGTTGACGAACGGCAAGTCCGGCGTCCTTGTCTTCAAATTTAAGCGGCGAATGGAGGCTTTCATTAATAACTGAAAGGTCGACGGGCCGGCTTTTGATGACATCGTCCCTGGCGTAAACGTAGGCCACGTCGTTGGCGTAGATGAGCTTCCAGTTGGGCAGGGTGTATACGGGGACGCTAACCGGCCAATAGGATCCCGGCTGGCTGTTTATAATAGTGTCGATGTCGTATTTTTCAAGCAGTTCCTGCCAATTATTTTGGCCGCTTGAAAGAGATTTCTCGTCGTTATAGTCGTTTTGGGCGCGATTATAAAAAAGGGCATCGGTGAAAGCCTGGGCATTTGGCAGGTACCAGATGAAATATTCATCCCATGGGGTTGAGGTGAAAAAACGCTTGGTATTTATGTATTTTTTGATTATTTCCGGTTCTTTTTGGGGAAACACCGGGTTCCAAAGGCGGTTGATTACTCCTGCGGGCTTGTAGTTGGAGGGGTCGGTACCGCGATAGAGGACAATGGCGAAATCGCGGATGCCGGCAATCCTTTGCTGGCCGATTGAGATGACAATAACCAGTAAAATAACAGCGAGGCAGGCGCTTATAATTTTGTCTTTATACGCCGGTATTTTCGGCAGGGAATTTTTTACCAAAAGAAGAATTACGGGGGTTGAAATCAGAAAGACCGATGGCAGAAGCCGGTAAAGCTTGACGGGTGTCAGGAAGATTGC
>CAZEDQ010000012.1:0-21206 GCA_964511055.1 uncultured Gammaproteobacteria bacterium
AAAGGGAAAGGCGGAGAGTTGAAGATAGCAGCAAAGAGTCAGAGAAACCCTTCGAAGGAGCTCAGGGCAAGCAAAGAGACAAAGAAGGTTAAGGTTGACGGAAAGGCAAAAAATAAGATAGCATCAAAACCAAAGGTATCAATAGGAACGAAGGGTAAAAAATAATGTCTTCACGAGCACGTATAAATATCAGCAGGTCGCTTTGGCACCTTACGTCAAATAAATTTGACTCCAGTCATGCCAAGAGCGCTCCTCTCGTGTACCTGACGAATTCCAAAGTCGGAATTCATCAGTTATAATATCAACTTAGTTGTATGAAGTTTAGCGATTATAGGCCCGGAGCGCGTAAATTTACTTCGAGACTTTCAAGAATATCGCCTGCGCAGTCAAACCACCCTTTTGTTCAGCATTCTTCCTTTAATAAGCGCCGTTTTTGGATAAGGTTTTTTGGGTTGGTTACGACACTTTCTTTTTTTGGCTTGATTGCGGCAATAGTTGGGACGCTATTTTTGTTTATAGTTTTTGCTAAGGACTTGCCTTCACCAAACAAGCTTACGGTTCACGATTCTTCACTTTCGACTAAAATATTTGACCGAAATGGAAAGTTGCTTTACGACATATATGGGGAAAAGAACAGGGCTCTAGTCGACTGGAAAAATTTACCCCAGTATGTAAAGCAGGCAACCGTTTCTATTGAGGATAAAAATTTTTATGACCATGCAGGGTTTTCCGTAACCGGCATTATCCGCTCGGCTATAAGCACCTTGGTTTTTGGGCGTGTTGAAGGTGGTTCGACTATTACCCAGCAGGTTGTCAAAAACACCCTTCTTTCCCCGGAGAAGACTATAACCAGGAAAATTAAGGAGTTTATTCTGGCAATCCAGGTTGAGCGAAAGTACTCCAAAGATGAAATTTTGCAGATTTATTTGAATGAAGTGCCATATGGCGGGACGGCTTGGGGAATTGAGGCTGCAGCTCAAACATATTTCAATAAAGAAGCAAAAGATTTAACTTTAACCGAGGCGGCGATACTAGCAGGACTGCCGCAAAGCCCTACTTACTATTCGCCTTTTGGCACTAACCCTAAGGCTTATGTTGGCCGGGCGAAAGATGTTGTCCGCAGAATGCGTGAAGACGGTTTTATAACTTCCGACCAGGAAAAACAGGTGGACGCACAGATTGCCGATATTAAATTTGCCCAGGATACCCAAGGAATTAAAGCACCGCACTTCGTTTTCTATGTTAGAGATCTTCTGGTTAAAAAATACGGTGACAAATTCGTTGAACAAGGCGGTCTTTCCGTTAAAACTACACTTGATTTGGATTTACAGAATAAAACCCAACAGATTGTCACAGATGAGATTGCCAAGCTTAGTAACTATCGCGTTGGAAACGGTGCTGCTGTTGTTGCCGACCCTAAAACCGGCCAGATTCTTTCCATGGTCGGCTCTAAAGATTACTTTGCCAAGGATTATGACGGACAGGTCAATGTTGCGCTTTCCTTGAGGCAACCCGGCTCCTCATTAAAGCCGTTTACCTATGCTACGGGTCTTAAGGCCGGCTACTCGGCTGCGACTGTTTTAATGGACGTTTCTACGGAATTTCCGGGCGGAGCCGGCCAGCCGCCTTATAAGCCAGTTAATTATGACGGTAAATTCCGGGGGCCTGTCCAGGTGCGGTTTGCTTTGGGTAATTCGATTAATGTTCCGGCTGTCAAGATGCTGGCTATGGTGGGAATTAAAAATATGCTTAGGACCGCTTTCGATTCGGGTTTAACCACACTTGAACCGACCGACAGTAACCTAAAAAGGTTTGGGCTTTCGGTAACTTTGGGAGGCGGCGAAGTCAGACTTATCGATTTGGTAGATGGTTATGCTACTTTTGCCAACTCGGGAAAGCAGCTTGAGCCTGTTGCAATTTTAGAGGTAAAAGACAGCAGCGGCAAAGTCCTGGATAAAGCCTCCGACAAGCCGGCCAGGCAGGTTATAAGCCCGGACATTGCTTTTATCATCTCACATATCCTTTCGGATAATAATGCAAGGACGATGGAGTTTGGTGCAGGTTCCCTTTTGAATGTACCCGGCAGGACCGTCGCGGTTAAAACGGGAACAACCGATGACAAGCGGGATAATTGGGCCGTTGGCTACACGCCTTCTGTGGTGGTTGGTGTTTGGGTTGGAAATAATGACAACAGTCCGATGAACCAGCAGATTGCATCAGGTGTGACAGGCGCAACACCCATTTGGAACAAGATTATACAGGCGGCCTTAGAAGGAAAGAAGGATGAGGGCTTTCAAAAGCCGGATAATGTAAATGCTATTCAAGTCGACGCCTTTGGCGGCGGTTTGCCCTGCCCCGGCTATCCCGTTAGAAGCGAGTATTTTGTAAAGGGTACCGAGCCTACAAAAGATTGTGCTGTTGAAAAAAAGCTAAACGGGCAGGATTATTTTGTTTTTGTTGAATTCGACCCGGTTTCGACGGATGGGGTTAACCGCTGGCAGCAAGGGATAGATGCTTGGGAAGCAGGGCAAGGTGACCCCAAGTACCACCCGCCCGGCGAATTGTTAAGCCAGCCTAACCAAAATCCGGACGATATTGGCGTCAGTGTAACTGCCCCCGGTGACCATAGCAAGGTAGATTATAAGTTTGAAACTAAAGCTACTATATCGACAGGCAGAAAAATTACGAAAGTGGAATTTTATGTAGACGATAAGCTTCAGGATAGTACTAATTCTTCCGATAGCAACGCTAACTTCACTTTTGAGTCTGCTACCCAGGGAAAGCACAAGTTAAGAGTTAAGGCTTTTAACGAGGCAGGAAAACAGGGCGAGAAGGAAATCACAGTATCTGTTGGTGTCCCCTGGAGTGATTAATCCCGAAATTGGACAAAGAACAGTTAAAGTTTTAATAATAGAGTTGCGGTTTAGATTTGTAATATGCCACAGCAACCGAAAACTATGATTGAGTACCAGGCCGTTTTGGAAAGTATTGGGGACGGGATTATTGTCACCGACAAAAACGCAAGAATTATTTACATTAATGAAGTCGCATCAAAAATGCTTTTATGGAGAGCAGACGAAGCCGTCGGGCGTGATATGGTAGATGTAGTTCCGGCTGCCGACCCGCATGGTAATATGATTCCGAAGCAAAACCGGTCTTTGTATGCGGCCATTAAAACCGGCGCAAGTTTTACAAACCACATTGCAAATTACTACATAAGGCGTGACGGAACCAAGTTTCCTGGTGCCATTACCACTTCCCCGGTCCTTTTTAATAACGAGATTATCGGAGCGGTTGTTTCATTCCGGGATATTACAAGAAATGCGGAAATAGACAGGATGAAGACTGAGTTTTTGTCGCTGGCGTCGCATCAGCTTAGAACGCCGCTTTCTGCCATGAAGTGGTTTTTGGAGATGCTTTTGGATGGCGACGCGGGGTCTTTAAATAAGGAACAGGCAGAATTTGTCGGCAATGTTAATGAGTCCAATAACCGAATGATTGATTTGGTGAACGATCTTTTAAACATAACCAGGATAGAATCTGACCGGATTATTGTCGACCCGAAGCCGACTAATTTGAGCAAGCTGATTGATGAAATTATTGTCGAGCTTAAGCCAAAATTCGAGGCTAACAAACAAAAGGTAATAGTCAGCTGCAACCCTACCCTTGCAGATATAAATATAGACGCAAATCTTATCCGCGCAGTTTATTTGAATTTGCTTTCAAATGCGATAAAGTACACGCCGTCCGGTGGAGAGGTTATGGTTGTTGTTTCCAATAAGGGAGGCGAAATCGTTTCGCAAATAGCCGATAATGGATTGGGTATTCCGAAAGACGAACAGAGCAAGGTGTTTAACCGTTTTTTCCGGGCTAAAAATATAGTTAAGAAAGTTGTTGACGGCACCGGACTTGGACTTTATCTTGCCAAAGCGATAGTTGATTCCTCGGGAGGCAAGATGTGGTTTGAAAGCGAGGAAGGCCGCGGTACAACGTTTTGGTTTACAATCCCTAAAGCCGGTATGAAGGCAAAGGAGGGACAGGTAACTCTGGGGAGCTAGAGCAATTATGAGCGATTTAGGCATAAAAGTAATGGTTGTTGAGGATGAATTCCTTCTTTTGGAAGCTATCGAAAAGAAGTTGAAATTGAACGGGTTTGAGGTTGTTTCCTGCTCAAGCGGCCATCAAGCTATCGATTATTTAAAAAATCTTGTCGAACTGCCCGACGCGATATGGCTTGATTACCACTTGGGTGACATGGACGGCATCACTATTATGCAAGAAATGAAGAAGAGTGAAAAACTTTCAAAAATTCCAGTTATAGTTGTTTCTAACTCTGCAAGCCCTGATAAGGTGCAAAATATGCTTGCATTGGGTGCAAAAAAATATCTTCTTAAGGCGGAATACAGGCTTGATGATTTAATAGGCGAGGTAAAAAAATTTGTTGCACAAGAAAGAGCCCTAAAGCATGAGTAAGATACTAATTGCGGAAGACGATAAGTTTTTGAGCAGTGCCTACAGAGTAAAGTTAGCAAAAGAAGGTTTTGAGGTAAAAATCGCCGAGAATGGGACTGATTTACTGGAGCAGCTTAAGACATACACTCCTGACCTTATTATTTTGGATTTGGTTATGCCCAATAAAGACGGATTCGAAGTGCTGAAGGAAATAAAAGCGAATGATAAGTGGAAAATGATTCCAGTTATAATTGCATCGAATCTAGGGCAAAAGGACGATATAGATCAGGGTCTTGCTTTGGGGGCCAATGATTATATTGTAAAAACGGACCTTTCTTTGAGCGGACTTATCGCCAAGATTAAAACTTATCTCAAATAATGATATTATCTAAATGTGCAGGTATATGATAACCAACTGTTGTATAACGCCCTCAAGGAACTAGAAGTTATTCCTGTTGCGGATTTAGATAAGGCTTTGGCGGAGGTTAAAGTTAGCGGCTTGGCCCTTTCGGAAATTCTTCTGAAAAAAGAGTTAATTGCCGACGAAAATCTAGGCAAAGTAATCGCGGAGGTAATTAAGGTTCCGTTTGTTAACCTTGGCAAGGAGGCGATTGCCGACGATTTACTGATTATTGTCCCGGAAGTTTTGGCAAGAAAGAAAAAAGTTGTTGCGTTCGGCAAGGACAGCGGCGGTTTAAAGCTTGCTATGGCCAATCCGGCCGACAGGGAGACCGTTGATTTTATTGCCAAAAAAACAGGAGAAAAGGTTGTTGTCTATTTTGCAACGGAGCGGGATATCGAAAATGCGATGCGTTTTTATCAAAAGGAGATGCAAAAAACATTCAACGACCTTTTGGCGGAGCAGGTAGAAGAGGCAGGGAAAACCCATGCGGCCGAGGCGCCGATTGCCAAGATTGTTGATCTTTTAATTGAGTATGCGTACCAAAACAGGGCTTCCGATATCCATATTGAGCCTGAGGAAAAGCAGTCGCTTGTAAGGTTTAGGATGGACGGTATATTGCACGATGTACTGAGGCTGCCTATTGAGCTTCATAACCAGCTTGTTTCCAGAATAAAAGTATTGGCAAAGTTAAGGACAGATGAGCATATGTCCGCCCAGGATGGTAAATTGCAGGCCAATCTGGAACTTGAGAAGCTGGACATTAGGGTTTCTATAATTCCTGTTGTTGACGGTGAAAAAATAGTTTTAAGGCTTCTTTCTTCTAGTTCCAGGCAGTTTTCCCTTAACGATTTAGGGATGGCTGATGGTGATATTTTAAAGGTTAAGGGCGGTTTTACAAAACCTTTCGGAATGGTCCTTTCCACAGGGCCTACCGGCAGCGGCAAGACAACTACCATCTATTCAATTTTGAAGATTATAAATTCCAGGGAAAAGAATATTGCAACTATTGAGGATCCGGTTGAATATGATATAGAGGGTATAAACCAGATTCAGGTAAACCCCAAAACGAATCTGACTTTTGCAGACGGCTTAAGGTCAATTTTAAGGCAGGACCCGGATGTGATTTTTGTCGGAGAAATCCGCGACTTTGAGACGGCCGGTATTGCCGTTAATGCGGCAATGACCGGGCATTTGGTTCTTTCAACTTTGCACACCAATAACGCTTCTACTGCCCTGCCGCGGCTAATTGATATGAAGGTTGAACCATTTTTGGTTGCTACAACAGTCAATATTATTGTGGGCCAAAGGCTTATCAGGCGGATTTGCGAGAAATGCAGATATTCGGTTTTGGTAAAAGCCGAAGTTTTGGAAAAGACGGTTCCTAGGGAGGTGGTTGGCAGATTGAAATCGGGCGAGGGAGAGATTCGTATTTACCAAGGGAAAGGGTGTCCGGTTTGCCATGGAACGGGCTATTCCGGCCGGGTCGGAATATTTGAGGTTTTGGTTATGTCTGCTGCCATTCGCGAACTTATTACCAAAAAGGCAAGCGCCGAGCAAATAAATAAGCAGGCAACCAGCGAGGGTATGATTACAATGCTCGACGACGGACTAGGCAAGGTTAAGGAAGGCATTACTACTGTTGATGAAGTGCTGAGGGCAACCAGCCTGTAAAATGAAAAATTCTATTTCCATTTCAGCGCAAGAAAGACTGTATTTGATAAGCAACCTAGGGACGCTTATTTCCTCGGGAATTCCAATTATTGAGGCTTTAGACTCTTTACTTTCCGAGGCCAAAGGACAAGTAAAAAAGCTGCTTTTAACCTTGAAGGAAGACTTAAATCAGGGAAAAACGATTACGGAATCTTTTTCAAAATCACCCAAAGCTTTTGATCCGGTTACCGTTAATTTAATAAAAGCGGCGGAAGAAGCCGGGACACTGGAGACAACGCTTAAGGATATTTCCGCCTCCCTTGCCAAGGACCTTGAATTTTCCGGGAAAGTAAAGGGTGCACTCGCCTACCCTATTTTGGTTGTTGTCGTTTTGGTTTCGGTTATTATTTTAAATTTGTTTTTTGTAATTCCCAGAATTGGCAGAGTCTTTGTAAATTTGAATATCGCACTCCCCCTGCCGACCAAGATTTTGATCGCTGTTTCCAGGTTTACGACTTCAAATACGATTCTGGTTGTGTTGTCTATTTTTGCCCTGGCGGTTTTATTAATTGCACTTTACAAGGCAAAAAGGGATGTATTTTTCAGGATATTTTTTTCTTTTCCACTGGTTTCACAGCTTTCAAAGGAAATAGACCTGACGCGCTTTTGCCGCAGTATGGCGCTTCTACTTTCTTCAGGTTTGCCGATTACGGATGCGTTGGAGCTTGCCCGTGATGTTGCCAATAGGTCCGATATCAAACGCGCCATAGTTGAGTCTAAAAAGGAAGTTGTAGCGGGGAAAAATTTGTCAGACGGACTGAAGCATTTCGGGAAACTCGTCCCCGGCTTTATGATCAGAATAATTGAGGCAGGAGAAAAAAGCGGGACGCTGGAAAAGTCGATGCTGGAGCTTTCCGAGCAGTTAGACCTTCGGGTATCCAACAGACTGAAAACCCTAACTGCCCTTATTGAGCCGATACTGCTACTTTTTGTCGGGCTTATGGTTGGGGCATTGATGCTTGCTATTATTGCCCCAATTTACAACTTAATCGGCAAAATCAGTCCGAGATAGGTTCAATGGCAAAACATTCTTTTTTTAAATCGACAAAGCGAAACGGTTTTACCCTTATTGAGGTAATTTTGGTAATGGGTATATTTGCAATTTTGGCCGGTTTTACAACCATAAATTTGCTTCGGCCCCAGCAAAGTGCCGATTTAAACTCAACGACCACCACTATTATTGCGGACATAAAGCAGCAGCAGGCAAGAGCGATCTTAGGAGAAACCGATGGGGGTCCGGCTGCAGTTGTCCACGGGATTTATTTTGAAAACAACAAATACACCCTTTTTAAAGGTTTGACGTATAGTGCTGCCGATCCGGCAAATTTTGTGGTTGACCTGTCTTCGGGTCTTGCGCTTGGTACTACTTTTGCCGGTTCCCAGGTTATTTTCAACCTCCAAAGCGGCGAGATAAGCGGATTTGCAGAAGGTGCCAACTCGGTTACTTTGACTTCCGCAGGCGGCCAAAGCAGGACTTTGACATTTAATAAATATGGAGTTGTTGATGTCAATTAAGATTTTTTTAAAAATTGGCGGATTTGGGGGAAAGCGGGCTTTTTGGGGCGGGCAGTCGCTTATCGAGATACTTTTGGCAATTAGTCTTGCTTCCGTTTTACTGCCGGCACTATTGACCGGTCTTGTTGCATCAAGGGAAGGCAAAGCCCAGGAGGGCCAAAGGCTTGAGGCAACAGCCCTTTTGAAAGGAGTGGAGGAAGCGGCAAGGAGTGTTTATGAAGGAGGTTGGAATACTTTTGCGCAAAACGGAGATTTCCATCCTGTGATTAGCGGTACACAATGGACACTCGTTGCTGGTTCGGATGTAGTGAACGGATATACAAGACAGCTTACGATAAGCGATGTCTACAGGGACTTGGGTTTTAACATTGTGACTTCGGGCGGCACTCTTGATCCATCTACGAAGAAGGTTGATATTGATATCTCTTGGAATACGCCGCGCCCGTCGTCGGTTTCCTCAACCGCTTACTTTGAGAGGCATTTTAACAATGCTTCCAAAGCCCAAAGTACGCAAGCAGATTTTAATGGAGGTTCCCACAATAATACCCAAACAGTTGCAACCGGAGGAGGAGCGGTAGAACTTACCCAGTCTGCGGGCGGCAGCGAAGATTACGGTAATAAATTTAGGGTGACTGTAACAAGTGCAATTGGAAATATGACTTCTTCAGCAACAAAGACTTCATTGAGATTTACGGCACAATCAACAAAAACCGTTAACGCTATTAGTGTTTATCTTAATAATGAAACCGGAACAAGCCCAACATATACTTATGGAATACAGGATGACTCTTCAGGCAACCCGTCGGGTACCTATATCGGATCAGGTAATTTGAAAGCAACTTCAGCCGGATGGAAAACTGTTACATTATCATCACCCGTTGATATTACTGCTGGAACAATTTACCACATCGTTGTCGAACATAATTCCGGTGCGATAAATACTTCCAGGTATATCGCGCTTCGACAGTCCGCGCCTTTAAATTTGCTCTATCCGCAGACAAATGTTGCCGACAGCAGTGCAAACACGTTGTTTAATTCAGGCTCATCCTGGACTGTTGTCGGAGGGCAGCCGATTTACGAACTGGATTATTCTGACGGCAGTTTTGAGGGAAATCCTTATGAAGCAAATACGGAAATTCCCGTTTTTGGCGGAAACTGGTATGGTGAAAGATTCAGTTTTTCCGGTGCCGATAAAACTGCCCAGAGTGTTTCATTTTATGTGCGAAGAAACGGTACTCCACCTGCAAATCTTACAGTTCAAATAAGGAGGGAAAGTGATAATGGAATTGTCTATTCCGGAATTCTGGCAACTCCTGCCCTTTCAACATCTTACGTTTTGCAAACCCATACCTTTAGCCCCTCCCCGATTACTTTAAGTGCTGGCATTGCTTATCGGGTTATTATCCAAACGTCCGGAGGTTCAAGCACTAACAGTTACCGATTCCATCGTTTGGATACTACAAATGCTGCAAGCTTCAACTCTATAACTTACGACGGGACGAATTCTGCTTATACGGCAAGTACTAGTTCCGGATCTTCATGGACCGACACAAATAATTGGGATATCGGAGGTTTTTATTTTGCCACAACTGGTGCGCCAGGATATGCGGCCTCGGGCGATTTTACGTCTTCCGTTTTGGATTTGGGCTCAAATGCTGCTCTAAATAATATCACTTGGACTGCAACTGTACCCGGCGGAACGGCACTGCAGTTTCAGGTTGCCATAAGCGGAAATCCTGGCGGACCGTTTGAATATTTCGGTTCCGACGGTAGCTTGGGCACGTTTTTTACGGGGCCGGGACCGATTCCGCTTACCAGGATAAATGGCAGATATGTTCAGTATAGGGCTCTATTTACAAGTGGCGGTTTGGCAACGCCGACTTTCAGCGATATTTCATTTAATTATTCACCATGACTGGAAAATTTAAAATTAAAAAGGGTTTTACGCTTGTCGAGATCTTGCTTTACATGGCCCTGCTTTCTATATTTTTGATAACTTTGGTTGATATTTTAGTTTCGGTTCTGGATGTCCAGCTGGAATCCCAGGCAACATCGGCCGTTGATATTGACAGCCGCTTTATTTCCTCGAGGTTAAACTATGATATTTTGAGGGCAAGCGCTATAACTACACCCGCAAATTTGGGCGACACTGCCAATAGCTTGGTTGCGACAATCGGCGGAGTCAGCTATACATATTCCCTTTCTGGGGGAAACCTGGTTTTAAATGACAGCTCAGGTAGCAAGAACCTAAACAGTTCCGAGTCGACAATTGCCAGCATTTCTTTTCAAAAGCTGGGCAGTGCCGGCGGCAAAGAGACAATCCATGTTGTGTATACGCTTGAAAGCGAGACTTTGCGAGCATCCGGAAAGGAGTCAAGGACAATTGACACTGTTTTTGGCAGAAGATGAGAAAAATTAAACCTAATTTAAAACGGGGCCAGGCGCTTGTAGTTTTAATTGTTTTTGTTTCTATTGCGACTATTATTATCAGCTCTGCCGTGGTTGTTGCGATTGTCAATTCGCGGCTTGGTGCCGATGCTACTTTAAGCGAGCAGGCTTATTTTGCGGCCGAGGCGGGAGCAAATGAGGCGATACTGGCTGTATTGAGGAACCCTTCCTATTCCGGCGGTACTTTATCTCTGGGAGACAGTGTTGCTACAATTACAGTAAGCGGCAGTCCAGCTATAACAATCGTGTCTTCAGGGGAAAACAACGGATTTGTCAGGAAAGTCCAGGTTACGGGGACTTATAGCGGCAATTCGTTTGAAATTTCTACCTGGAGGGAGATTAACTGAGCTTAAAATATATGTTCACAAAACCCCAAGCCATTTTTTTTATCAAAAGAAACAGTATTGAGCTGTACGACGGAAAGTCGCAAAGTTTCCTGGAAAAATTGGATTTTGGGCCGCAGATTGTTTCCAGCGAAGAAGTGTTGGATCCGGAAGGCCTGGCAAGGCTGCTGGGGGATTTTTTTCCCAAGGTTACTTTTCCCGGTCAGAAAGCTTTTCTGGTACTTAGTGACGAGCTGACTTTTTCCAAGGTAATAGATGGTGAAAAAGCCAAACAGGAGGAGTTGGAAAACGACAAAAAGCAATTTTTGGACAGCGTTCCCTTAGATGCCCGCGAGCTTTTGCCGTTGGATTTTTTTTATAAAAACAAACGTTATCTTGCTGCCTGCAACAAAAAACTTCTGGAAGGCATCACCGGTTCGCTTTCCAAATTAGGCAGGGTTGTCGAATTTGCAGTGCCGGCTCTTGTTTTTGGCGTAGTTGCGGGTGCTTTGACTGCTGAGGATATAAAGGGAATACTTTCCAATAAACAGCTCATAAAATTAAGTAACCTGCATGTTCCTTCTAAGGTTGTTGAAGCTGAAAGTTTGGGGCCTGGCGAGCCGGTGCCTGCTGAAAGGGGCGCAGAAGCCGGAGCTTTTGATACGAAGTATTTTTTTATTCCCGCATTTGTTGTTATTGCAATTATGGTTTTAGTCGGCGGGGCTATTTTTTTAAGCGGTTCAGGGGCAGTTGATTTCAAACTTTCAAAATTTAATCCGTTTGCAAAAGGTGATCTAAAGTCCCAACCATCTCCCTCACCTGCTTCGTCGGTAAGCCCTGATGCGGGCCAAAAGCTTAGCGATAAAGGGCAGATTTCCGTTAACGTTATAAACGGAACGGGTACGGCAGGCCAGGCAGGAAAGGTGAAAACGATGCTTGAGAGTTTAGGTTTTTCGGATATTACTACCGCCAATAGCGAGAATCCTACAAGTATCGTGACGATGTTAGAGTTTGCCGGTGATGTTGCAAGTGAAGTCAAAAGAGAGGTAGAAAATGAGCTTAGTTTGACTTTTGAAACTGTCAAAACGGGCGATTTGCCGGCGGATTCAAGTTATAAAATTGTCATAACGACGGGTTTGGAAAAATGACCCTTGACAAAAATTTAAATTTGCCTAACAATTAAATTAAGACATGCGCTTCCTGCCCAAAATGAAGCAAGCCTTCACTCTGATTGAACTTCTTGTTGTCATTGGTGTTTTAACCGTACTTCTGGCTATAGTTTTAGTTGCTATCAACCCGACCAGGCAATTTCAGCAGGCAAACGACACACAAAGGCGAAGCGATGTCAATGCGATTTTAAATGCAGTGCATCAATATGGTGTAGACAATAAAGGATCTCTGCCTGCTGCTATTACAGCAACCGCTACAGTCATAGGGAATGGAGTAGGCCAGATCGATATTTGTTCCGATTTGGTTACTGCATACCTTGCGGATTTACCCCTTGACCCGACTACGGGTACAACTGATAGTACTTCGAATTGCACGGCCGCAACAGCTTACAGCACAGGCTACAAGATTTCTAAAAGCGCTTCGGATAGTCGTGTGACAGTAACAGCAACGGCCGAGGTTAGTGGAGTAACAATTTCGGTAACAAGATAGTCTTCTTTTTTAGTCAATTTCCGGTGCCTAGCGTTCTTTTAGGGAAGCGGCCATGCGTTCGAGAGTTTCGCGCCTGGATTTTCTGGCTATCTCAATCATGAATTCGGGGTTTTCCAGAAGCGGCCGGTAGTTTTTACCCTCGACTACCTTTTCTGTTGGGTGCGGAATGGCGCTGTCGGTGTGAATTGTGACATTTACCTCCCCTTCTGCCGTTTGGGCTATTCCCCTGTTTTGTTCGTACCAGGCAAATTCTCTTAGCTCCCAATCGTCTATGAGTCCGAGCTCTTCTTTAGTAATTCGATATATGCGACCTTCAACGCGAGAGCCGTTTTGGCGCCTTATGATATAGGTCTTAAAATCATCACCATAGTTGTCTCTAATAATTTGGCGTGCTGAGGTTGGCAGTCCTTGTGGAATATAGTCCGGTATCTGCGAGACGCCTTGAACACAAAGTTCGTGGTCTGTAAGCGCAGCCGGTTTGCCTTCGCCCATGTCCCTATCGAGGAGTGCTTTTAAGACTTGCCCGTCTAATAATTCTCCGTATGCAAAGTAATTGATAGTTTTAGGATTTCGCATAAGGCGAAATTATATCAAAATTTACTTGATGAGTAAACTATAGGGTTTGACTTCATAAATGTGTGGACCTATAATAGCGCGATGACTCCGGATCGCGGTGAGCAGAGACCAGTAGTGCCTGAAGTTTTGGGCGTTTTGGCCGTCAGAAAAAGAGACAGGGCGCCAATTTTGACCGACGAGATTATTGACAGGATTAGACAGGTTTTGGGTGTTGAAGAGCCTATTGAGCCAGTCGAAAAGTTGTATTCTACTATCTGGCACATAGATTTGGTCTCCGGCATTTCTTTAGATCTTTCCGCTCATTTTACTCGACTTGGCAGAGTAAGTTCTGCCGATGTGCTTGCTTATGATGAGGTTAGAGTCTTATACACAGAAGGTCAAATACAAAGAAACGTGCAGATGACTGGTGTGAGCAGGGTGCTATTGTCAACAGACGAAAAAGGTGAACAAGATCTTCAGTTTGTTCAGACAACGGACAAGCGTCTAAAAAAGATAATTGTTCGTCAGGGGAAGGTTGTTTTGGACGATAATGCAAACGGAAACAGGGGTATACCCCCTGCGCTTATTAGGAATTTTAGGTTTGTTGTATTGTAATCCTTTCCCCTATTGATTTAGGGCGTGTCTTGAGAGTATACTGCCCGTGATGTCAAGGCAGATTCAACTGGTAATTGCGGCAGTTATAGTTGTCCTTCTTATTTTAGCAGGAGCATTCTACGTTCTTGGAAAATCCAAAAAAACACAAACTGAAACCCCTGCCAGCCAGGCAACGGAGGCACCTGAATCCGAGCAAAGCGGAAGTATAAAAAGCCTTCTTTCGATGGGTAAAAATGTCGCTTGTGATGTTTCCTATGACATGGACCAAAATAAGACAAGCGGAAAGGTTTATGTTTCAGGCGGCAAGATGAGCGGTGATTTTTCTATAACGACGGCAGACGGTAAAACGATGGACACCCATATGATACAGGACGAAACATACATTTATTCCTGGTCATCTCTCATTCCCCAGGGGACAAAGATGAAGGTTGAAGCGGCAGCAAGCCCCACAGCTGTACCAAGCGGCCAGCCGGCAAGTTTGAATGTTGACCAGCAGGTTAAATATAAGTGTTCGCCATGGAGCGTTGATAGTTCGAAGTTTACTCCCCCAACAAACGTGAAGTTTATGGATTTTTCGGCTATCACAAAAACGCCGGCAAGCCAGCCTACTACACAAAATTCGGACTCATCTCCTTGCGATTCTATAACAGACCCACAAGCCAAGGCGGCTTGTGTTGCTGCAACTGCACAGTAAACTCCAAAAATAAACGACGCTTGCAATTTAGCCTTTGTGGCCCCAAGATGGACTGAGGAGGTGATTTTAATGTTTGGACACGGTAAACACCATAATTGCGCACTTTGCAGTGCGGCAAAATCATTAGGGCTAATGAGTGAGTGTAAAGACGCAGATTGTGCCGATTCCAGCCACAAGCGGGGCGAAGAGTTGGACGACGACGATGTACAAGAGGAAGTTAGTAACGCTTAATATAAGGTAACGATTAATGTAATGGTGATTATGATTATTGCCAAAGCGTAAAGCGCAGTGAAAGCCAGAATTGTAAGTGCTTCTTTAATCTTATTTTTAACCAGAGCCAGGTAAGCAGGAAAGCCGAATACTATTGATCCGGTTAGGGCTGCCGAGAAAACTAAAAGATTTGGGCTTTTTGTGTCAATTTTGTTTGTTTAATAAACCACCGTAGTTGTATGGAGTATAGCCGTCGCCAATAAAGATCGGATAGGCGGGATTTTTAACCCTTAGAGCTTTTGCAAGACTTGGGGAAATTGGCTTGAAAGCCCGTAAATTTTTACGCTTTAAATTCAGCCTGTCTCTGTCCTCGAGTGTTATCCTATACACAAATTTGTACCTTTCTACTTTTTCAGAAGGTGGGAGTTCCTTTTTTTGACTGAGCGCAGCAATTTTTTTGTACCAAATTTCAGCATTGTTGAGCTTGCTAGTTAGGCTTATTTCCACCGAAAGACAATTCGGGGCATATTTGTTTATGCAATTGTAGTCGGCAACAATAATGCGCTTAAGTTTTAAAAACGAGGCGGTTTTATATATAATTTCTTTTGCAGATTTTCCAACAAAAGCGCAATCATTATTCGGGCAATAAGTATTGTGAAAGTCCAAAACTACGTCAAAGCGCCGGCACAACTTTTTGAGTTCGGCCGCGCGCTTTGTTTCGTAGTCAGCACTTTTTATGTCGCCCGGAAAAGACCGGTTTAAGTCCGTTTTAATAAAGCGCTTATTTTTTAGTATTGCCTGTTCGTTTGCCAATACGGTAGTGGCACCCTCAACAGGCTTATTTTGGAACAACTTTACGACACTTGGCCCCAAAGGTTCGTTTCCGTGAGTACCGCCGATAACCAGTATTTTCATATTTAGTCAAAACAAGTAGGGGTACCTGTGTGACACACATTTCCGTTTGTTCTTACCATTACAAGCAGAGTATCGCTGTCGCAGTCTTTTTTCCAGTCGTCTATTTCCAGATAGACACCGGAAGATTCCCCTTTTTGCCAAAGCCTGGCCTCTGTCCGTTTCCAAAACGTTGCTTTTCTTGATGCCCTGCTTATTTCAAAGGCTTCCCTATTCATGAATCCTACCATGAGTATTTCTAGGCTCTGTTTGTTGACTATTATTGCGGGTACTACTCCCATGCCGGACTGATCTTTTAGTTTTTCATAATCCAGATCAAAGTAAGGCAATTCTGGTATTGGTTCTCTTTCACTCATATTTACCACCTCCTTTTAAGATTTTGAAAAAATCTCTTTCAAAAAGCTCTGCATTTATGGCTGTTGTGATGTTGGTTGTTTTGCGGCCATTCGATTTACTGATAGCGCCTGACTTTTTTGCTGTGAGGCAAAGATATTTTGTTTGGAAGGCTCGTGGATTTATTAGAAAATAGGCTGCAACTGCATCGTAGGCGATAATTTTTTCGATATTTTCGTATTTTTTCAGGCCTTCGCTGTAGCTTCGAGCGAGATCGTAAAGAAAGCTATTTTTTAAACGCGCGAATTTTTGAAGGTCTAGTGACGTTTTGTTACAAACGTCAAGTGGAACAAGCACCTTTTTAATGTTAGATTCCAAAACGATTTTTGCCGCATCCGGATCTACAAAAAAGTTAAACTCGGCTAATTTGCTCTTATTACCTTTTACGTTTATGGTGCCGCCCATTATTACGATCTCTTTGATCTTTTCGGACACTTTTGGCTTTTTGGCGATTAATTTTGCAATATTGGTTAACGGACCAATAGCAAGAATTGTGATTTTACCAGGAGACGTCTCCAGTATTCGGGCAGTTTCTTGACACGCATTTTTTGTAAGCTTCGCGTTATTTACTATGCTCACTTTGCCAAGACCGTTTTTTCCTTGCACGCTTGCTGTAACAAGCGGCTTTTTGAGAGGTTTTGAGGCGCCGGAGTAGATTGGAGCTTTAATATTGAGCAGATTTGATATGTATAAAGCATTGTTTGTGGTGTTTTTTACGCTGCTGTTGCCGGAAACTGTGGTAATTGCCCTGATTTCAAATAAGTTTGATTTTTGAAGCATGGCAATAGCCATAGCATCGTCGATGCCGGGGTCGCAGTCGATAATAATAGGTACTTTGTTTTTCATATTTTTTCCCACGAAAAAACCTCCTTGCGGAGGTATTTGGTGATTTTTAGGTTAAATTTCTACGTCAAAAATACCCCCCGGGTTAGGAGAATATTTCGTGATGCGTATTGTTTAACTGTTTAATCACAAAGGGTATTTTATAACTAACCGCAAAATTTAGCAAATTTTAGTTATAGGATATGTTTAGTTTGAGGCTATCTGTGACAGCTTTGGCCCAGAGGGCGTAGCCGGCATCGGACGGGTGGTAACCGTCATTTGAGATAAAGTTTCTCCACTGCCGGCAAAACTGTCTGCTAAGTTTGAAAATATCAACCAAAGTGAGGCCGAAGTTTTCGGATACTTTTTCTATAGATTTGTTGAAACGGTGAATTAGAATTTTTGACGCAATGCGGATATAGATTGGCAACGTAGGGAGTGCGGAAAAATCGGGAATATTATTGATTATTATTTTGGCATTTGTTTTTCTTTGTAAAGCATTGACTAAATATGTCAGGTCTTTTTCAAATTGGGAAAGTTTTACGCGCCCGCGGATATCGTTCGCGCCAATGCTTATGGTTACAAGGTTCGGTTTAAGTGCTAAAACCAGCGGCAATTGGTTTTCAATTACATTCCTGATCCTGTCACCGCTTTTTCCGAAATTATGATACTGGCAATTAGGGTGGGTCAATTTAATTTTTTCAAATACAAGTGAAGGATAAGATTTACTGTGGTGGCTGGCACCGATCCCCTCCACGGTCGAGTCACCCATTGCCGCGTACACAAAGCGTTTTGGGTGCTTTTGCGGGAGACGGGAAAAAAGCGAAAGGATTTTTCGAAGTTTGTTGGAAATCCACAACTTCATATGACAAGATCCTCCTTAGGAAGCTAGATTATACCATGCCCTCTTATTACCAATTCAGGTAAGTTATTTGGCCACAACAATATAGCCTGTCGATAAGGCCTGTTAAAAAATATACCTGTTTGGGATATTTTTAGAACTTACGAGTTCTTTTTTTGCATGTAGCAATCCCGACAGTAAACCGGTCGGTCGCCTGATGGCTTAAAAGGAACTTGTGTGTCGTTTCCGCAATTGCTGCACTTTACATTGTAAAGCTGGCGTCCTTGCTGGTCTGTACCAGCCGGTGTCGGTTCGTTTGACGAACCGGTATCGCTTGCAGGCTTTTGGTCTTCCGGCTCTTGGGCATCTGCTTCTGCCGGTTTTTCTTCGACTGTTTTTTCTTCTACTACTTCTTCTTTAACTTCTTCTGCAACTTCGTCAGTTGCTTCGTCTGTTTTTGTTGTATCATCATCGCTCATAATTTATCACCTCCTTACTTACTATATTTTACCTTAAATTGGACATTTGGGTACGATCAATATAAATAAATGCAATTTTTCCCCATTTAATGTAAACTAGGTAGCTCATGAAGTATCTTCTTCTATCCTTGATTTTTACCTTATTTTTAAATAGTAACGCTTTGGCAGTAAACGATCCCCGTCTTTTTCCTAACAATAAATTCGGTATCAATAGTCTCTCACCGGAGGCAGAAGTAAATGGCGTTGCCGATTTGGTTAATACTAATGGGGATTGGGGTTGGGTAGTTATGGTAATTGCCAAAAATGAGCGGGATACAGCACGCTGGCAGGCGGTTTTTGACTCACTTTTGAAAAACCACGTTATACCTGTTGTCCGTATCGCAACTATTGCAGATCGGGAAGGCAATTGGCAAAGACCTACAGACGGAGATTCCGGCGACTGGGCGGACTTTTTGGCAAGTCTTAGCTGGCCGACTAAAAATAGGTATGTTCAAATTTACAACGAAGTAAACCGCAAAGCGGAATGGGGCGGGACAGTTGACGCTTTGGGTTACACGGCGGAGCTTAATAGAACAATTGACGCATTAAGAGCAAAAAGCCCGGATTTCTTTATCTTAAACGCACCTCTGGATCTTGCAGCCGACAGCTCTGACGGCTCGTTTGATGCCGGCGATTTTTTTCAGGTAATGGAAAAAACGCAGCCGGGTATTTTTAACAAGCTGGACGGTTGGGCATCCCATTCATATCCAAACCCGGGTTTTTCGGCATCTCCCTTAAAATCGGGCAGGACAGGGATAGACGGTTATAAGTGGGAGCTTGCCCAGATAGACACGCATACCACAAAAAATTTGCCTGTTTTTATAACAGAAACCGGTTGGCGCAATTTGGGTTTTGGGTCGGGAGGCTTAACGGAGGAGCATATTGCCGATTATTATAAAACCGCTTTTGAAAAAGTATGGAGTGATGACCGGGTTGTTGTAGTCGCCCCATTTGTGTTCAATTATCCTGATTCTTTGTTTAGGGCTTTTTCCTTCAAAATTGGTGATAGTTGTTCAAAATTCTGCCTGGCACTGAAAGATTATTTTAAAGTAAAAGGTGAACCGGAGCGGGTTGATACCGGACAAATACTGGCTCTAGAGCACGCGTATGAGGTTATAAATAAATCTGAAAGTAAAATAAATCTGGAGATAAAAAATAACGGGAATTATATTTGGGATACAAAAAACCAAGTTAAAATAGATGTAGAATCTATGGGAATAGTAGTCGATAAGGTTGTCTGGAATAGTGATAACGTTTATCCGGGCCAGGTGGCAAGAGCTACTATTGAAGTTAAAACTATAAAAGAAGGAGTACTGCCTTTTTTTATAACGGTTTTAAATAATAACGAGGTTCTTGCCTTAAAAGAATCCACTGTTTTAAGCGAAGCGTATTTGGCCCTTATTTTAAATAATCTAAAGTCAATTCTGGCGAGGAGTTAATTTAAATTTTTTAAACTTATGTTTACTGCAGTTGCAGCGAAAATTATATACGTAATTGCTATTTTCTTATTGTCGTTTTTGTTTGCAAATGCCTACAGGCGGTTTTTAAAGTTGTTTAAGAGTAAAAGTTTAACCGAGCGGGCAAAACCCAATATTGGCACTTCGGACCGGTTGTTCAGGCTATTTTTGGCCGTAATTTTGCTAGTCTGGGGCATATACACGTGGAGCGCTCTGGCATTGTTTTTTTCGGGTTTTTGCTTTTATGAAGCATTTGCCAAGTGGTGTGGATTCTATGCAGCTTTGGGAAGAAACACTTGCCCTTTATAAATTTATTCCCTATTAATTGACATTGTTTGTAGCTGAGGCTAGAATTCATTTTCATGAGCGAGGCAGAACAACCCGGCCAGAGAGTTTGCCAGGGTCCTGAAGAATATCAGGATCTGGTTATTTGGCCTTCTGTTAGAACAAGGAAGACACTTGAGGCTGTTGCCAAAGTCAACAGGGCAGATTTTGCACCGGATGACCAAAAGGATTTAGCTTACTGCGACCTTATTATTCCACTTGCTGACGGATCTTCCCTTTCGCAACCCTCATTAGTTGCCGAGATGATTGACCATTTGGATTTAAACGGAAGGCAACGGGTATTGGAAATCGGTACCGGTTCAGGGTATAACGCTGCAATTCTTTCTCATTTAGCAAGTTGGGTGGATACAGTTGAGTACAACGAACAGTTGGCCCAAAATGCCGCCGAAAGACTTAATAAATTGGGATACAGCAACGTAAATGTCCACGTTGGAGATGGAGCCGTAGGTTTACCGGGACATGGATTTTATGACGCAATTATTGTGACTGCGGGATGCCGGGAAATGCCGTTTCTTTTGGAAAAACAGTTGGCCGAAGGTGGCAGATTTATTGCGCCGGTTGGTCATGACCTAAACGACATGCAGCTCACGGTCGGTTTTAAAAGAGACGGTAAGTTGATAACAAAGCGTATACATGATGTCGTTTTTCACCCATTGGTAAGTAAATATCACGGAGGGTGGGAGTCTCAAGAGCAGTTTGACGAGGCACTGAGAGCAGCTTATGCCAATAACGCTAATATATTTTCTTTTGAAAGAGTTCTGGATGGGGTTAGTGAGTCTTTAGGTATTCCAAGGGTGGAGATTTACCGCGCCGCCAATGATGCCTCGACCCACAATGCGCTTCTTGCCAAATACAGAGTTGAGCAGGCATTTGCGAAATATCAAATGCCGCTTGATGTTTTGGACCAAACTTGGGCAGACTCCGATTTTTCCGTTAAAAAACCTTCCGGTGATTAAAAAATTTTAGGATCTTAGGCGGGATAAGAATATAAGCTCTTGGTGTTTTGAAATTTCACTTTTAGTATCGCCAATTTTTTCTTGAACAGTTTTTATCTCTTCGCCTCCAAGAATAGTGGCGACTAAGCCTGCTGCTGCAAGTGTGATCTTGGCTCCAATGGGAGCGTCAGAAAATAAGGCCACAGGAATAGAAGCTCCAACTGCCGATAAGCCCGTGAGCGTACCAAAAACGGAACTGCGTCTTTCGCGACGCTCGGCTATTAACCGGAGTTCTAATTCCGCAATTCTTTCCTGTTCTCTCTCTTTCACGCGTAAATTTTAGAATTTTGGTATTTGTGTGTCAATTTTGGGTAAATTCCCTAGAAAATGAGGTTATAG
>CAZEDQ010000013.1:0-20622 GCA_964511055.1 uncultured Gammaproteobacteria bacterium
GGTTTATTGTAGATAGGCAGAAGATGCTTGTTAGTAACCCAAGTCAGAGGCCTGAGGCGTGTAGCGTTGCCACCTGCCAAAATAACACCTTTCATAAGACTATGTAATTATATCGTAGGTAATATAGACAGACAAGGTTATCTAGCTGAAGCGCCAACCAAAGTAGGTTTACTTTCTACAATAGGTTTAGTGCGGAAAAGAGCTGTTCTCGCTGCTAACGCGTCACTTCTATCTACAATAACCCCTGCGGCCAAATTATGTCTAAAGGATACAAATTCTTCGCTTTGTGTTGAATGAACCTCAATTCTCTGTGCACCTGAAAAGTGATGTTTTTCTCCTGTTTCTAGAGGTTTTGGGTAATTGTCCTGATCGTGTTCATATAACAAGACTCCTATAACATCCGGGCTTGACGTGTTAACGATAACTGTGCCGTCAATATCACCTTTGTCACATTCAACAATAATTTCCGTAATAACTCCGTCTCTGCTAAAACGTTCTGTGTCGATTTTTTCTTCGCCCGGACGGACAGAAAACCACTGTTTAGGCTTTTGTTCATCCATGTGTGTATATGATTCAATCGGGGCCATTTTACCAATAAAAACTGCGCCCTTGCGCAGTTATAGGCTAATTATAACTATTGGGAATTTATGATGTCAATATTATTTAATTTCGAGAATTTTGAAGGTGACTGTACCGTCGGGGATGTCGACTTGTACGTTGTCGCCCACTTTTTTGCCGATCAAAGCGGCGCCTATAGGAGATTTTTCGGAAAGTTTGCCGACGGTTGGGTCTGCCTCAAAATGGCCAACTAAACTGAATTCGCCCTTTTGCCCACTATTGTCAACTATGACTGTATTGCCTATTCCAACAGTTTCTATGCCTTTGGATTCGATCACTTCACCGAAACGGAGCAGCAACTTTATTTCGCCTATGCGGGAATCAACATGACCCAGCTCGTCTTTGGCTGCGTGATAGCCGGCATTTTCCGAAAGGTCGCCCTGCTCGCGGGCAGCTGTCAGACGAATAACTACACCCGGCCTTTTTTCCTTTAGCGCTTCAAGTTCTTTTTGAAGTTTTTCAAAACCTTCCTTTGTAAGCTTTACATCAATCGGCTTTTTCATTGGTATATTATATATGAAGCTCAGTGGATGTGGGCAACAGATATGCTAACTGATTTAAATTCGCGCCTTCCATCTAGTCAGCCTCAGTTTGTTATACTTCAAGTGTGCAGGATATCAAGGTTTTTATAAGCGCCGTTGCTGTAATTTTAGCTATTCTTGGTTATATTCCGTATATCCGCGACACTCTTAAGGGAAAAACTACGCCTCACGTGTACACATGGTTTATTTGGGGATTTGTAACTGCAATCGCGTTTGGTCTCCAGGTAAGTGCAGGGGCAGGCGTTAGCTCCTGGATAACACTAACTGTGGCAGTTTTGGCTTTTTTTGTATTTTTTCTCGGAATGAGGAGAGGGAGGAAGGACATTACAAATTCTGACACGGTATTCTTCTTACTTTCTTTCGTGGCTTTATTTCTTTGGCTTATTGCAAAGCAACCGGTAATATCGGTTATTTTAGTTTCTACAATTGACATACTAGGCTTTATCCCTACAATAAGAAAATCTTGGAATAAGCCTTACTCAGAAACTTTATTTCTTTATGGCTTGAATTCGTTTAGGCATTCTTTGGGGATACTTGCCTTACAACAGTATAGTATCGTCACTTGGCTCTATCCCGTTACTTGGGCTGTTGCTAATTCATTATTTAGTATGATGCTAATAATCAGACGGCGACAAGTTGGAAGGTAGACTTTGATACAATACAAATAATGGAAGTTGAAGAACTTGTCCGCGAATATTTAAAAACAGCAAGAATGATGCAGGTTGCAACGGTCAGCGGCGACCAGCCCTGGAACTGTACTTTGTATTTTGCTTCGGACGACGACCTAAATATTTACTGGATCAGCACAACAGAGACCAGGCATAGCAAGGAAATCACAAAAAACCCAAAGGTTGCAGTTGCAATTCCCGTTAAGTTTGATGATTTAACTGTTGTCGGCCTGCAGCTGGAAGGCGATGCCAGGCTTGTTGAGGATGCAGATGAAATAAAAAGAGGGGTAAAACTTTATTCCGACAAATTTAACAGGGGTGAGGAGTGGTACAAAGATTTCACTTCCGGAAACAATGAACATAAGCTTTATGTAATAAAGCCAAGATTATTTGTAATTTTTGACAGAGTAAATTTTCCAGACGATTCCCGCAAGGAATTGCGAATTAACTGAAATAATCTTCTGCGATAATTTTCAATAAATCTGAATAGGTAAGCGTTGGGTATTTAAGTTCATGAATCTTATTTAAATTAAGCGTACTGTTTGCCGACCATCCTTTTTCTTCGCCATCATGTTTTATTAGGCTAGTGTCTAAATTGAGGATTTTTGCAACATCGAAAATAAAATCGAAGTACGTTTTTACCTCATCCACTCCGATATTTAAAATTATTTTTTTACCCAAGTCTTTTTCTATGTAGTGAACGAAAACTGTGCAAACATGATTGATTAAAGTTGGATTGAATAGTTTATTTGGGTCAAGGTGGACTGCTTTATGGTTTATTAAACTTTTTAAGGTATCAGGGAACTGCTTTTGTTTTTTGTAATTTTTATTTATCCCAACCAATCTGTGCCCTCTTAATATCAGATAATTTAATCCGGAATTTATTATGAGTTTTTCTACCTCGACTTTAGACTGTGCATAGGGGCTTCTGGCTTTATATGGATCTTCTTCTTTATAATCTCCTTCATTTTCTTTTCCTCCATAAACGGATTCCGAGCTCATAAAAACAATTGGAGTATTGGTTAATTGGGCAACTGAGATTATATTTTTGGACATTTCTATATTTATATTTTTGGAGTTTTCGGAGTTGTAATTTATGTCCGCCGCCAGATGAATTATTACGTCCGGTTTGTAATTCAGGTATTCTTTTTTTAATTTCTCAAAATCCAACAAGTCTAATTGTGTTTCGGGATCGTTTTTGGAGAAAGCGAATATTTCAAAAGAGTCGCTATAAAGTGCTAGAAACTTTGAACCCAAAAAACTTGTCGAGCCCGACAAAAATATTCTCATAATATAATGGGTATTCTAATATAACAGTCATACAAATTCCCACACCTAACTGACCAGTTTAAATTAGCCTCTTTTGATATAATTTTGTAGACAGCAATGAACATTCCGACAAAAAAACTAAAAAACGGATTTGAAATGCCTATATTTGGGCTAGGCACCTGGCAAATGGGAGGTAGGGAAATCCGCAACCCTAAAAATGATGACAAAAAAGATATATTAGCAATTCAGTACGCTGTAGAGTTAGGGGTAACCCACATCGACACAGCAGAAAGCTACGCAGATGGTTATGCAGAAATTCTTATCGGGCAGGCACTTAAGGGCTACGACAGGGAAAAACTTTATATTGTTTCAAAGGTTCACCGAGAACATTTAAGCTATGACAACGTTTTAAGCGCTTGTGAAAAAAGTTTAAAACGGCTCCAAACAAATTATTTAGACTTATATCTTATCCATTCCCCAAGTTTTGATGTCCCAATTCAGGAAACGTTGAGGGCACTGGACAAATTACTGGAAGAGAAACTTGTAAAAAATATCGGTGTCAGCAATTTTAAAACAGAACGGTTAAAAGAAGCTCAAAAATTCACAAAGAATAAGCTCGTGGTAAATCAAGTTTATTACAACCTAGTGACGAGAGAGCCGGAGCACGAGGGGTTATTAAAATACTGCCAGGAAGAAGATGTATTGCTCGAAGCCTACAGGCCGGTGGAAAAAGGAGCAATCCTTGACTCACCTGCCCCGCTTCTTGGTGAACTTGCGAAAAAATACCAAAAAACTCCGGCACAGATTGCCATTAACTGGCTTATTTCACAACAAAATGTAATTACTCTTTCGAAAACGTCTGCAAAAGAGCATTTGCAAGAAAACCTCGGAGCTATTGGGTGGAATATGGAAAAAGAAGATGTAGAAAGGCTTAGAAAAGATTTCCCAAACCAACGAGAAAAATCCGAAGCCCTGCCGCTAATATAAGTATTAATGTTTGTCTGTAACTAATACGATGGAGGAGTACAATTTACCTAGATGATTAAAAATAAAACAGTTTTAGTTACAGGTGCTTCAAGCGGAATAGGCCAGGCAATTGCAATTGAGTGTGCAAAAAACGAAGCGGTTGTTTTAATCGGTTATCGTGATAATCTTGCGGGTGCCAAAGAAACTCTAGAGCAAGTTAACAAATATAGTAAAGGGGATATTTTCCAGGCAGACCTCTCAAAAAATGACGACGTAGAAAAGTTATTTGGCGAAATCAACAAAAAAGGCTACATAGTCTTAGATTCTTTGGTAAACAACGCAGGAGAATATGCAGACGGGAAATTTGACGATTTAGGCGTTTGGGAGGAGCAATTTAAGAATATTTTTATGAGCCAGGTTTATGTTTCCAACGCGTTCATTAAACAGGGTAAATCCAAAAATATTAGGAAAATAGTAAATATAAGTTCGGTTTATGGAATCGGCGAAATGGGAAATCCGGATGCCCCGCATTATTCCGCAGCAAAAGCGGCAGTTTCCAGTTTTACCATGAACCTGGCAAAAAAATACGGACCTGATATTGCGGTTAATGCAATTGCCCCCGGTTACGTTTGGACACCCCCGTGGGAAAGTACTTCCAAAGAAGAACTTAAGGCCTGCGAGGAGCTAACTAAGATTAGGCGGTTTATTAAACCCGAAGAAATCGCAACTATGGTAGTCGAGGTTCTTAATAATGACGCGATAACGGGGGAAGTCATACGTGTTGACGGTGGGCTTCATCTTCTCAATTTAGTTTAAATAGAAAGTTTGTATAGCTGAAATTACCAACTCTAATGAGCTTCGTTTGCTATAATTATCGCATGAGTTTGCCTTTCTATTTAGTGATTATTACTGTCGTAATTTCTCTACCGGTTTTGGCAATTTTTCTGCCAAAGCCCTGGTGGAAATTATCGCAGTTAGAAAAAAAGGGACGATTACCTTTTGTAATTATTGGAGTGATACTTGCAAGCCTTGGAGTTATCAACTTAATAATTGTAACCCTTTTGGGCAGGTAGTATCTTTTAATGGAAGAAGAAATAAAAATTCCTCTTGAGAATAAAAAATATATCTACGGAATATTGAGAGGTCCTTTGGATAAGGATTTTGCTTAAATATCCTAAAGGCTGTCGATACCGAGCTAAATAAAGATTGGTAAAAATCGATAGTCTTTTTTAGGCCTCAAATTCTTTACAAATATTAATAACTCTAATACACTAGAGTAATAGAGTGACAAAAGTGTCTAGAAAATTGTTAAATAAAAAAATCGAGGGGCAAATTTTCGATAATTTATGGGAATCATTGTCGCAGCTTAAAAATAAGAAGGACATTGAAATCTTTTTAGCAGACCTACTTACCCCCACAGAAAGAATCATGGCTGCAAAAAGGTTAGCAATTGCTGTGTTGCTTCTTAAAAATATGGATTACGGCAGAATTAAGGAGACTGTGAAGGTGTCTAACGAGACCATTTCCAAAGTTTCAACTACGGTTAAATATAATCACGGTTATCAGCTTGCTGTAAATAAAATTATTAAGACTGAAGCCGGGAGAAAGTTTTGGGCAGATATTGAAGACATAATTTGGCGATTAGGCAACCCCAGCAAAACGCTGTTGCCGGAACATGAGATTAAACCAATCCGCAAACGCTACTCTAATACACTAGAGTAATAGAGTGAGTAAACTGTTTTGATGGCAATTATGGTGTGTAGCGGAAGGATTGGGCAATTTGGTCTAGATCGATATAAAGGTCTTCAGATGATGTAGAAATTTTATAAACATAATTTTCTGCATATATGAAGTACGTTTTCTCTATCCCAATGTTTGGGTTTTTTGAGATTCTCTTTCTGGCTACATTATTATTAATAATCATATTTTCATCCAAAGATATATCTAGCTGTGTTGTTTGGTCAAAATTACTCAGGTATGTATCAAGGTCATTAAATTGAGTGCCATTTCTGTTTACAAAAATTTCCCCTTTACTGCTCTGAATTTTTACCCTGGATGATTCATCAATTGCTGAAAGTTTATCTGGCAACGCTATGGTGAATTTCATTATTTTTGATTGAAATGTTTTTAATTCTCTGTTTGAAGGACTAGGTGTTGTGTTAGTTATACTCTTAATTGTAGCTGATCCCTTTTTAGGTGTTTGGACAATTTGTTTATAGCCAAGATACACACTTGCAAGAACCAGTATTACTAAGAGTGGCAGCAATATTTTCATTTCTTTATATATTTAAAGATTAACATTGTCACGTTCGGTTTACAATTATTTTCTCTGGTCATGCAGAACAGTTATTTCTGCAAAAGCAGCAGCTTCGTTTCCGGCCAAATCAACCGCCTTTATTCTATACTTCCTTCCGTCTAAGTCCTCTCCTCTTCTGCTCACCTGTAATTGAATTGTCTGACCAAAATTATCAATAGTAGGTTCTATCAAGTTATATTCATCATCAACTTCAATTGTAAAAGGTCCATTGTTATCCTCAGCGTGACCATATATTAAAACATCAATCATTTTCCCATTTGGGGGCCAGAGGATTGCCGGTGATGCTGTTATTGACGCTGTAGGAGAGGTTTTGTCGATGTTAAACTCAACTGTATTGATGTCTTCTATATTTTCGTCTTTATCCGCAGAATAGAATTGAATTTTGTAATTTCCTTCAGCGGAAAAATTAACTGACGAATTGTATTGTTGCCAGCCTTCGTCGTTTACCTTATAAAGGGTGTATTCAACTCCAAGTCCGCCGGTGTTGTCTTGCGCATTCAAACTTAACTGGACGTCTGACCCATACCACTCTTGTTGCCCCTGGTTACCAGACAATACCGCTTCGGTAGTCGGCGCAGTTGTGTCCAGTCTATCTGCCATTAGCGCAAAGTGGCTTAAGTGGTTAATTTGGGCTGATGCTGTTTTTTCGTTGAGGTTGATTATTGTTATCTCTTTATTCCAGTTAATGCCATCTTCGCTGGAATAAATTGAAATTGTGTCTTGTTTATACGAAGTTAAATCGAAACCGGAAAAGTTTACGGTGACAGTAAAGAAGTTTTGAAAAGAATGAATTATGTTTCCGGCCGCGTCTTTAGCAGAAACTGTAATTGTAGATCCGATTGAACGCAGAAAGTTGTTTGTTTTTGCTGTGGGTGCGGAGTTGATTTGAACGTCAAGATTTTTGTCTGTTGCACCCTGGGGGAAGTTGAGTTTGTATCGTTCCAGTTCGAAAAATGCCCCATTTGCTGTGAGCGTCGTTGATAAATTTGGAATTGCTTTTGTCCATAGATAATAACTGGAATTCCCGCTTCGGTTTTGGCCTCCATAAGAAAAGTTGAAGTTTGGCCACGGGTCGGGGTCTTCACTTTGCCAGCCAAACGGGTCTGTTATACCGTCGGGGATATTATCGTCGAAATTGCCATCGCCATTTTTGTCCTGGACTACCATAAAGTGGATATGAGCGCCAAGGTCGCCGGGTGGAATAACATGACCCGTGAATCCAACTTTACCGATTTGCTGTCCTTTGGTTACAGTAACTTCTTCGCCTTCGTTTCTTGTGATCAAGCCGTTGTCCAAAAGGTGCATATACCTGGTTTGGTAACCGTTTCCATGATCTATCAACACCATATTGCCGCAAGGATCGCAGCTGTTTGAATAAGTTGCTACACCACCAGCAGCGGCGAGCAGTGGGTCGTTTATATTAGCGCTTGCCGGTTTGCCGTAGTCGTAACCATCGTGAGATGAATAGGCATCTGTAGTTCTCGGTGGTCCTTTATAAATAATAATTGATTTGTTTGAGCCATCGGGCTCACTTAAGCCACTGCTTAACAGTGGGTATTCGTGGTCGAAATATGAATTGATTGCAAGTGCGGCGTCACTAAAGCTTAAACCTTTTCCCTGGTAATCCCATGGCAAGTCTAAAAATGGTTGAGGGGCTGTTTGCTCAAGTACCAGTTCCAACTTTCCCATTCCTCCCCATTTGCAGGTTTCGCCAGCAACTATGTCCAGCTTATTTTCTCCGACTATTAAGTATTGCGCTGCGGCCTGTCCTAAATTTCCATTCCCGAACCAACCGTCTGTTTCATTTGCGTAAGGTGCAGTGCCATTGAAGCCTAAATTTGATGCACCATAGCTAGTTCCCAACCTTTTTACAAAACTTCCGTTTATGTATATATAGGCATTATCGTTTATAGGAAAAGAATTATTCGGATAATAAGGACTTTTTAGCTGAATGTTTTGAATGTTTGCCTTAGTTGCTAGGTTAAATTTGGCTTGAAAGTGCCTGAGTTCCTTTATTGGGCCGCAACTTCCGGATCCGGCAGAATATTGCGACCAGGACACCCAATGTACTTGTGACTGGACATGATTTTTGTTTATTTGAGGCGTAAAGACCCCATCGTCAAAAACCTTCTGGCTTGAATCAAGCGGCAAACCTAGGGCTTCTGTGAGTTTCGACCCGATCGTTGTTTCTTTAACAATTTTATCAGGAGCTTCTGCGCTTCGCTGCCATACAAGCTGCGGTTTGATAGTATTCGTAGCTAAAGAGGATTTTGGCAAAATTGCCAGAAATAATATTGATGATACTAAAACTAAAAGTGACTTTAAGGGAATTCTCAATTCAATCTCAGCAAACAATAAATTATTAGATTCTGTCAAGTCCTCTCTAATACACTAGAGTATTAGAGAGTAAGAATTAGACTTGAGATTCATTTAAAAGTTCCAGATGATTAAAGTAAAGAACGGTAGAAGTCGATAGTCTTTTTTAGGCCTTCTTTTAGAGAAACTTTTGCCTGCCAGCCTACTGCTTTTTTGAGCTTTTCGCTTGACGCGTAATTTGCCTGGACATCGCCCGGCCTTTTGCCCAGATCGTTGATTGGAACCTCGTAGCCTACAATATTGAAAATTTCCTCCAAAACGTCTTTCACTACAACGCCTTTTTCGGTGCCGATATTGAAAATATTAAAACCGGTTTGGTTTATGACATCTACGTGCGCTCTTGCCAGATCTTCTATATAGATGAAGTCGCGGACTTGCCCGCCGTTCCAGTAAAGCGGAATAGGTTTTTTGGCCAAAGCCGCTTTTATGAAATTTGGAATTGCGTGCGTTTCGGGTTCGTGCATTTCGCCTGGTCCGTATGGGTTAAAGTAGCGCAGGATTGTAACATCAAAGTTAAAGTTGGCGTTATAAGCCTGGAGGAAAGCTTCGATTGATGCTTTGGAAGCGCCATATGGATTGTCCGGATGGACCGGTGCATCTTCTTTTATCGGCAAAGTGGCGGGAGTTCCATAAACACAGGCGCTGGATGAGAAAATTATTTTTTTAACATCGTTTTTGCGCATTGATTCCAAAAGATCTATGGTGCCGATTACGTTATTGTCTGCATATTTGATAGGATCTTCAACGGATTCCGGCACAATAATTAAACCCGCCATGTGAATTACCGAATCGACATTTTTAAACGCGTGGTCGGGGATACTCCTGATATCAGCTTCTATGAACTGCGCACGACTGTCCACATTTTCCCTTTTGCCGCAGGAAAGGTTGTCGACGACAACTACTTCGTGACCTGAGTCTAGAAGTAGTTTGGTAACATGACTACCGATGAAACCTGCACCACCTGTTACGAGTATATTCATACTTAGTTAATTAAGTTAATCAAGTTAATTTAGTTAATTGAGCGCTTTATGTTTGATTGATCTGATAAAACTGTTCATGCCTTTTATTAAACCAATGTATTCCTCTTCCAGTTTATCAAAGTCTTTTTTGGAAATGTAGTCCAAGTCAATGCAGGCAGTCAGGTGACTTCTAACCTCTTCTGCTGACCCTCGTGCGTTATATATAAAATGGATAGTTTCCGCATCATGATATCTTCCCTGGGCTTCTGCAATATTGGCCGAGACCGATGTAGCGGCCCGTCTTATTTGTGATGTTAAATTAAATGTCTCTTCTTTGGGAAAAGTGTTAGTTAACTCGTAAACCCGTAACATTAATTCGTGGGCATTTTGCCAAATTTTCAGTTTTTTAAAGTCCTCAGCCATCTCAAATAAACTTAATTATCTAAATTAACCAATTAGCTTTTGTCTTCTATCCCAAATCAAATTTACTTTTTTCGTAAATTGGTAATACTATTTTACCCTTTTTGCCCGCTCCGCCGCGAGGCGAGCCGTTGACCGGGATATTAAGCGCGTAGCCAAGAGCATTGGCAACAGCAACCCCAACCCTTGTTCCGGTAAATGAACCGGGGCCCGGATTAACTTTAATTTGGGTAATATCTTTAAAATCTACTTTATTCCTTTTGAGGATTTTAACTATCATCGGCAAGAGAACTTGAGAACCTCTTTTTTGCTTTGTGACAATCGTGTCTGTTTTTTTGCTTTTATGATCATCAAGCGAAACAATTATTTCTTCCGAGTTTGTTGTGTCAATTTTAAGCAACATTAATATTAACTGCTCCTTTTCGCATAATTTTAATGGGGAAGGAAGTTGCGTCTACAACCGTTGATTCGGTTTTTTCTTTGCAATTTCCGCGGACGACAAAGTCTGCAAGTGAAATAATCCCGGGATCCAGCTCTTCATATGAGATTGGTGGTTTTTGGCTATGGAAATTGGCAGATGTGCCAACAATTGGAAAGCCGAGTTTATCAATTAATGACATTGCTATTTTGTGGTTAGGAATTCTGATGCCGATTTTACCGCTACCCGACTGTTTTTCTAAAATTATTGTTAATCCTCCCGGCCAATATTTCTGGGCAAGACCAATGGCTGCATTATTTACTTTGGCAAGCTGATGCGCCTGCTTTAGGTGGGAAATCAAAACCGGGAAATTTTGTCTGCTTCCTTTAATGCTTTTAATCCTCTCTATTGCAGCCGGATTATCAAATCGGCAGCCAATTCCGTAAACCGTGTCTGTTGGGAAAATGACCACACCACCTTTCCTTAAAATGGCAACAGCTTTTTCAATTTCCTTTGATTGTAATTCTTCTTGTCCGTTCATCCTGGCGCTCTAAATAAACTTTTATGTGGTTTTTGGGTAATTCCTTTTCAATTTTGTCCGCCCACTCTAAAACTACAACAGAATCCGGCGCAAAAATTTCCTCAAGACCTAAAGCTTCGAAATCCTGGTTATTTTCGCCCCTGTATAAATCCAGATGGTAAAACGTCATTGATTTTCTATTTAAGCGAATGGGGTAAGTGCGCATAAAAACAAATGTTGGTGACACAATTCCTCTTTTGATGCCTAAGCCTTTTGCTAATCCCTGGACGAAAACAGTTTTTCCGGCACCTAAATCCCCATAAAGGGCAATGACTTCTCCGCCTTTAAGGTTTTTGGCCAATTTTTCGCCAAGCCTCTGGGTTTCTTTGGGTGATTTGGTTTTTACTTTTATATTCACTGGAAAATATTAACATTTAAAGGGCAAAAACCCAAATTAAAGCTGGAAAGGGTCTTTTGTTTCAAGCAGCTTACCCTTGTTGATTTTCCTGTACCAGAGATGGAATCCAAGCGCAAACAGAACGAGTGCTGCGCCGGAGATAATTAGAATCCCCGCAACTTTTTTGCTTGGAGCGTTTAGGAACGTATCTTGAGGTTGGGTACTGGTGTCCATGAGACCGGCACCTGATGCAATGAGAGGCCGGTCTTGCTCTCCGAGGACTTGAGGGCTTGCGCTTGGGGATGCGCTCCTAGTGGCTGCTGGTGATGATTTTGGTGTAGCTTTTGGGGTCGGTGTAGGCGTAATGCCCGCAGTTGTCGTTGATGTCGGGCTTGGTGTTGGAGTCGGAGTAGGGGTGGGTGTCGGCTCTGCAGTAGGCACATCTTCGATGTTTTGACTGCATTTAGTCGGCTCTTTCGTTTCTTTCCAGTCCCCCGTACCATTAGGAATTCTTCCAATTGTCTTGCCCTCTGCGGGTGCTGTCCAATTTTCATGAGAATCTACAATATTATTTGCTTGGTCGTATAAATAGATTGATTCCTCTCCGGTATTGTTCACCCAACCTTCAGAATGTTCATAAATAAAATAATCGCCGCAATGCTGGGCGCTATCTAATATTTTATTAGTAGTGTTGTTATCGTGATCATTTTTATCCTGCAAATAATAGCCGTTAAGATTATCTACACCGGGTGCATATATTTCGACCCATTCACTTTCACCGCTTGTAGGATTCGCTAGAATTTCATTGATCTTAGGGGCTTCTACGGCATAAGCAGATGTTGCTGAAAATGAAAGCAATAAAGAAAGTATAAGCAGTTTTTTAAACATCATTTTAAAAAATAGAGGGTTCGGGGAGAAAATGCAACGATTAATTTGGAATCATATGAAATTAAAGGCGCTTCTTTATCAATTTACAATAAATAGTTTATATGTAAATAAAGTGTATCTAAATCTGAATCAGAATGATCAACTCGAACATATCTAAGGGAACAACCTCCGGAACCAGAATAGGTTCCCCTGTAAAGAGTCCCGCTTTTGACTGCTCTGACTTCGGTTGAAGATGAATTGATATCTATACCATTATGAAAACTGTAATATTGTTTAATGATAGGATCGTTTTGTACAGCCCAAGTGACCCCATAACCTTGGTTGAATTGTATTGGAGGGCTTATCGGCCATTCCCAATTACCTGATGGGTTGAAAGGATCACCACCTGAGTTATTTTCATAACTTACATTCTTTAAATAAGTGAATGGATTATCAGTTACTCCTCCAGGCTTTCTTACAATAAAGTGAGTATGGGCACCATTCGAATTGCAAGATGATCCTTGAATAATGGAGGCAATTTTCTGCCCCTCATTCACTTGACCCACTTGTGTTTCAGTACCGTTTCCGGCGATGATTGCTTGAATTGCTTCGAATTCTGCTCTTGCCCGTGCAAGCAGTTGTTGGTATCTTGCTTCGTCATTTTGAGTTATGCTTAAAAACGCCTGCTTTTCGGCTTTTTGTGAATCCAAGCTTGTTTTTAATCCTAAAAGTTTTTCTTTTGCGGCTTCAATTTCCGCCTGTTTTTGTTCCCTTTCGTCTTTCTGGCCGGCATAATTGGATTTTGTTTGCTGAAGACTTGCCAGAATACGCTTGTCGTTTTCCTGGACTTGTTTTAGGTACTGAAGCCTAAGAATAATATCCGAAAAACCACTGGATGATAAAACCAACTCTAAATCGGAGACGAAACTTTCCTGGTAGGTGGCTACAATCCTTTCTTTTACCAAAGTCTCGAGCTTACCTATTGAATCGTTAACATAGCCAATCCTAAACCCCAGGATATTGATTTCGTTTTCAAGTTTAGCGAGGGTTGTTTGGGCGTCTGAGATTTTTAACTGTGTAATTTGTATTTGGCTATTAAACTGGGTAATTTGGCTTGCTAGTGTCTTCTTTTGGCTATTTAGTTCCCCTACTTTTTGGGAAAGGACATTAATGCATTCGGAGATTTTGTCTGACGGGATATTTTCCTTGTCACATTCCTCAAGGCTAACAGAATAAATTTTGTTAAAGGAAAGTAGCAGGAAAACTGCGGGCAGGATGATTAAGATAGCAAATCTCTTCATTCAATCCTCAGATACCTGAAAAGGGCGATAGCAGCACCCACAATACCTATTGTGGCGGCGGCAATAATCTCGGCCAACCAAAGATAAACAAAAAATAGGGGAGATATTGGGAATACCTGTATTGGACCCAAAAAGTTTTGAATGTTTGGAGAATAAAATAACAATAACGAGTAAACAAGGAAGGTGGCAATACTGGCACCTACTACCCCATAAAGGGCTCCCTCTATAAAAAACGGCCGCGAGATATACCACTTTGTTGCCCCGACAAGGTTCATAATAGCTATCTCGTCCCGCCTAAGGGCAATTCTCATGCCGATAACCATTATAATAATAAGGAAAGATACTGCCAGGAGCGTTGAGACAAAGGCGATGCCTCCGATTCGGATTGTATTGGTCCACTTTACAAGCTGTTCAACAAGGTTTTGGGGTGTAATGACCCTTTCCACTTGTGGATCGCCTTGAACTATATTAGTGATATTTTGAATGTCTGATGCTTTTTTTACGGAAATATCGATTGATGCAGGCAAAAAGTCTGCAGTAACGGATTCTAAAAGAAGCGGATCGTTTTTGTTGCGCTCCCTATAAATGGCAAGGGCTTCTTCTTTGGAAACGTATTTAACGCCGGTTGTCAGGCCTGTTGCCTGTACTTTGGAGGATAACTCGCTTATTTGCGACTCCGTTGCGTTATCCTTAAAAAAAGCAATTACCTGAGGCCTTTGTTCAATATAATTTAAGACTATTTGGCCACCTATGATAAGAAGGATAAAAATTGACGATATAAAAAAAGTGAGGGACATTGCAAGCGCTGCCGCCAGTGCCTGGTAGGGGCTTCTTCTTATAAGCCGCATTGTTTCTTTAGGTTGTTTCATACCTGCCCTCCTTCTCGTCTTTTACTATTTTACCCTTTTGGAGTGTGATGACGCGTTTTTTGAAATGATTAACTATCTGGGCATTGTGGGTAGCCATAAAAACAGTTGTTTTATCTTCATGGTTTATTTTTTCGATAAGCTTTATTACTTCCAGCGAATTTTTTGGGTCTAAATCCCCTGTCGGTTCGTCCGCCAAAAGGACCTGGGGCTTTGAAATTATTGCCCTTGCGATTGATGTCCGCTGGACTTCGCCGCCCGAAAGCTGAAGGGGGAAACTGTCGGCTTTTTCCAATAGTCCAACTTTATCCAGTACCGCCGAAACCTCTTTTTCTACTTCCGATTCTTTAACACCCAGTACTTCAAGAGGAACTGCCACGTTTTCGAAGACGGTTTTTGTGAGCAGCAATTTAAAATCCTGGAAAACCGTACCTATTCTTCTTCTTAGAACATGGACTTTATTTTTGGGGATTTTTAAGATGTCCTCTCCGTTGAAAAGAATTTGTCCGGAAGTCGGTAAGATTTCTCTAGTTATTAATTTTAAGAGTGTTGATTTACCTGCGCCGGAAGGCCCTACGACGAAGACAAATTCCCCCGCTTCTATTTTGAGATTTACTTCATCAAGTGCCATGGCACCTGAGGGATATTTTTTTGTTACGGATACGAACTCGATCATGGGGCAGCCTTTAATACTACTGGATAACTTCTACTTTTCCAACGTCCATAAGCCAACCTACTTGGGATGACCCGAAAGTTTCCCCGAATACCTTTACTTTTTTGCCCACATACTGCCCCAGGTCCAACACGGACGAAGTCAAGTATGCAGTCTGGCTTTCGCCACCGGGCCTGATTAACTTATGGGTGCCTTGCGCGTATTTATCAAGCTGGTCATTTTCCTCAATTGTCCCTTCCGCCTCATCTTTGAAAGTTTGGTTAAATGATTTTTGGACTTCGGCAGGCAGGTTTTTATCGTCTTTTAGGGCTGATGAAGCGGCCTGGCTTGCGCTTTTTGCCCGGGAAGAGAATACAAGGCCTGAAAATATTCCGGCAGCGACAAGGATGACAACTACAAGTACCGGTAAAAATTTAGAGAGCATGTTTTTCGGGGGCACACTCCTTAGGGGTATTGTTTGACGGGCACCTTGCTGTTGGTTTTGTGAATTTTGCGGATCCATTTACGTGAGGGTATTATATCAGCATATTTTTGGCCCGAGCAAGCCACAAGTATTTACCGGCCATTACTTGAGCGTAATTTCGTTTTTTATGAACTCGTCAAGTTTACCATCCAGAACGCCTGTTGCGTCTGATGTTTCGTAATTTGTTCGCAGGTCTTTTACCATTTTATACGGATGAAGTACATAGGAGCGGATTTGGTTGCCCCAACCTGGGGTAATATGGCCGCCCTTTATTTCATCTTCCTTTTTCCTTTGCTCAGATTCTTGTAATGCCCAAAGTTTTGCTTTAAGAAGTTTGAGTGCGTTTTCCCTGTTTTGCGCCTGATACCGCTGTGTCTGGCAGGTGACTATTATGCCTGTCGGTATATGTTTTAGCCTGACCGCTGTAGAAACCTTATTGACATTCTGGCCTCCGTGGCCGCCCGAGCGGAATGCTTCAAATTCAATATCCTCTGTTTTAATTTCAATATCCGGTAACTCGTCTACCTCCGGCATTACCTCGACCAAGGCAAATGACGTTTGCCTTAAGTTTGCCGCATTAAACGGTGACTGCCTTACCAGGCGGTGGACTCCTGCTTCACGCCTTAGCAACCCATAAGCGTAATCCTCGCGGATTACAACTGTGACAGTCTTAAAACCGGCTTCCTCACCGGGAATTTCGTTAATTACTTCAAAATCCCAGCTTTTTGACGAAAAATATTTCTGGTACATGCGGGACAACATTTCTACCCAATCCATAGCTTCCGTACCGCCCTGGCCGGCGTGAATAGAGAGAATTGCAAAGTTCTCATCGTAAGGAGACGATAAAAACATTTTTATCTCAAGAGTTTCCAAATGGCTTTCAAGCTTCTTGAGTTCTTTTTCGATCTCACCTGCCAATTTCGCGTCATTTGCAGATAATGTAATCATTCCATCCATTTCTTCAATTTCTTTTGAGAGGTTATCGAATGTTTCGATATCTTTTGTGATCGAGGCAATTCTTTTCATTGTTTTTTGGGCAAATTGCTGGTCTTTCCACAAATCTGCTTTGCCACTTTGCTGGTTAAGTTCTGCTAATTCCTTCTGCTTTTGATCGCGGTCAAAGCTCCCTTTTATGAGGGTTAGGCGTTCTTTTAAGTTTATGAGCCGCTGATTTAATTCCATCGCAAGTGAATTATAACAATTTGAAGCTAATTTAGATTATCCTTTATGCTGTGGAGCATTTATGAGGCCGCATTTTTTCCACTTCAGGCCGGAGCCGCCCTCCTATTCTTACTTCAAGTCTTTTCAGTTCTATGCGAACACGACTTGAAGAGCGAATTTAGGAGGACTTCGCGATTAGCCTTTATGGTAAGGGGCGTTTACCATTCCACACTTTTTATACTTATAGACTTTACTTGTTACCGGATTAACCGCTCCGCACGGGCAGGGATCGTTTCTGCCAATTTTTTCGATTCTTAACGGCTGATTTCGCTTTAGTGCCTGTTCCATAGGGTTTTCGGCAAAAGAACCGGGTTGTATCCCCTTTTGCTTTTGCGCTTCAATAGCCTCAAGTCTTGCAATTTCAGCTTCCAGCTCTTCATCGGTCATCTGTTGTGGATCTTTTGAAAATTGCACATCGCTGGTTTGCGCGCCCTTCGATTCCTGCTGTTCCAGTTGGGCTATCTCCGCTTCAAGTTCCTCATCTGTCATTTCCATCGGGTCTTTACCGTTGTTTTTATCCTTCTCGGCGGGAATATCTTCTTGAGTAGATGTGAGCGATGCTTGAGGATGGACTTCTATTCCAGCTTCCTCAACTGATTCAATAGTAGGTTGTTCGCGTACTTGAACTTTAAATATCCTGTGTACTACTTCGTAGTCGATAGTAGAAACAAGCTTCTCGAATAAGCTGAACGCTTCCTGTTTGTATTCAACTAGCGGATCCCTTTGGCCTGCCGCCCGAAGACCGATTCCTTCCCTTAGGTCGTCCAAAGTATCAAGATGCTGAATCCATAACGTGTCTATTACGGAAAGGTTGACGAATTTTTCGATATCCCGGGCAACCACCGGACCGAGTGATTTCTCCCGCTCCTGGTAAATTTTATCGACAACATCCCCTAAAAAAGTAGTCAAGCGGTTCGGGTCTGTGATTTTTTGGCAATCACCCAAAAGGTGCTTTTGGGAGTTATCATCGAACAAAATAATTGTTGCAATTTCTTTTATAATTTCCTCATGTTCGGGCTTGGAAACACCTTCCGGGGAATGCATTAAAACAAGGTTTTCAATTTCCATGTCTATTTTTGCTTTCATTTCGTCTTTTATTTTTTTCTGGGACTCTTCGCTTTGGGCCGCTTCCAGGAATTCGCGTCTTCTTCCATAGATTATTTCCCGCTGGCGGTTGGCAACATCGTCATATTCAACCAGCTGTTTTCTTATGTCAAAATTATGGGTTTCTACTTTAACCTGGGCGTTTTCTATCGCTTTGGAAACCATCGCGTGCTCAATCGGGGTATCCTCGGGGAGTTTAAAGGCAGTCATTATTTTGGCAATCTGTTCTCCGCCAAAAAGGCGCATGATATCATCTTCAAGAGATACATAGAAACGGCTGGAACCCGGATCTCCCTGCCTTCCGGAACGACCGCGAAGCTGGTTGTCTATTCTTCTTGCCTCATGCCTTTCGGTCCCCACTACATGAAGGCCGCCGAGCTTGACTACTTCTTCATGGTTTTTCTTCCAACTCTCATAATCTTTTCCTTTTTGGGCAGGCCTTCCAAGCTTGTCTGTCGGAGGGGTCCCGCCAAGAATAATGTCCACACCGCGGCCGGCAATGTTTGTTGCCAAAGTTACCGACCCTTTAATACCGGCGGCTGATATTATTTCCGCCTCGCTTTGGTGGTTTTTGGCATTAAGCATTTTGTGGGGTATACCCTTTTTCTTAAGAAGCGAAGAGAGAAATTCGTTTTTTTCAATAGAAGTTGTACCTATTAACACCGGCTGGCCATTTGTATGTTTTTCGGCAACATCTATGGCAACTGCGGTGTATTTTGCTTTGGCAGTTTTATAAACAACATCCGCGGTATCTTTTCTGGCAGTGGGTTTATTTGTAGGAATAACGACGACATCGAGTTTGTATATTTTGAAGAACTCCTCCGCTTCGGTTGCGGCAGTCCCGGTCATACCGCCTAATTTTTCATAAAGCCTAAAGTAGTTCTGGAAGGAGATCGTTGCAAGCGTCTGTGATTCCTTTTGGATATTGACGCCTTCTTTGGCTTCGATGGCCTGATGCAAACCTTCCGACCAGCGGCGGCCCGGCATAAGACGCCCCGTAAATTCGTCGACTATTATTATTTCTCCGCCTTTTACGACATAGTCCTTGTCCTTGTTAAAAAGCGTTTTTGCCCTAAGGGCCTGCTGGATGTGGTGTATGGATGCAAAATCTTTTTCGTAAAGGTTTTCGACCCCCAACCGTTTTTCTACCTTTGTGATTCCGTGTTCCGTTAAGTTGGCGGTTTTTAACTTTTCGTCTATTACGTAATCCGTGTCGCTGGAGAGTTCAGTTACCAGTTTTGCAAAAGTTACATATTTTTCGGTTGCCTGCGAGGCGGGTGCGGAGATAATAAGCGGGGTCCTGGCTTCGTCGATTAAAATAGAATCTGCCTCGTCTACAATTGCAAAATAATGACCGCGCTGGGCTGCATCTTTTAGGTCCCAAACCATGTTGTCACGCAAATAATCAAAGCCGAATTCGTTATTGGTACCGTAAGTGATGTCTGCGTTGTAAGCCTCTTTCTTTTCAACCGGCCTGAGATGGCGAAGGCGCCAGTCGTTTTGGGTTTTATCTTCAAATTTAGGGTCGTATATAAATGCCTTTTCCTGCATAATGCAGCCGGCTGTGACCCCAAGGGCTGTATAAATTGGACCCATCCAGCCAAGGCCGACGCGGGCCAGATAATCGTTTACAGTTGCCAGATGGACACCTTTTTGGGAAATGGAATTTAAATAAAGTGCGAGAGAGGCGGGTAGGGTTTTTCCTTCACCGGTTTTTTGCTCGGCAATTTTTCCCTGATGAAGAACAATTCCGGCAATAATCTGGACGTCATAATGCCTTTGGTTTAACGTCCTTTTGGCGGCTTCCCGAACAGCCGCGAAGGCTTCCGGCAGAAGGTCGTTTAAGGTTTCACCGCGCTCGTGACGCAGCCTAAATTCGGCGGTTTTGGCTTTTAATTTTTCGTCTGTTAGTTTTTCGAATTTTTTCTCCAGAGAATTAACGTCGTCTACAAGCGGGTGCAGCTTATTAACCTGTTTTTCGTTTGAATCTAAAAATTTACCTAAAATTCCTAGCATTTTATTATCTTTCTCTTATTGTTTCTATTGCACCTCTCATTATCTCCCGATATTGGTTAGGGGTCGTTCTATAAAACAGCTTCCCGCCCTTTTTTAGTTCCTGTGCAACTTGAGCAACGAGCAATAAACCTTCCTGGTCGATTGCATTAACTCCCCCTTCTTCTCTCAGCTCTCCTAGTGCAACTAAGTTTCTCCTTACTTTCTCCAGCCAATCACCCTGAAGGCCCATTATTTCATTTAGAGCCCGAAGTGCAGCTGACCTTGGTGCAGGCCAAACTTCAGACAAACTTTTAATTTTTTCCGCAGTTATTTGCGGACTTTGCCCCTCAAGACTTTGGCCTATGTGGCCGACTGCTTCTCTCAATTATCTGCCTCCATAGTGATTTTGTTGACCTTCCGGATTCATGCACAATTTTATGTTTTTTGGATGAAAGTCTTTTTGCTCGATTTCTCTTTTTGAGAATCGCTTCTTCATCTTCGGGCAGGTTAAACATAGTAGCCAATTATATAATAATACCCTTGAGCTATCAAAGTTAACCTTCACAAAAAAACAAGCCTCCTTCGGCAGATAAGAGGCTTGCTATACTTTAAAATTACGATGTGGAAAATTGCTTGTCAAGTAAAATTTTGAGGCTGTTTTC
>CAZEDQ010000014.1:0-11724 GCA_964511055.1 uncultured Gammaproteobacteria bacterium
CCAGAAGAAAGACTTCTTTGCTACCCTGACCAATAACCTTTTCCAAAATATAACTACTAAACTGACGGCAAATGCTTCAAATCAAAATCCGGCGCCGTGGACAGGAATCATTCTGGCCACAAAAGACGCTCTTTCCCAAAGGCATCTGATGTTTGCGTTTGACGACCAAAACCTTGCCTCTTTTGTCAAAACCAAAGGTTGGGATCATCCCCTGCCACCCACTTTCTATAATCCTGGCGACGATTCAAAAGGAACAAGGGATTTTCTGGCCTTGTCCGAAGCAAACCTTGGCGCCAACAAGGCAAACAGGCATTTAGAAAGAAGCGTTTCATATGAAATGACTATTGGCCGTGATGCGGATTTAGTTGCAAAACTTTCGATAACTTACAAAAATAACAGTCAGGCAGATACATGGCCTGCGGGCAAATACGTGAATTACTTAAGGGTATACGTACCTTTTGCGGCCAGCCTGTTTGAAGTAAAAAACGGTGACGATTCAAACCTAAAAAATGTTGAAGTTACAACTCAAAACAATTTGACTGTACTGGCAACTTACGTGGAAGTTCCCATAAAGTCTACAAAAACAATAACTTTAACTTACCGAATACCTAAAAACATCAAGCTTGAGCAAGCGCCCTCATATAACCTCTATGTTCAAAAACAACCCGGCACGGAAAAAGACCCTTTTATCTTTCACCTAAACCTGCCCGGCTACCTGGTAGTCAAATCGATAAACGGTAGCAACGACTCTCAGAATAAACAAAATATCGAAATAGACACAAACCTTGCTGCCGACCGGCAATTTGAAATCGGCGTTGGTAAAAATTAAACCAGCCAATTGACCTATCCCATAGGTTTCTGTTAACATTTCCACCATGGAGCAAATTCCACTCATAGCTCAAAAACGTACGGTTCTCGGCCGCAAGGTCAAACAACTGAGAAAAGATGGAATTATCCCGGCACACGTTTTTGGCCACAAAGTTAAAACCGTTCATGTCCAGGTCAAAGCCGGAGAATTCCATAAGGTTTTTGAAAAAGCCGGAGAAACAGGAATAATCAGTCTTGCTGTTGATTCCCAAAAACTCCCTGTTCTTGTCCGCAACTTACAAATTCATCCTGTAACCGACGAACCGCTTCATGTTGATTTTTATCAGGTTAACTTAACCGAAAAAGTCAAAGTTAATGTACCACTCGAAGTTGTCGGTGAGGCACCTGCAGTCGAAAAGAAAGTTGGTTTGCTCCTGACGCCGGTTTCCGAAGTTGAAGTTGAAGCCTTACCATCAGACCTCCCCGAAAATATAGAAGTCGACATCTCAAAACTGGAAAACATCGGTGATGAAATTCGCATAAAGGACCTTAAAATTGACAGGTCTAAAATCGAAATCCAAACCGACGAAGAATTGGTAGTGGCATCAATCGGCGAGTTGGTCACCAAAGAGATGGAAGCAGTCGAAGCAGAAATGGAAGCAGAAGCGGCAGAAGCCGCCGCAGAAGTGGCACCAGCCGAAGGTGAAGAAAAACCCGAAGGCGAAGCAGCAGAAGAAGGCGCCGAACCAAAAGCAGAAGAAAAACCTTCAGAAGAATCTCCAAAAGAGTAATAAATCGTGCGGTAATTATTGCGTTAATTATGCGTTAATAATTAACGCCCTGAGCGTCGTCGAAGGGCGAGTATTTTGCGGGAATTATACGCTCGGCCAATCCTCGAGCATTATTGATTTCCTCTTCACATCAAACTTCTGATACAATTCTTCCGTTAAAAAAGGCATAAACGGATGGAGCAAAATCAAAACCTGCTTTAAGACATTTTCTAAAACGGGCTGGGCATCATCGCGTCTTCCTTTTGTCGACTCGATATATTTATCGGCAAATCTATGCCAAACGAATTCGTAAATCTCATCAACTGCCAAATGAAGCTCTAGCGACTCCAAGTTTTTGGTTACTTTCCTTGTAGTTTTCTCAAGCTCATCCAAAATCAATTCGTCATCACTATTCTTTGATGCTGGTCTCTGGGCACTGAAAACTGGTTCCCCGAGATCCAGCACATACCTTGCAATATTTTGCAGCTTTGTCCCAAAATTCCTGAAATTCTTTCCCCTCTCGTCTAAAATTTGCTTGGATACCCTGCCATCTCTGCCCGGAATTGCATAGGAATAAAGAGCCATTCGGGTCGCGTCTACCCCCCACTTATCTATTAAATATTGCGGTTCTATCCCGTTTCCGAGAGACTTGGAAAATTTCCGGCCCTCAAGATCCCTCAGCATTCCATGAAAAAACATCGTCTTAAACGGGATATCCCCCGCAAAATATTTTGAGAGCATAATCATTCTGGCAATCCAAAGATACTTAATCTCCGGTGCCGTTATCTCAAAGTCCCAAGGGAAAAACTTTGCAAGTTCCGGGTCAAACCCTGCTTTTTTATCACTACCACCTGTAGTGGGTTTACCCTGAGCGAAGTCGAAGGGCCATCCCAGAGTCGACATCGGCCAAAGCCCCGAAGAAAACCAAGTGTCCAAAACCTGCTCATCCTGCACCCAACCCTTACCTGGTGAATCAAGTGATATTTTTGCATTTGCTACTTGTCCTGAGCGAGCATCGCGAGTCGAAGGATACCAAACAGGTATCCTATGTCCCCACCATAATGACCTCGAAATACACCAGTCATGAATATCAATAAGCCACTCGGCCAATATCTTTTTGTAGTTTGGGGGCAAGAATTTAATCTTATTGGCGTTAATTACATGAACAGCTTCTTTGGCCATCTCCCCAACTTTCACAAACCACTCTTCGGAAATCAAAGGTTCGACAACGCTTTTACACCTCTCACAAACGGCAACGTTGTGGACATAATCTTCGGTTTTAACTAAAATCCCCTTTTCCTTTAACTCTTCCTGCATCGCCTCCCTTGCCGCCAGAACTTTCATGCCGGCATATCTTCCGGCAACATCTGTCAATCTCCCCTGCTTGTCGATTACTGTGACAATAGGTAAATTATGTCTCTTGCCAATTTCATAGTCGTCAAAATCATGTCCTGGGGTAACCTTAATAACACCGGTTCCAAATTTTGGATCAACAGCTTCATCTGCAATAACTTTCATTTTCTTTTTACCTGCTAGGGTTTCAATTTCAAATTCCTGACCAATGTATTGCTTATAGCGTTTATCGCTCGGATGAACAGCCATTGCAGTATCACCGAATTTTGTCTCAGGCCTTGCCGTTGCCAGTGTTAGGGGACCGTATTTTAGAAAATACAATTTTTCTTTTCTCTGTTCATACTCAACTTCCGCATTTTCTATTGCCGTATTGTCTTTGGGACACCACTGGACAATGTACGGTCCTTTATAAATTAACCCCTTGTCCCAAAAAGTCTTAAACTCTAAAAAGACAGCCCGTCTTGGCCCATCATCCAAAGTGAAAACTTCCCTTTCCCAATCCGCCGATATTCCTAAAAACCTCCAAGTGGAATAAACTGACTTGTAAACTTCGTTCTTGAACTTCCAGGCCTTCTCAAGCCATTTATCCCGACCCAACTTTTGCTTGGATAAATTTTCCCGTGCAATTTTCTTGTCGAAGGTCGATTCAAATTGAATGCCGGCATGGTCTACTCCAGGCAAAAGCAAAACATTAAAACCCTGTAGCCTTTTAAATCTCGCAACTGCATCCAAAACCGAGTGCTGCATCGCGTGACCTAAATGCAACTCACCCGTTAAATTAGGCGGGGGCATTAATAGGGAATAGGGTATCTTTTTAGATTTTAAATCAACCTTAAAGTAGCCGTTTTCCAGCCAAAATTTGTAAGTATTATCTTTATTAAAATTTATAGACATAAAACCCTTTCACGTGCTGGAAACTTGTTGAATTCTACCACGTGTAAAGAAAACCTAAAATCTGAGTCGTGTGGATAACTTTATTATCTTAGTTTCTTGTTTAATTATTACAGAATTTAAAAAATATGTGAAATAGGTTAAATGAAAACATAAACATCAAATATCTACCAAAAAGCGCAAAGAGTAATAAAGGAAATAAAAATGAAAAATTTTTTTAAAAATAAATATTTATGTACTTCAGTGAATAAATACCTATGGAAATTGATTATTTTGAATTTAAAATCTCCCGTTATGGGAATCAACAGGACAAAAAATTACGTAGGTAAAATAACCAAAAGTAAAATCAACGAGCTTAGAAATTACAAAACAACCTGTAAAAATACAAGTGAAAATTTAAATAATTTAAGAAAAATGAAGACCGCTTTCTGCTTGAATTGACAGAGGATTATGGCGTCTGCCGGTAAAGAAGGCAGCCGAAGCAATCATTGCCCCATTATCAACACTAAATTCTTTTTTAGGAAAATGAACCTTTACATGGCCTTCCACTCCTAAACCCCGAAGCCGTTCTCTGAGCCTGGTGTTTGCCGATACCCCTCCACCAACAACAAGAGCGTTTGCTTTATATTCACCTATAGCCCGTTTAACTTTCACGACAATAGAATCAACTATAGCTTGTTCAAATTGAAAAGAAATTTCACAGACAGCATCGTCTGTTAACTTAACTTCATGTTTTTCTACAAACTGGACGACTGCTGTTTTAATTCCGGAAAACGAGAAATTAAGGTCTTTTGAAGCCAACATTGAACGGGGGAAAGTAACGTTGCTTTTTATTCCGGAAAACATTTTTGCACGCTTTTCTATTTGCGGCCCTCCGGGGTAGGGAAGACCCAAAAATCTTGCCACTTTATCAAAAGCCTCTCCGGCCGCATCATCTAAAGTTGAGCCGATTAATTTAAAATCCCCGTGCTTCTTCATATAGACTAAATCGGTATGTCCACCCGAAATAACAAGCCCTACAAGTGGAAATTTTGGCGGTATTTTTTCATCAATCCAATTTGAATATATGTGGGCACTAAGGTGGTTAACTGGAATAAGCGGCTTATTCCAGGCAGAAGCCAGTGATTTTGCAGTTTCGACACCTACCAAAAGTGAGCCAATCAGCCCCGGTCCGTATGAAACGGCAACAGCATCAATTGTTCCAACCGGTACGGATTTTAAAACATTGTTTAAAGTAGGGATAATGACTTTTAATTGCTCCCTTGCCGCAATTTCCGGGACAATACCACCATACTTTGCTTGTTCAAAAACTGACGTTGCCAGCGCGCTTGAGAGTACTTTTGTCCCGTTTTCTACAACAGCAACACCTGTTTCGTCGCAAGTAGATTCAATTCCAAGTATATTCATTTATATAAAGAATCAACCCTGAGCAAGTCGAAGGGTCGATTCAATACCTAAGATTTTCATACGATCTAAATCGGCTCCACCTAAATAGAAGAGGGGAGTCAAGTACAAGTATATTCATTAAGGGCTAAAGCTCAAAGATTACTGTATCACCAACCTGAACGTTATTAAAATCACTAAGGCCGGCATTGACCTCAAGTACGTATTGCGAGGCAGTGCTTGGTTTATATTGCTTAAGCTGGGAGTCATTTTTACCTGGCTCAGGAGGAACATTTTTTACAATATCAACAACTTTTTTATTTTGGTCTATCCAAATTATGTCAATTGCAAACTTCATATCTTTCATCCAAAAAGTGTAGACGTCACTTTTATCAAAGACAAAAAGCATCCCTTGGTCTAGGGGAAGGGAATCATATTTAGAAAGGCCTGCCTTTTTGTCCTTTACATTAGAGGCAATTTTAGCATTCACACTTAGCTTTCCGACAGAAACAATAGTCGAGTCCCTGGAAATCTTAGCCGCAGCGGTTGCCTGGTTACTGCTGGGACTTTTTAACAAGCCTCCGGTGCCGAAAAAATTTCCGAATATAATCAGTCCGACAACTACTAAAAATAAGCCGCCTATAACAGAAAGGTCTTTTTTCACCTTAGCTATATATTATCATTTACAATACATCAACTTGTTCCTACCAAATATACCGCCTGCCACGGCTTAAAGTTGGAATAAAATGTCTTGTCAATTATTAATTGGCCGTTTTTGTACACTTTTTGGGTAAATGACGATTTGGCCCCCCATGCGGCAAAATCAACCTGCTTCACTGTGCCTTTCGGCAAGGTTGGGTCGTCCTGGTATAAAGGGGGAGGGGGAGGGGTTTGGCTTGTTACGACAGGGCTGCTTACTTCAACTTTTCTGCCGTCGGAAGTCCCGTATATATCTACTTCCAGCCTTAAATTTACATTATCAACAATAGCCTGGACCAAAATGTGGTGGTCTGTATCGTTTTTAAATTTTAAATCAACCGAAGGTGACCAGATTGTCGCATCCAGTCCCGGTCCGAAGCCATGCTGCTCATAATAACCGACCCTGTAAGCATGCGCTGTTCGCTCAAGTATTGGAAAGCCTGCGTTTAGGGCGGCCCTAAAAACTGTTGTCGACACTTGGCAAATACCCCCACCGTCATCAAGAACCGTTCTTCCCGAAGAGATGACGTAAGCTTGCTTAAAACCTTGTGCTGCCGAAACCGGCCCGACCAATTTATCAAAGGAAAATATTTCTCCCGGCCCCACAAGCGTCCCGCTGATTAAGCTTGCCCCAAGCCCGACATTAAATATTCTGTTTGGAATTGAACCCGCAAAATAGGAAACGCCGCGGCCCACAAGCTCTTTTATACCTAGAGAATTAACCTCTGGGTTGTCAATTTGTGCTTTGGTTACACTAACAGGTAGTTCAATATTTATGTTTTGGTTTGCCTCCATATTTTCAATTGAAACTTTTGATAGCAATAACTCTTTGGCTTCAATAACATCGAGTTCTTGTCCGTCCTGGGCAGGTAAAAATTGGGTAATTTTACCTCCTTCAAACTTAAGTGTGGCATTAACCGTCGGTTTATTAACGCTTTGGGCGATATTGGTGATAAACGTGTTAAGCTCACTTTGGTTTAAACTCACCTCAAGGTCAGGTGGGCTAGAGGAGTTTATATTAATTGTTTTTATATCGACGTCACTTCCTAAATTTAAAGACATGAAATTGCCGGAAGTGTAACCTTTAGGTGCAAATTGCAGTAGTCTAAACAAATTGTCTCCCGCCAAAGTCCACTTGTCATATCCGAAAACCAAGCTGATATTTCTATTGTTTAAACTTTTAACCTTTTCAAGCGCTTTTTGTGCTTGAATTGTTTTAATATGTGGCTCACTGGCAACTAAACCAACCTTTACTGAGTTTGCCGAAAGCCCGTTAATATTTTGTTTGAGGTTGGCAATCAACAATGATTCGTCTATAATCTCCCCGCTAACTTCAGGCACAATTACAGGTTGCGAACTCTCTATATTAATTGTCGCGTCACGAACCTCTTTCTCATATTTGTTAAATTCAAAAGTTATTGCTCTGTCAAATAGTCCGTAGTCGACGAGGTAAACAGGGCCTACATCAACGTGTGTAAACGGCAATACTAGTTTGGTAGCTAAATTTTCAATAAAGTTGCCGCTGTTGCCGTAAGACATAATTTTCTCAACTGTTTGCCACTTATCGAATTCAATTCCAGCGTCAGTCAATTTTAAATTAACCTCATGCTCTCCAACCACAAATCTAACAGGATTGGAACTATAGTCGTCTATGTTTCGGTCAACAAACATATACGCATCCTGCTTTGTCATACCTATCATGCTTTTATTGGCAAAATATACGCCAGGAGACACACGATTTAAATAGTAAAAACTGTAGGCAACAAGGGCCAAAACCATCACTAATCCGATGGCGCTTACGGTAAATAAATATTTTCTGAAAATAATTTGCCCGAATAACTTTTCCTTGCTTTTTTTTTGTTTAGCCATTAGTTGGAAAATGAAGGGAATTTTTGAAGGTAAATGCTAAAGTTGGACCCATCTTGCTTATGATATCATAGAAATGGATAGGCCAATTTTATAATTTGGCGATGAAATGCGCCCGCAAATGAAACAACTATTTCCCAAAATAGCCTTGGTAGTAATGTGCTCGATTTTTTTGTCGGCATGTTCGCTTTTGCCGATTAAAAAGACCAGCGGGCCGGTAACATTAAAGGTTTGGGGGCTGTGGGAGTCTGCAACTACCATGAATCAGGTAATTGATGATTACAAAAAAGCGCATCCGAATGTAAATGTAATTTACGAGAAAAAAAGCATCCAGCAGTATAGGGAATCACTTCAGGCGCAAATCCAAGCTGGGAAAGGCCCCGACGTTCTTATGTTCCACAATACTTGGACTCCCATGCTTAAAAACGAGCTGGCAGCAGTACCGGGAAATGTAATTTCCAACTCCGATTTTAAAAACAACTATTTCCCAACAGTAATCACCGATCTTAGAAACACAAGCGGCAATATTGTCGGTGTTCCAGCCGGAATTGACGGCCTTGGTCTCTACTGGAACCAGGATATCTTTAATGCCGCAGGTATCGTTGCACCCCCAACGACTTGGCAAGAGCTGGCGCAAGACGCGGCCAAATTAACTGTCCGCGACACTTCGGGCAACATCAGGACAGCCGGGGCTGCTCTTGGAACCGCCTCCAATGTAGACCAATTTTCAGACATTTTAGGTTTGATGATTATGCAAAATGGGGGAGATCTCAAGAAACCGACAAGCAAGCTTACAGCTGATGCCCTGGATTACTATACACGCTTTGCTAAAGGCCAAAACCGTGTTTGGGATGAAACAATGCCTTCTTCAACAATTGCATTTGCGGGTGGAAACCTGGCAATGTATTTTGGCCCCAGTTGGCGCGCTGCAGAGATAAAACAGGCAAACCCCTTGTTAAATTTTAAAGTTGCTCCGATTCCCCAGCTCGAAGGCGGCAAACTTGCCTGGGCAAGCTACTGGGCTTATGGTGTGTCCTCAAAGAGTGCAAGCCAGCAGGCAGCGTGGGAGTTTGTCAAATACTTGGAGGAGGATCAAACGCTAATTAAGCTTTATAGCGAAGACGCAAAAACCCCTGGAATGCTCTTTGGCGCACCTTATCCAAAAGTATCTCTTGCCCAAAAGCTAAGCCAAGACCCGATAGTCGGTGCCTACGTTACCGATGCTCCCTACATGCGCTCATTCCCAATGGCTTCGCGTACTTTCGATAACGGATTAAATGACCAGATCATAAAAGCCTACGAAGATGCAGTCAATAAAGTTCTTTCGGGCACATCTGCATCTTCAGCTTTGGTGACTACCGCTACTAATGTTCAAAATGTTCTAAACCGCTACGGGGCCCAGTAGCGAAATTTCATCTCAAAACTTGCCATAATTTACCCGCCACTGTTATATTTGCCGCGTGAATCTCAAACAGTCAATTTTAGCAACACTTGTTTATCACGATATCTTTAATTACCCGCTTACCGAGTCAGAAATTTATTCTTATTTAACAGGAAGCAAATCTTCATTGGCACAGGTCAAAAAAGGGATCGAACAGCTAATCGGTGAAAAAAGAATTGGCAAAAATCAGGAGTTCTATTTTTTAAACAGGCGCAAAGATTTGCCATTAATTCGCCTCAAACGTCAAAAATTTTCCCGAGCCAAACTTAAAAGGGCAGCTTTTTATGCAACTATTCTAAAACTTATTCCCTCAATCGAATTAGTGGCTATTTCCGGTGGGCTTTCAATGGGAAACTCGACAAAAAACGATGATATCGATCTTGTCATCATCACTTCCAGAAACAAGCTCTGGCAAACAAGGTTTTTTGCAAATTTAATTCTCCTTCCATATAAAAGGTCACCGCACTCAAAAATCCAAAAAGATAAAGCTTGCCTGAATATATTTCTGGACAAAAAAGCTCTTAAAATCACAGGGGAAAATCTTTATACCGCCCACGAAATATGTCAAATGAAACCTATTTGGGATAGAAACAATACATATCAAAAATTTCTTAGATCAAATAAATGGACAAAGCGCTATTTGCCAAATTGGGAACCGGGTTATCAGTCAAGGGCTGCTAAATCTCGCAGTGATAAATCAGCCGTACTCAGCATTAATTTATCGAAAGTCGAATCTTTAGCCAAAAGCCTTCAACTTAAATACATGAGTTCCAAAATCACCAATGAAAAAATAGGCGACAGTCAGCTCTTTTTTCACCCAAAAGAAACACAGAAAAAGGTTTTGGCCAAATACAAATATTTAATTTCAAAACAATCTTGACAATCTTCAAGCGTTTTTGAGATAATTCTAGCGGGCCAAAGGTCCTGAGTCCTGAGCGAAGACGCGTCCGACGCGTCGAAGTCGAAGGATCGAAGGACACCCATCGAGAGCTCCCCCTAAAGAGGAGCTTTTTTAATGGCGAAAATAAGGAGCTTGTTTTGAATACAAAGTTCATCTTCGTGTCAGGCGGCGTCATTTCCGGAATCGGGAAGGGCATCGCCACCTCATCAATCGGCCTCATTTTAAAATCACGCGGATTTAAAGTAACTGCCATGAAGGCAGATCCATATCTCAATATTGACGCGGGTACCCTAAACCCGATAGAGCACGGTGAGGTGTTCGTTTTAGACGACGGCATGGAATGTGACCAGGACCTCGGCAACTACGAGCGTTTTCTGGATCAAAACCTTAATGCTACAAATTATATGACAACCGGCCAGGTCTTTAAGTCCATCATAGATAGGGAACGTGCCCTGGGCTACGAGGGGAAAACTGTTGAATTCTTTCAGGATCCTCCAAGAGAAATCATAAGCCGCATCATAAAATGCGCCAAAACCAACAAAGCCGAGATTGTCGTTTTCGAGGTAGGCGGAACAGTCGGGGAATACCAAAACCTCCTATTCTTAGAGGCAAACCGTCTTTTAAAACTGGAACATCCCCGCGATGTTTTGCATGTCCATGTTACGTATCTTCCGATTCCGTCATCAGTTGGCGAAATGAAGTCAAAACCGGCCCAAATGTCTATTCAGCAACTTGCTTCTTCCGGCATTGTTGCAGATTTTGTTTTAGCCCGCTCCCAATTTGCAGTCGACGAAAAAAGGCGCGAGAAGATTGCCATTGCCTGCGGACTCCAGAAGGACGATATTTTATCCGCGCCGGATGTTGAAAATATCTATCAAGTGCCTCTAAATTTCGAAAACCAGGGGCTTTCCGAAAAAATTCTCAAAAAGCTAAACACTAAACCAAAAACATCCGACCTTGCCGACTGGAAAGTCATGGTCAATTCTGCCCTAACCGCCAAAAAACATGCCAAAATCGCCATGGTCGGCAAATACTTTACAACCGGCGACTTTACCCTTTCCGATGCCTATCTTTCCGTAATCGAATCTATAAAACACGCCGCAGCCTGCTTTGATATCAAGCCGAAAATGACCTGGATCGATTCCGCCCAAATCGAGGATGAAGGGACAGATATGCTCAAAGGTTTTGACGGCATTATCGTTCCCGGTGGTTACGGTACACGCGCAGTCGAAGGCATTGTCCGGTCAATCCAATATGCCCGCGAAAACAAAGTGCCGTACTTTGGCCTCTGCTACGGCATGCAGCAGGCGGCAGTCGAGTTTGCCAGAAACGTTCTGGGCTATAAGGACGCCAACACAACAGAAATCAACCCCAAAACCAAACACCCGATAATAAGCGTCATGGCTTCGCAAAAAGATTTGGTCAAATACCACAAACTTGGCGGTACCCAGCGCCTTGGGTCTTGGGATTGGAAAGCCAAACCCGGCACAATTTTCCAGCGTGCTTATAAGTCAACAATCGGTTCCGACCGCCACCGCCACCGCTACGAATTTAATAATAAGTATCGGGACGAATTTGAAACCCTGTTTGGCCACCTATTTATAAACAAGTCA
>CAZEDQ010000014.1:11734-19710 GCA_964511055.1 uncultured Gammaproteobacteria bacterium
AGACGGCTATTTAGTCGAGGCGCTCGAGCTAAAAAACCATCCGTTTTTCCTCGGCACCCAGTTTCATCCTGAACTCAAATCCCGCCCATTGCATCCCCATCCTCTCTATTTAGCCTTCATGGAGGCAGTCGCCAAGACAAAAAATTAAATTTCTGGTATCATTTGCAAATTAAATCGTTATGTCGCACGAGATCGCAGGTCAATCACCTGAGTCAGAAGCCAGGTTTGACTTGGATGAGGCTTTAAAAAAGACCGAAATAACCGAGTTTGGCCCAGCAACTTTGGCAAGCGTCGCCTGCGGAGCAAGGGTTACAAACGACGATTTGCTTTATGAATTCAAAGTACGCACCAATGCTGACCCAGAGCAAGTCAAAAAAGCCGAAGAACTTCTCGAAGCGACAGGATTTACCGTAAGGTATGCCTCTTGGGAGATCACCCCTACTCATGATGAAATCCTTCAAAGAACAACCCAGATCGGAGCGCATCTTATTAGATCACTTATGGAAAGCAAAGGTTGGGACTCGGTAGATGCAGTCCTGGACACTTCTGCTTCACTACCCGAAAATATAGGCAGAACAATATTAGAAGAGGTAGGTCTTAATCCTGAAACTACCGCTTCAAAACCATATCGATTAGCTTGTGGTGGTGCCATTGCGGCAGTAGTCGATACCCTTGCAGATCCGCAAATGAAAGACAAGCGGGTAATCGTATTGGCTCTTGAGCCTTTGAGTCAGCACGTAAAACCTTCTCAATGTAGTTCGAAAGATACGATAGCCCTGCCTGCGATTTTTGGCGATGACTTTGCTGCCATTGCCTTCAACACTTCCGATTTTGAAGTGGTAGCACCTAGAACCCATATTATCTACGACGAAGCACCAATCCGCTTTTATTCCGATTATTCGTTGGTACCAACAGACGAAAGCGCTATCCCGGCTCACTACACATTTGATGACGGCAAACGAGGAGATTCAACAACAAAAACAGGCCGGGAAATCAGTTCAATCACCCGAAACGGTGTTTTGCTCGATATCCAAAGGCCTGAAAATGGCATGCCATCATCGATGGATGGCTATAAGACGTTCAAGTTTTTTGTTCCCGAGACAACTGCAGTCATAAAAGATGTAGTAGAAAGGGCACAAGCACATGGCATTAAAGTCGAGCAAGCGGTAATGCACCAACCAAGCAAAAAGGTAAATCAAGGATTCCAGCGACAGGCCGAAAAGATCGACACCCTCAAAGATCTAAAGATACCGGATTTCCTTCTCGGTGAAATCGAACGCTCAAACAGCAGCTCCGGCACATCATTAGTTATCTGGCAGCATTTGGCTAGTGTTGGTAAACTCGACCCCAACAAGCCATTTCTCGTCTGCGCCCCCGGCATCGGCTCTGCCATCTCAGCAGGCATAATCGTTCCTGTAAAGGCCGCTTAATAAATAAATTTTCTCTCACCCCCTTGACAAATAAAAAACAATTGCTAAAATATTAGCAGTCACGGACACTAAGTGCTCGTGACTTTTGCTCTAAAATCTGCCAATTTTTATGATTAAACCATTAGCAGGATACGTCCTAATAGAACCGGCCCCAAAAGAAACTAAAACCGCGTCCGGAATACTGCTTCCTGAATCGGCGGATGAAAAACCCCAAGAGGGAAAAGTTATTGCCTGTGGTGACGATTTGGTTGACGAAGGAAAAACAATTAAATGCCCTGTAAAAGTAGGGGACAAAGTCGTCTACAAAAAATGGGGCGGAAACGAACTCAAAGTAGAAGGACGCGAAATGATGCTCATTAAATTCGACGATTTAATGGCAATCGTCACGAAGTGACTAAAATCTAATTTAAATCTGGCTGTGCCAGTTTAAATTTATCAATTAAGGGAAAGAAAAAAATTAAAAGGAAAACCGTAGGTTGTCCTTTTAAAGTGAAAAGTATGGCTAAGCAATTACTTTACGCAGAAGAAGCACGAACCAAACTAAAAGCAGGAGTCGACAAACTCGCAGCCGCAGTCGCAACTACTCTAGGCCCAAAAGGTAGGAATGTTGCCTTAGACAAGAAGTGGGGGGCTCCAAACGTTATCCACGACGGTGTTACCGTTGCTAAAGAAATCGAACTTGAAGACCCGTTTGAAAACATGGGCGCATCGCTTGTTAAAGAAGCGGCTTCCAAAACAAACGACTCGGCAGGAGATGGAACCACAACTGCAACGGTCTTAGCACAAGCCATAGTAGAAGAAGGTCTCAAAAACGTTACGGCCGGTGCTAACCCGATGATCCTAAGGCATGGGGTAGAGAAGGCAACAGAGGCAGTTGTCGCGGAACTCAAAAAAATGGCCAAAAAAGTTGCCGACCGCGGTGAAATCGAAAAAATTGCAACCATCTCTGCAGCCGACCCGACAATCGGCAAAATGATTGCAGATGCCCTGGAAAAAGTAGGCGCGGACGGTGTTGTCACGGTTGAAGAATCAAAAGGCCTGGAAACCTACGTTGACACTAAAGAAGGCATGGAATTTGATAGAGGTTTTATTTCCCCTTACTTTGTCACCGACACCGACAAAATGAAGGCGATTATAGACGATGCCAACATTCTCATAACGGACCAAAAAATAGCTTCCTTAAACGACCTATTACAATTCCTGGAAAACTTCGTCAAAGTCAGTAAAAACCTGGTTATCATAGCCGACGAAGTGGAAGGCGAAGCCCTGGCGACTTTGGTTGTCAACAAAATGCGCGGGACTTTCAACGTTTTGGCCATAAAAGCACCCGGTTTTGGTGACCGCAGAAAAGAAATGTTAGAAGACATCGCCATCTTAACCGGCGGAACGGTTATTTCCGAGGACATGGGCAGAAAGCTCGAATCGGTAATAATCGACGATTTAGGCAAAGCAGACCAGGTAATTTCCGATAAAGAAAACTCGATAATCGTCGGAGGCAAAGGCGCAAAAAGCGCAATCGATGCCCGAATCAAGCAAATTAGAAACGAAATCGAAACTACGGACAGCGATTTTGACCGCGAAAAGCTTCAGGAAAGACTCGCCAAACTTTCAGGCGGAGTAGCAGTAATCAATGTCGGTGCCGCAACCGAGATCGAACTTAAAGAAAAAAAGGAAAGGGTAGACGATGCTGTCCATGCAACCAAAGCCGCAGTCGAAGAAGGCTATGTTGTCGGCGGCGGAGTTGCTTTAGTTCGCGCAGCAAAATCCCTCGACAAATTGGCAGGCGCAACAGCAGAAAACGATGAAAAAATCGGGGTTGAAATTGTCAAAGCGGCTTTAAATAAACCTCTGGCAATGCTGGCCAAAAACGCCGGAATAGACAGCGGTTGGGCAGTAAAAGAAGTTGAAAAAGCGGCCGGCAATGTAGGCCTGAATGCCCTAAATGGTAAATTCGAAGACCTGGTTACGGCAGGAATCATTGACCCTGTCAAAGTTACCCGTACCGCAATCCAAAATGCAGCTTCCGTTGCCATGATGATCTTAACTACAGAAGCTCTGGTTACCGACCTTCCCGAAAAAGAAAAAGCTCCGATGATGCCCCCGGGCGGCATGGGCGACTATTAAAAATCTACCCAATCGAGATTTCTTGACACAGTAAAGTTAGTGAAGCTATGCTATCTTTAGAATCATGTCTATAAGAGAAAGAGGAATGTATGGTCAAATTATTCATCCAAGGGCGTCCTTAAAAGGCCACGATGGAGGAAGAGGGCCAACACCAAATCAACAGGATCACCTTAGAACAATAGAATGGAGAAGGATTTTAGATGGTCTGCCAAAGACTTACGTATCAAATCATCGCGCTGAAAGGACAATGTTATCCCCGGAGATATTGTCTAATCCTTCTTAAGTGTAGCTATCCCAGTTGATTCCACCAAGAATTTATTTCAGCACAATTTTTATCATCGCATTGCTGATATTTGCCGCAAAATCCGTGATATCGGTTTTTGCCTGAACTCTGTAAGTTTTGGGTCCATAAACAAACGGAATCTTCCCCGAGGTCCTAAACTCTCCAGAGGAACTACTTGACGAAATCTCACTTTCATAAAAAGGGTTATTGTCATTGACATTGATTACCCTCGCCCATGCCTTGCCATTCCCGTTTGTAACCCAGATGGAAGCCTGAAAGACCATGTAATCGATTGGCGGGTATTTAGTTGTATCAATGGAAACTTCGACGCCGCCAAGGTCGCTGAAACTACCGCTTTTTGTCGATCCCGAGCCAAGCGGAATAAATATCTCCTTTTGGGGTGTTTGGATTATTGTCTGTGTTTCGGTTTTAACAATTGTTTGCGTAGCCTGTGCCTGAGGCGGAGATGTCGGTTGAGGCTGGTTTGTTGGCTCTGGAGCCTCCGAAGCTAACGGCTTTGAAGAAGGTGAAGCTAACGAAACAATAGGCGGTGCGCTGGCCGAAACGTCGCCTTTGCCACTTGCAGTCTCGCTTGCAGCATCAGGTGACTTTTTAAACATCCACCAGTTCAAAAGTGCAAGGTCAAAAAGCGCCACAACCAAAATCGCCAAACCTATTTTGGCCAGTATTTTTGATGCCAGCGATTGTTCCATGGACAGGTAATCTTATTTTAGTTCCTTAAAACAATCTTGTCTAAAGTAATTTAAAAAAATCATTATGATAAACTTAAAGTTGGCATGGACCACAAGCCGCCACCCAAAGGAAAAAAGAAACAACTTCAAAAACTTCTCGGAAGCGGAGAAGAGGTTGTGTATATCACATCTATCGGGACCCGTTATTTCTGGATCAATTTCATCACTATCCTACCGATGGCCTTTCTTTTAATCGGAATGCCAAAACTTTCCAAATTAATTAGGCAGCGCCAGTCATTCACTTATGCACTTACTAATAGGCGGTTTATGATAATAAGAGGCATTTTCTCAAGGAAAATAGTGACGGCTCCGCTGACTGCCATTACCCACGTGACCATAGAACAGTCATTCTTCCAGCGGTTTATTTTCAACACCGGCCATTTGGTCATAATTACAGCAGGCTTCGACCAAAGGGAAATTGTCATTGAAAATATCGGAAACCCTGTTGAATTTAAAATTATGATAGAAGAATTGACCAGGAAAATAGAAGATTCTTGGGAACCGGAAGACGACAAAAAGGACAACTTCAAACTGCGCCCGCTCTCGGCTTAATCAGGCAAAACACTCGAGGGGTTGATCATAATTCCATTGTCAAAAACCTCAATATGGACGTGCGGTCCAGTGGTGTGGCCGGTCAAACCGACATTCCCAATTTTAGTCGTTTCGGAAATAACGTCTCCGGCGCCAACGTCCATTCTGCTCATGTGTGCATAAAGTGACTTCAAGCCGTCACCATGGTCAATAACAATAGTTTTTCCGTGGCCATCAGGCATGAATCCAACATACTCTACCTTCCCGCCGCCCAAAGGGAAAATAGGGGAACCGAAGGGGGCTGCAATGTCATCCGCCCTATGGTAAGAGCTGAATCCTTGGGAAATTAGACCATTTTCAACCGGCAGCCTGAAGTTAAAAGGAGACCTTTTTGAACTTATGCTAGCCTGAAGTTCCGTTTCCTCGGCTGTTTTGGCATCATCATTTGTCTTGGCAACTAAAATAGCCTGACCATTAACCTTAATTTCCGGCTCTTTAGCCTTAAAGTAGCTGGCACCCTGGCTTGTTAAAAATAGGGAAACAATAAGAGCCAGAGTCAGCTTAGAAAATAGCCTTATCCTTGGCCTTATCGTAATCTGGGTTTGAATGTGCCTGAAGCCATGTTTTAAGGCTTTATGGGCCTCCATCCGCGAATATTTACGAGCAATACGGCTGTATTTGTTTTTGAAGACGACAAACTTAAAGCCTCGCTTCAAGCTCCTTTTAGCTTCAGAAGTGCGCCTTTCTAGGGCTTTTTTAACAAACTTTAAAGTCTTCATACTAAACTCCCTCTATGTGCTAAAAACCACAGCAACCCCCTCTACTAATAAACCGGGGACAACCAATGAGCTTTCAGCCCATAGTGAGGAATTTACAAGGCGCAAGTATAGCATAGATACAAGAGAAAGTCAAATATATTAAAGAACAATAAAAATCCTATAGTATAGTATCACTCTATTGGAATTTTCGTACTTTGTAGAAATTTTGCTTGCTAACATACTTGCCAAAATGTTAACTTTAGTCCAATGCCCGCGCTAGCGTCAATTACTAAGCATCAGTCACAAGTCGTAAAAAAAATTCTTCTTATCATTTACCTCTTGTTACTTACCATTCTTTTATCCGGCTGCAGCACGGTCAGTTTTAACAAGCCTGCCGCACTCCAGGTGACCTCCACACCCCAAGCATCAGTTTTTCTCGATGGTAAACACCTAGGCAAAACCCCCTTCTACTCAGACCAAATAACTGCAGGCAGCCATAGTATAAAAATATCCGCATCCCAGACCAGCTATGTTGACAAAATCACGCTGACATCGGGAACATTGACCGTCATAAACCGCGAACTTGCAGACAACTTTATGGCCCAATCCGGGGAAAACCTATGGCTGGAACCGGGCTTAACCGGCACGCTTATTATCTCGAGGCCATCCGATGCCTATATCACTATAGATGGTAAATCTTACGGCAAAACAGCCAAACTTGTTCAAGACCTTGAAGACGGTGACCACAAAGTCCAGCTTACGGCAGATGGTTTCATACCAAGGGAGTTTGCAATAAAAACATCTTCCAAATACAGGCTTATTGCCGACGTTACCATCGCATCGCAAATTGCCAAGGGACAGGTTGCCCCAAACACACCACTTACGTTGCCCCAAACCAAAAAAATCGAGATAACCAAAACGCCGCAAGGCTTTTTAAGGGTTAGAAAGGACGCCTCCCTCACAAGCGACGAAATTGGCAGGGTTTCAACCGGCGACCAGCTCGAAGTCATCCAGGAAACCGGTGAATGGGTAAAAGTTATCTTCGAAGGTAAACAGGGTTGGATTTCCAAAACTTACACCAAAGAAATCGGAAATTAAAGAGTCCTCTCCCAAAAATGTCTTTACATAATTCTTGATACATGAGACTTGATACCCAGTACCCGATATCCGATACTTATCTTATGGTTGCTAAATCATTGACCAAACTCTAGCCCCGCAGCAAGGCGAGGAGCGCAAGTTTAAGACTAAGAATGATAAACAAAAGCATTATTAAACTTATAGACGAGGCAATTTTACCGGCCATGTCTCTGGTAGTTGCCAAAATGCTTGGTATTTTGCTGTCGGCGTATTTTTTAAATATACCCTTCGAAATTAAATCCCGGGCCCTTCTTGGCATTTTACCGGCAGTGAGCTTTGCAAATGCCCCAAATTACATTACAGCGGAAAACTATTCTAACCTTGCCATGTTTTTGGTGGCAGCACTTGGAACGACAGTCATTTTAATAAGGGTCCATTTTTTCCATGAAAGCCATATCCACCCAAACCTTCAGGCAAAACTGGCCTCTTTGAATTTAGAAAGCATAATTGCACCAAGTTACCATTTGTACCACCAGGCACTAATCTGGTTGATTTTTGTTTGGATGATTGTCGGATTTTTGGTCGTTTCGACCCTTCTTAAAATTACTTACCCGCAGATATCCATACTTGCCTTTATTCTGGCTGCCAACCTGTCATGGATTTTTGCAATAGATGTTGAAAAAGAAATAGAAATTACAAGATCGGTCCAATGAAATTAAAACTTCAAACAGTTATTGCCAACCTGTCTGCATTTTTTTTATTGACTGCCCTAATAATAGCCCCGATTTATTTTGCCAATAATTTCTCCCAAGTAGCAGGGGTCAAAACTGAATCAAAATACCTGCTTATATCCCAGACTGATAAATTCCCGCAAATGACTTTTAACCAATCAGCCAATAGCTATACAATCACATTTACCAAACTGACCCCATCCCAGGCATATTTATCCGTAGTCATCATTAATAACCCCACCAACGAAACCAAAACTTACACGATCAATAACCGTTCTACCGAAAACAAG
>CAZEDQ010000015.1:0-17369 GCA_964511055.1 uncultured Gammaproteobacteria bacterium
AGAAAAGGCCTCTCTTGCGAGAAGCCCTTTCAAGTTGCCTATCTTGCGATAAGCATGCATTTTATACATCCTGAAAAAATATCTGTCAATATAGCAAAATGAAGCTAAATGTTATACTGTTAAATCATGAAAATTGTAGGCGGTAAAAAGGTATATACGGTCTCCGAAGTAAATTACATTGCCAAGCAAACATTGGAACAAATGCCTTTCTGGGTAGAAGGTGAAGTATCGGAATTCAGAAAACATCCAAAGCTCAATTTTTTCTATCTCAGGATAAAAGACGAACGTGCCGTGCTCCCGTGTGTTGCGGATGGAAGGTTGCTTGCGGGCATCGGCAACAACCTTGTTGGTCAAAAAGTTTTAGTTTCGGGCAGCCTGACGCTTTACGAGCCGCTGGCTATTTATCAGCTGCGTATTGAGACCTTCGAACTGGCAGGGGAAGGAGTTCTATCCAAAAAACTCGAAGAAATTATCAAAAAACTAAAAGAAGAAGGCCTGTTTGACCAAAAGTTTAAAAAAGACCTTCCCCAATTTCCCAAAAAAGTTTGTCTTGTTACTTCGGATGGCTCGGACGCGGCCAATGATTTTATCACCCACAGCATCAATAAATTCCCGGTTATCGAACTTTATATTGCAGACGTACGTGTGCAGGGGGCAAGCGCAATAGGCCAACTTTTAAAAGTTTTGCCTACCGTTGACCGTATGGGCTTTGACGTTATTGTCATAACCCGCGGTGGAGGGTCACTTGAAGATTTAGCAGCTTTCAATGACGAATACGTAGCAAGGGCTATTTTCAAACTCGTAACACCAACTGTTGTTGCCATTGGCCACGAGGCAAATGAATCGGTAGCAGAATGGGTCGCAGACAAGCGCGCATCAACCCCAACTGATGCTGCAAATATTGTAACTGCTGGTTACGCAAAAGTTGAAGAAAATCTCGTGTATCTAAAAAACCGCTTACTATCCCAGACAAATTACTATTTTTCAAACAACTTCCAAAAGCTTGACCATTATTACTTTAGGCTGGCTCAGGTTAAGGGTTCTTTTAAGGATCTCCCGCACAGGCTAAATTCTACTAAAAGCCTGCTGGAAAAACACGAAAAGTTACTAATCGATGACGGCAAATCAAGATGTAGCCAAATGCTAAAAGATCTTGTTAAGAACTTTATGCTTATAAAAGAAGAGAAAACACGCCGGCTTGACCAGGCAAAAAGATCGTTTGCAATACTTTCTCCAGAAAATACTTTGTTGCGAGGCTACTCAATAACATATAGCAGCACTGGTAGTATTTTAAGAAACATCGAGGATATTGAGCTTAACAGCACTGTTAAAGTAAAATTACATGACGGCTCCTTCAAATCAAAAGTTGAATCAAAACAAACAAATGACTAAAAAACAAACAGACCTCAATTTTTCAAAAGCCCTGGCAAGGCTTGAGGAGATAGTTTCAAAACTGGAAGACCCGGGTATTGACCTTGAAGAGGGCCTCGACTTGCTCGAAGAAGGTGTTAGCTTGCACAAGCTGTGTACCGAGAAATTGACCGAGGCAAACACAAAGATAACCAAAATCCTTAAAAGCGACACATTAGAAGAAAATTAAATGTCAGCTACAAGAATTGGACAAGTAACACATTATTTTGACAAGATTAATGTTGCCATAGTCAAACTCGGCAAAGGTGATTTAAAAATAGGTGATCGCGTCAAACTTATGGACAAAGAAGGTAATGAGTTTGAGCAAAAAGTTGAATCAATGCAAATTGAACATGCATCAATTGATATAGCCAAGGCAGGTGACGAATTTGGTATCAAGGTACAAAAAGAAATTCGGCCTAAATCTACGGTTTTTAAAATTTGATGTTAACAATATTACACGGTGAAGATACGACTGCTTCATACTTAAGGTTACAAGAGCTCCTGTCCGGCTACTCAAACATTCCAAAAATCAGGTTATCGACAGAAAATTCCGACATGCTTTATCAGGAAATTTTTGGCCAGGATATTCTAGGGTCACAAAAAGTTGTTATAGCCCAAGATTTGCTGTCTTCAAAAAAAATTGAAGCGGAATATCTTAAAAACATTCCAGAAACCAGCGCTGTCTTTTTTTGGGAAAAAAAAGAATTGCCGCAAACGTTGCTTAAAAAAATGCCGCCACATGCAAATATTCAAATATTTAAACCGAATCCTATCCTTTTTAAACTCCTGGATGTAATCGGTGTAAACCAAAAACTTTCGCTTGAATTTTTGCAGCAGTTAACAGACACCCGCAGTGGCCTTACCTGGCACATTGAAAACCGTCTTTTTTTATTGATTCTGGCAAAAATGGGCATAAATTCAACGGACGTTGGGCAGATAAGCGGAAAGGCAATGTTGGATTGGCAGTGGGGTAAAATACAAAATCAGGCAAGACGTGTTGGTCTTTTGGACTTAAAACGCCTTTTCGCCTCAACCCTCAAACTTGAAATGATGATAAAAAGCGGTTTGGCAAACCAGGATGAGAAAAGTTTAATTTCGCTCATGTTACTCAAGCACTCTTAAAGCTAAAAATTTGTTACAATAAACTTATAACTCTGCCCATCCTGCAGTAAGTGGTGTGCTGAGTCAAAAAATAGGATGCAGGATATAGTTTGGTTTTCGCAAATTGACAAAAATGACGTGCCGTTTGTTGGCGGCAAAGGTGCCAACTTAGGAGAGATGGCCCACACCAAAGTACCAATCCCCAACGGCTTCGTTGTTACTTCCCAGGCGTACTACAAAGCAATTAAAAAATCAGGTGCAGGAGACAGAATTAAGGGAATTCTATATGGCCTGAACGTCGAAAACCCGCTTCAACTTGAAGACAAAGCTAAAGCTTGCCAAAAAGAAATAAAGGCAATTCAACTTGACAGAGACCTCGAAAAAAGCCTGTTTGATTTTTATCACAAACTAGGAAATGGAAAAGACATTTATGTTGCTGTTCGTTCCTCGGCAACTGCCGAAGATTTACCTGATGCGTCTTTTGCGGGACAACAAGCAACCTTTTTAAATATTCATGGGGAAAAAGATCTCAAAGAAGCACTTCTTGCTTGCTGGGCTTCTCTTTTTGAGGCCAGGGCAATATTTTACCGTGTTCAAAAAAAGTTTGATCATTTTAAAGTTGGAATAGCAGTTCCCATTCAAAAGATGGTTGAATCTCAAACATCCGGAATTATGTTTACTATTGATCCTGTTACTAATAATAAAAAAACAATAATAATCGAAGCTATCTACGGCCTTGGTGAACTTATTGTAGGAGGTAGAGAAACACCGGACCATTATGAAGTAAATAAAAATGATTTTTCCATTACAAAAAAAACTATGTCCGCACAAGATAAACAAATGGTTAGGAGTGGCAACGGAAACAAATTATTAACTGTTGCTTCTTCTCACAAAAAAGATCAAAAACTCGACGATAAATATATCGTTGAATTGGCCAAAATCGGCCAATCGCTGGAAAAACACTATTTTTTCCCTCAGGATATCGAATGGGCGTTTGAAGACAATAAATTATTTATTGTACAAACCCGCCCTATTACAACGATCAAATCCATAGATAAGCAAAAAGGTCTTACGAAGCAAGAGACCGTCAGGCAACAGGATATTCTTCTTCAGGGCGCTCCGGCATCGCCAATAATCGGAACCGGTAAGGTTGTTATCGTAAAAAACGTAAAAGAACTTGGAAAGGTTCAAAAAGGTGATGTCTTGGTTACGGAAATGACTAATCCTGATTTTGTACCTGCAATGAAAAGGGCAATTGCCATAGTTACCGATAGAGGCGGGAGAACTTCGCACGCTGCTATCGTATCCCGTGAATTGGGAATAGCTTGTGTTGTCGGTACAGGGCTTGCTACCAAAAGATTAAAAGACGGAATGATCGTAACTGTTGACGGGTCAAGAGGCATTATTTATAAAGGGCAAAACCAAGTAGCCAAAAATATTCTCGAGTCTCAAAGTAGTAAAGAGCCAAAGCATTTCAAAACAGCAACCCATGTTTACACTAACCTCGCAGAACCTGAACTGGCAGCGCAAGTTGCTGCAAAAAACGTGGATGGTGTGGGGCTTTTGCGCGCCGAATTTTTGCTCGCCCAAATTGGAAAACATCCAAAAGAATTTATAGCAGAGGGGAAGCAGGAAAACTATATAAATCAACTCGAAAAAGGCCTATTGTTGTTTGCTAAAGCATTCGGCCAGCGTCCTGTAATCTACAGAGCAACTGATTTTAAATCAAACGAATATAAAGGCTTAAAGGGTGGCGAAAAATATGAGCCTATTGAATCAAACCCAATGTTAGGTTATCGCGGCGCATTCCGTTACATAAAAGATCCTGACGTTTTTAAGCTGGAACTTGAAGCAATAAGGAGGGTACGCCAAAAGCATAAAAATCTCCAATTAATGATTCCTTTTGTGAGATCTCCAAAAGAACTATTATCCACAAGAAGCATTGTTGAAGAATGCGGCCTTTTTAAAGATTCAAAATTCAAGTTCTATATGATGGTCGAAATACCTACAAACGTAATTCAGCTCGAGGAATTTATTAAAGTTGGCATTGATGGAGTTTCTATAGGCTCAAATGACCTAACTATGCTTATTTTGGGAACAGATCGGGATAATGAAGAAGTGTCAACAGAATTTAACGAGATGGACCCCTCGGTTCTTTGGGCGCTTAAAAAAATAGTAGAAACTGCAGCTAAAAATAATATTACGTCATCTATTTGTGGCCAGGCACCCTCTATTTATCCCGAACTTACGGAAATGTTGGTTAGTTGGGGCATTACATCTATTTCAGTCAACCCCGATGTAATAGATTCTACACGCAAAATTATTTACGAAGCCGAAAACAAACTTGTAAGTAAAAAGTAAACATGGCCAAGATTAAAAAAATAATTGCAAGGGAAATTTTAGACAGCCGTTCCTTCCCGACCGTTGAAGCAATCATCCAACTTGATGATGGTTCAGTCGGAGCATTTGCAACGCCTTCCGGGATTTCTGTAGGTAAACACGAAGCCGTAGAATTGCGCGATGGTGACAGCAGCAGGTTCGCCGGAAACGGCGTCCTTAAAGCGCTTGAAAATATTCTAACCTTTTTGGCTCCGGCAATAATCGGAAAGGACGCAGCCGCACAGGAGGAGCTAGATAAAATCATGATCCAAATAGACGGCACTGACAATAAATCAAAAATGGGCGCAAATAGTATCCTTGCACTCTCAGGGGCAATTACAAGGGCCCAAGCCGCATCCATGAAGGTTCCACTATACCAATATATTTCAAAACTTTTAAACCAAACACAAAAAGATGAATTTTCCATGCCTACACCTATGTTTAATATCCTCAACGGCGGTAAACACGGCGGCGGCAATATTGATTTTCAGGAGTTTTTAATTGTTCCGCCGCAAGCAAATACCTATTCACAGAATTTAAAGACAGGTGTTGAGATTTACTATTCCCTAAAGGATGTAATTGTAAACCACAGTGGTATTACTCTACTTGGTGAAGAAGGCGGGTACGCACCAACACTTTACTCCAATTCGGACGCATTTAAAATTTTGGAGGAGGCCGTTTCCCGCGCCGGCTTTACATTAGGCCTTGATACTTTTCTAAGCATGGACGTTGGCTCATCTACTTTCATGAAGGGCGGTGTCTACAAAATTAAAGACAGGCCTGTCGGGCTCTCGGCAAATGAGTTTATTGATTTTTTTGCTTCCTTAAACGAACAGTACCATATATTATCCCTTGAGGATCCCCTGTCGGAGGATGATTGGGACGGTTGGCAAAACATTACCAAGCTTATGGGGGACAAAACGATAATAGTCGGTGACGATTTAATTACCACAAACTTGGAGCGGTTGAAAAAAGCTATCGATAAAAAAGCATGTAACGGAATTATTGTGAAACCTAATCAGGTTGGGACGATTACAGAAACGCTAGAGGTTGTAAAAGTAGCCAAAAAAGCAAACTTTAGGATAATTGTCTCTCACCGCTCCGGCGAAACCAATGACGATTTTATTGCTGACTTTGCAGTCGGCATTGGAGCAGACTATGTTAAATTTGGGGCCCCCGCAAGAGGTGAGCGGGTTGCAAAATACAATAGGCTTTTGGCGATAGAACATGAGCTGTCTTAATGTTAAGAGTAACCGAAAAACCTAAGCCAATCGTATTATGTATCCTTGACGGATGGGGTGTGTCCCAAGACAGTCCGGGCAATGCAATAACAAGGGCAAACCCGAGCAATTTTAACGACTTCTGGTTTTCCTACCCCCACGCCCTCTTAGTTGCCACAGGACAGGCAGTTGGGCTGCCGGAAGGCCATGTCGGCAACAGTGAAGTCGGCCACATAAATTTAGGCGCAGGCCGGGTTGTTTTCCAGGATCTGCTCAGGGTAAATAACGCAATAGCGGACGGTTCTTTTTTTGAAAACACGGCTTTTATTTCTGCAGTCGACCACATCACTAAAAACAACTCCAATATTCACCTGATGGGTCTCGTCGGCCTTGGCGCCGTCCATACGGAAATGAGCCATCTTTATGCCTTACTTACCTTTCTTCAGAAAAAGCAAATTCCTGCATCAAGAATAAAATTGCATTTGTTCACGGATGGCCGTGACAGCCCACCTACTTCCGCCAAAATTTATATGAGTGACCTGGAAAGTAAACTGCAGTCTGCAAATTTAGGCCAGATTGCTTCAGTCAGCGGACGGTATTTTGCAATGGACAGGGACAACAGGTGGGACAGGACTGCCAAAGCCTACTCTGTAATTACTGGAAGCAGTCAAAATAAAGCAACAGGTGTGATGTCCGTAATTGACAGTTCATATTCCAATGGTAAAACCGACGAGTTTATCGAGCCAACAATAATAGCTGACGGCTCAGGGGTGCCAATAGGCTCAGTCTGTGCAAACGACGCGGTGATATTTTTTAACTACAGGCCGGACAGGGCAAGGCAATTAACTGAGGCCTTTGTATTGGATAACCTTGCAAACTTAAAAACATTTTCCGGTGAGCAGGCAACCGGTTTTAACAGGGGACCAAAGCTGGCAAACTTATTTTTTGTCACTTTAACACGTTATGCCAAAAACCTACCTGTAACCGCAGTAGCTTTTAATCCCGAGGAAGTCACAATGCCAATTGCAAGGGTTTTTGCGGAAAGGAACTCCAGGCAGCTTCATATAGCCGAAACAGAAAAATATGCCCACGTTACCTACTTTTTTAATGGGGGGCTTGAGAAACCATTTAAAGGAGAAGATAGGATCTTGATTAATTCCCCCAAAGTTGCCTCGTATGATAAAGCGCCGGAGATGTCGGCAAACGCAATAACAAATCAGTTGATTGAAAAAATTAATTCGCGGGTCTATGACTTTATTGTCGTTAACTATGCCAATGCCGACATGGTTAGCCATAGCGGAAACATTGAGGCGACAATAAAGGGCGTCCAAACCATAGACAATAACTTGGGGATACTTGCAAAAGCGGTCCTTTCGGCAGGTGGCGGCTTAATTGTAACAGCCGACCATGGAAACGCAGAGGAAATGATCAACCTCAGAACCGGTGAAGTTGATACGGAGCATAATATAAGCCCCGTTCCTGCGATTTTTATTTTCAAAGAGCTTGAAGGCAATGCCCAGCAGCTTCCCCAGGGACTTCTTGCAGACATTGCACCAACTGTTTTGGGCGTTCTGCAGATCCCCAAGCCTACCCAGATGACCGGCCGGAGCCTGCTTTAGAATAAAATTACAAACTCCCCTTTTGGGTTAGTTTTCTCAAAATGTTCGAGTGATTCACTTACTTTCTCGCGCCTTGATTCTTCATGCAGTTTCGTCAACTCACGGCATATAACGGTATCAATGTCACCAAACACTGATTTTATTGCGTTAAGCGTTTTAACAAGTCTGTAGGGGGATTCATAAATAATAAAGGTAGTTTTAACAATATCATCAATTTTTCCTAAATCTTCAAGCTGTGTTTTCCGCTTCCCGTCTTTTTTAGATAAATAACCCACAAACATAAATCTGTCGCTAGGCATCCCCGAAATAGTCAGCGCAGCAATTGCAGCAGAAGGTCCCGGTATTGCCTCAAGCATTACTTTTTGGGCAATAGCTTCTCTTACTAGCTTATACCCGGGATCCGAAACCAAGGGTGTGCCGGCATCAGAAACCAGGGCAATATTCTTGCCTTGCTTTAAGTTCAAAATAACTTCACCAACCCTTTGTTCTTCGTTGAAGTCGGAAACAGAAACCATTTTTTTTGAAATTTCAAAGTGTTTTAAGAGCAAACCCGTGACCCGGGTGTCCTCGCAAACGACTAAATCGACACTTAATAACACCTCAATTGCCCTCAAAGTGATATCTTTCAAATTACCTATAGGAGTGGCTACAATATATAGGGTTCCCATTTTCAATTGCTAATTGTCAATTGTTATGGACGAATTGTCAAACATGGACCAATTGCGTGCTGAATATATAATAAAGGCGGCATTTAAACCGCTTATAATTTCCTTTAATTTTGCCTGCATTAAAAGCGAAAAATAGGTGCGCAAAAAACTTAAAAAACTGCTCAAAATCTTTGGACCCGGGATAATTACCGGAGCCTCAGACGACGACCCCTCAGGCATCGCAACATACTCTATTGCGGGGGCTTCTGCAGGATATTCCCTACTTTGGACTTCGTTTCTCACTTTCCCCCTTATGGCTGCCGTGCAGGAAATGTGCGCCCGCATTGGTCTGGTAACCCAAAAAGGGTTAGCAGGCACAATAAAGACGCACTACAAATCCAAAGTTCTGCTATATTTTCTTGCTCTTCTAATTATAATTTCCAACACAATAAATATAGGTGCAGACCTATCTGGCATGGTTGCAGCAACAAAACTGCTTTTACCTGTCCCGGAACTGGTAAGCGCAATTTTCTATACGGTTATAATCATTGCTCTTATGGTTTACTTCCCTTACAAATTTATAGCTTCACGCCTAAAGTGGCTGACCTTTGCGCTTTTTGCCTATCTGGCTTCAGCTGTCGTTGCAAATTTAGATTGGACGAAAGTTTTCTATGGAACCCTGATACCTAATGTTGAGTTCAATAAACAGACAATTTCCCTCGTTGTTGCGCTTTTAGGCACGACAATTTCGCCCTACCTTTTCTTTTGGCAAACGTCAGAAGAGGTAGAGGAGGTTAGGGAAAAAGAAAAAAAAGACCACCGGAAAATCATCGTTACTAAACATGAATTAAAAATGGTAAGGGAAGACGTAAACGCCGGTATGTTTTTCAGTAACATTGTAATGTTTGCCATAATTGCGACGGCAGCTTCTACTCTTTTTGCAAACGGCATAACAAATATAGAAACTGCAGACCAGGCAGCCCGGGCTCTTGAGCCGATAGCAGGTAAAGCGGCAAGCTTGCTGTTTACTCTTGGGATCGTGGGTACCGGAATGCTCGCAATCCCCGTGCTTGCGGGTGCGGCTGCCTACGCAATTGCAGAGATTTTTAATTGGGACGAAGGCTTGAGTAAATCTTTCAGGCAGGCAAAAGCTTTTTATGCAGTAATAATCTTTTCTACCTTCATTGGCTTTTTAATGACCTTTCTAGGTATAAGCCCCTTCAAAGCTCTTTTTTACACCGCAGTAATTTACGGCCTAATAGCACCGGTTCTGATTTTTGTAATACTTCTAGTCTGTAACAATAAAAAGATAATGGGTCAATATACAAACACCTGGATCACAAATACGCTGGGAATAATTACTTTTCTAATAATGTCACTAGCCGCCATTGCTTTTCTGCTTACACTAAATACCTAGCGGACCTAATTTCTCCCGCTTAGTTCTGATAGCGCCTAATAACACCTACACACTTGCCTTGTATCGTTACATTTTTGGTTAAAATTGGCTTCATTGCAGAATTAGCAGGCACAAGCCTTATCTGTTCTTTATCACGGTAAAAACGTTTTAGGGTAACGACACCGTTATCAACCATCGCAACTACAATGTCGCCGTTATTTGCCTGGTTGGTCTCTTCGATAACAACAAAATCGCCGTCTAGAATTCCGTCTTCTATCATAGATTCACCTTTAACCTGCAAAACGTATGATTTTTTATTTGTTGAAAGCATGCTAGACGGGATAGCAAACGTGGCAGTCGGATCTGTGTAAGGTTCGATAGGAGCACCGGCAGCTATAAAACCGGAAAGAGGAAGCTCTATTCCGCTTACAATTTTGCCGATCTTTTTATCTATCAACTCAATTTTTCTGATAATTCCCCCCGATTTTTTAATTAAGCCTTTTCGCTCAAGCGCTTGTAAATGCTCGTGTACGGTAGCCAAAGACTTAACACCAAGTTTCTTGGCGATCTCGACTAATGTCGGTGCACTGCCGTACTTTTCTATATATTCGTTGAGGAAATCAAGAATCTCCCGTTGCCTTTTATAAAGAACCAGTGTCATAATGAAAATATACCAAAGAAAACCCGAAGTTGTCAATATACAAAACGCTTACAAATAGATCAAGTGTGCTTTAGAAATAACCAGAAAAAGGATATAATGACTCTTTAATGAAATTTAAACTTACATCAACATACAAACCAACCGGGGACCAACCCGAGGCAATTGAAAAACTCGCAGAAGGCCTAAATAATGGATTCAAAAATCAAACCTTACTCGGTGTCACGGGTTCGGGTAAAACCTTCACCGTTGCCAACGTTATAGAGAAAATCCAAAAACCCACGCTAGTCATTAGCCACAACAAAACACTTGCAGCACAACTTTACCAAGAATTCCGTCAGTTTTTCCCCGAAAATGCGGTTTGTTATTTTGTCTCTTATTACGATTACTACCAGCCTGAAGCCTACATGCCAGCAACGGATACTTATATAGAGAAAGAAACAGAGGTAAATGAAGAAATAGACAGGCTCAGGCTTAGTGCCACCACGTCACTTTCTACAAGAAATGACGTTATTGTTGTAGCTTCCGTTTCCGCAATTTACAACTTAGGTTCACCTCAAGAATACAAAAATGCCCGCCAGGACTTGGCAGTCGGCCAAATCTGGTCTAGAAATGACCTTTTAAAATCATTTGCCAAACTGCAGTACGAAAGAAATGAAACAGATTTTGCAAGAGGAACATATAGGGTCCGTGGTGAAAATATCGAGATTATTCCGGCTTACGAGACCAATGGTCTCAGGCTTAGTTTTTTGGAAGATAACCTTAACGCAATAGAAATAATCCACCCCATAACGGGGTCAACTATTAAAAAGTTAACACAAACGGCTCTTTATCCGGCTAAACATTACGTCCTGACCGATAGCGGCCAAGACGAAGCAATAGATTCAATTAAGCTTGAACTTAAAAACAGGCTTAAGGAATTGCGGTCACAACGCAAGGATCTCGAGGCGCACCGCCTGGAGCAACGGACAAAATACGACCTTGAGATGATCAAAACTTTTGGTTATTGCAAGGGGATCGAAAATTATTCAAGGCATTTTGACGGCCGCAAACCCGACGACCCGCCGTTTTCGCTTCTGGAGCATTTCCCAAAAGATTATTTAATGGTCATAGATGAATCGCATATAACTGTCCCGCAAATTAACGGCATGTACAACGGCGATCGCGCTAGAAAACAGATGCTTATCGATTTTGGCTTCCGTTTGCCTTCTGCATACGACAATAGGCCGTTAAAATTTGAAGAGTTTTCTCGTCGCATCAATCAAGTCATTTACACTTCCGCAACTCCTTCTGAGTATGAACTCAAAATATCGGACGCAGTCGTCGAGCAGCTCGTCCGACCAACTGGCCTGGTTGACCCTGAAATCTCAATTAGAAAATCCAAAGGGCAAATAGAAGATCTTATAACTGAAATAGAAAAGCGTACAAAAAAAGGTCAGCGTACGCTGGTTACCACACTAACCAAAAGAATGGCGGAGGAACTTACAGACTATCTCAAAGAAAAAAACATAAAGGTACAATACCTGCACAGCGAAGTACAAACACTCGACCGTACTGATATTCTGGACGATCTAAGGTTTGGCAAATATGACGTTTTGGTTGGAATAAACCTGCTTCGTGAAGGTTTGGATTTGCCGGAGGTCACCCTTGTTGCAATATTGGACGCGGACAAAGAAGGTTTTCTGAGGTCGGAAACGTCACTGGTTCAGACAATGGGCAGGGCAGCACGCCACGTTGAAGGATCAGTAATACTCTACGCAGACAACATCACTGGATCTATGGAGCGGGCAATAAAAGAAGTAAACCGCAGAAGAAAAATTCAGCATGAATTCAATAAGAAGCACAATATAAACCCTACCTCAATCCAAAAACCTATAAGGGACAAGCTCGTTGAGCGGCAGGACGAGGAAGAAAAGAAGCAAATTTACAAGGACGAAGTAGTAGCTTCAGTAATCAAGCGGGCAAAAGAAGGTTCAATACTCGCCGAAGACAAAGTAAAAATGGCTAAATTCTTAACACGTGAGATGAAGAACGCAGCCCGCGTCCTGGATTTCGAAAAAGCAGCACTTTTGAGAGACCAAATCTTGGTACTTAAATCTAGCTAACTGTTGTTTCTGTGGATACTGATGTTTGGCCACGTTGTTTAACAACTTTCCTTACTTCATTAAAACCTATTACAGCAGCTGTACCGACACCATAGGCAATAATATCTTTGGGGTCAAATGTCCAAGTGTTCGTAGGATCGTATCGTTGGAGAAACTCTGTACCTGTAAGAAGTGCTCCAACCAGTAAAGCACGTTTATTTGTACTGCCTCCTTCACTGTGCGTAATATATGAAATCATTGGCACTGCAATAACGTCTTTTAAATGTCCTTGCATTACATCAGGTGTAGACTGCGCTTTATCAATAACCTGTGCTCCAACAGCAATCGGTAAGGCTTGAACAACCTTAAGCGGTAAGCGTCCGATCATATTGTGTAAATTTCTGCGCTCCTTCCAACTTGAATGCAGTTGCGACTCAATTAAGTTTTGGACTTCGGTATTACTTAAACCACCAAAAACCTCGCTGCCTTTCTTAGCTCTGTACTCGTTAAGCTTACGTGCAAGGCTTTTATCACCCGCTTTATAAGCGCTAATCAAAGCTGATTGTGTGATATAAGCGCTTGATCCTTTTCGCTCCCTTACCTTAGGAAGATTGCTTCCGTTACTGGGCACAAGACCTACGTCAAACCCGGCATTGTCAAGTGTACGCCACAAATCTAAATACGCCTTATTAGCAGAATTTTTACTTCCGAGTTCTAATTCTAAATCGCCATGCAATTTTTCGGTCATAAGTGCGTATTATAACCCATAGTAAGTTATAAAGCAAGTTTTATATGCTTGATAGGTTTTGACAAAGATGCTACAATTTTCTTTTCTGTACACTGGACACTTCGGTAAATGTTCGGGTATTATAAAACAATGGATAAAATAATAATAAAAGGTGCCAGGGAGCACAATCTTAAAAACCTAAACGTTGAAATTCCCAAAAACAAACTGATCGTTTTTACCGGCATTTCAGGCTCGGGAAAATCCTCACTTGCCTTCGACACGATATACGCGGAGGGGCAGCGCCGCTACGTAGAATCACTCGCTTCGTACGCCCGGCAATTTCTGGGCGTGATGGATAAGCCGGACCTGGATTCCATAGAAGGTTTATCACCTGCAATTTCTATCGACCAAAAATCGAGCTCCCATAACCCAAGATCAACAGTTGGAACAGTTACAGAAATCTACGATTATTTAAGACTCTTATTTGCCCGTGTGGGCCATCCGCATTGCCCAATCTGCGGAAGGGAAATTTCCCACCAGTCACCCCAACAAATCGTAGATGAAATTCAAAAGCTCGAGAGTATAAACTCACAAAAAAAGGTAAGGATTTTATTGCTTTCACCGGTCGTAAAAGACAGAAAAGGTGAATTCACACAGCTATTTCGGGACCTGCTCAAAAAAGGTTACAGGCAAGCGAGAATAGATGGGCACATTCAGGACATTGACGAAGATTTTACGCTGATAAAAACAAATAAACATGCAATAGACGTGGTTGTGGACAGGTTATCCGTCCCAGCGGATAAATCGAGGCTGTCGCAATCTGTTGAGCAGGCACTTAAACTCTCAGAAGGAAGTGTTATAGCCGCAGAAATTCTGGATAAAACATTTGATATCCCTGCATATCCTGAAAATCTGCACGATCATCTTTTCTCGGAAAAATTTACATGCCCCAAAGACAACATCTCTTTACCCGAAATTGAGCCACGATCGTTTTCCTTTAACTCACCGCATGGAGCGTGTCCTGTATGTAACGGACTCGGGGTGATCAAAAAAGTCGATCCGAAGCTTGTTATAAACCCAAACCTTACTGTAGCCGAAGGTGCAATCCTGCCTTGGGCAAGAATCGTAGGGTCCGAATCCTGGTCATGGAGAGTTTTGGAGACTGTTTGCCGGGAAAATAATATTGCGGTCAATATCCCTTTCGGGGATCTGCCTCAAAGTTCGCAAGATATTGTCTTGTCCGGCACAAAAGATAGGCTCTATAGGATCAAAGGCCCAAACAGGTTCGGGAAAATAGTCACATGGGACAGTACCTATGAAGGTGTGATTCAAAACCTGGAACACAAATATACACAAACCGAATCGGACTTTGTAAGGCGTGAGATAGATAAGTTTATGCGCTCCGATGAATGTGAAACATGTATTGGGACCAGACTAAAACCCGAATCCCTTTCAGTGACTATAGACCGTAAGTCGATAGCCGATACAGCGCTTCTCAGCATACGAGGTTTCTACGAATGGCTTGAAAAACTAGCTGAAACAAAAGCAACTATTCTTTCAGAAAGGGAAAAAATAATCGCAAAACCAATCTTAAAAGAGCTTCAAGCCAGAACTAAGTTTTTATTGGATGTAGGCCTTGATTACCTGACAATCTCAAGATCTGCTACAACTCTAGCAGGTGGGGAGGCCCAGCGGATACGCCTGGCGTCTCAAATCGGCTCGGGCCTATCCGGGGTACTCTATGTACTGGACGAACCCTCAATAGGCCTTCACCAGAGAGACAACCAAAGGTTAATTACAACCTTAAAAAAGCTAAGGGACATTCAAAATACCGTAATAGTTGTCGAACATGACAGCGAAATGATGCTTGAATCTGACCAAATTCTCGACTTCGGCCCGGGAGCAGGCGAGCATGGAGGCCACTTGGTTTCACAAGGTACACCACAACAGATAATGAAGGACGCCAATTCTCTAACAGGAAAATATTTGTCCGGCAAAAAGAGGATTTTACTTAAAAAAGACAACAATTCTTTAAACGGGCAAACAAATTTAAGCCTTGAGTTAATCGGGGCTAAGGAACATAACCTCAAAAACATTGACGTCAGCTTCCCTTTGGGTAAATTTATCTGTGTTACCGGTGTTTCCGGATCCGGCAAATCAACATTAATCCATGATGTTTTATATAAAGCTATAGCCTCACAAATTTACTCATCAAAAGAAAAAGCCGGATCTTACCAATCAATAAGAGGTTTGGAAAATATCGATAAGGCAATTTTAATTGACCAGTCGCCCATAGGCAGAACCCCCCGTTCAAACCCTGCAACCTATACAGGTGCTTTTACCCATATCCGTGAACTTTTCTCCCAAACAACGGACGCTCGGGTGCGCGGTTATGCACCGGGCCGCTTCTCCTTTAATGTTAAAGGCGGCCGTTGCGAAGCATGCGAAGGCGAAGGCCAAGTAAAAATAGAGATGCAGTTTCTTCCTGACGTTTACGTGGACTGTGAGGTTTGTAGCGGAAAAAGATATAACGAAGAAGCCTTAGAAGTCCATTACAAGGGTAAAAACATATCGGAAGTTTTACAAATGACAGTTGAGGCTGCACTCTCATTTTTTGAGAATATACCGCAGATAAAACAAAAACTGCAGACAATTAATGACGTCGGTTTGGGCTATATCCAACTCGGCCAGCCGGCCCCGACACTTTCGGGAGGGGAAGCCCAACGTGTTAAACTTGCAACCGAACTTTCCAAGCGGGCAACCGGAAGGACAGTATATATACTTGACGAACCGACAACCGGGCTTCATTTTGCCGATATCGAAAAGCTTCTTACTATCCTGGATAGATTGGTCCAATCAGGAAATACCGTGATAGTCATCGAGCATAACATGGATGTAATAATAAATTCCGATTGGGTTATCGATTTGGGTCCTGAGGGTGGTGAAGGTGGGGGAACTGTCGTCGCTCACGGTACTCCCGAGCAAATTATAACTTCCCAAAATTCATATACAGGAAAACACCTAAAAGAAGTGTATCGGCGCGCTTGACATAAAACCCTAACAAACAGATACTTAACAATGTGAAATTGCTTGCCCGGTTTTTTCCACCATTGGTTGTCAGCATCTTTTTTTTCCTATTATTTTTTCCAAAACCGGCAGCAGCCCAAGGCGAATTCCAAACAGATTATGAAGTAAGCTATGTTACCGATGTAAACGGAAAAACAGATGTCACCCAGAAAATCGTTTTAACTAATAAAACCGCTAATTATTACGCCGATAAGTTTGAGCTGAAAATCGGCTCAACTAAAGTTACCGATGTTAAGGCAAGTGATGATACCGGGAATTTGGACACACGCGTAACGTTTGATAATAACATCACAATTATATCGGTAAAATTTAACCAGCGGGTAATCGGTGAAGGGAAAAAACTTGCGTGGACATTAAATTACTCGTCGGGAGAACTTGCTTCCAAATCCGGACAAATTTGGGAAATCTCAATCCCAAAACTTGCCCAATCTCCCGATATGGGTGAATACAGAGCAATGGTAAGCGTGCCAAGAGTATTTGGCACGATAGCCTTTGCCATTCCAAATCCAAATTCAACCCAACAAAAAGCCAATAGCCAGGAATTTACATTTACAAAAGACCAATTGCTTCAATCCGGAATCTCAATGTCATTTGGGGACAAACAGGTTTTTACTTTTAAATTAAACTATTACCTGGAAAATAATAACGTAACTTCCCAGTTCACGGAAATTACCCTGCCGCCTGACAATAACTACCAGCAAATAGTACTTGAGCAGATTAACCCGCAACCCATAGACGTTGTCGTAGATGATGACGGAAACTTTGTTGCAAAATACAAACTAGCGCCAAAACAAAAAATAAATGTAACTGCCCAGGGTTATGTTGAAGTTTTCAGTAAACCCTACAGGAAAATATACAAAACTCTTACGGAGAAACAAAAAAACCAATACACACAACCACAAAGGTATTGGGAAACAGACAGCGGTTTTATTAAAGATAAGGCAAACGAACTTAAGTCGCCGCAGAAAATTTACGATTTTGTTTCAAACTATCTTACCTACAGCAACAGTCGCCTAAACCAGACCGCAATTGAACGGA
>CAZEDQ010000016.1:0-16890 GCA_964511055.1 uncultured Gammaproteobacteria bacterium
CTGGGGCCTTGCAAGGCTTTATTTTGGCCACCATAAGCCGCTCATTTTATACGGAGACTTTTGGCAGGAGATTATATTTGCTTTTACCAGGGGCATGTATATCAGGCCAGAAGAGCGGCTTGTTTTTAAAATTGTAAACAAACCAGAAGATGCAGTCCGGGCAATTGCCGATTTCAAGCTGGAATATACAAAATCTATTCACAACCATAAAAACCCTGTTTTTAAAATATAATGGACACTGGTTTTGACATACTGGTAATTGGTGACTCGACAATAGATACGTTTATAAAAATTCACGATGCTTCGGTTGCGTGCGATTTGAATACGAAAGAATGCAAAATATGCATTAAATATGGAAGTAAAATCCCTGTTGAATCAATTGCCCACGGCGTAGCAGGGAATGCTGCCAATGTTTCTGTTGCCTGTTCAACTCTAGGACTTAAAAGTGCAATTTATACCAATTTAGGCTCAGACAAACAGGGAGAGCTAATTAAAAATGCTCTTATTGCCAGGGGAGTTTCTGGGGATTACATTGTGGAGTCCGGCGACAAAAGCTCAAACCTTTCTGTAGTTTTAACATTTCAAAATGAGAGGACAATATTTGTTTATCACCAGGATTGGCAATACATGCTTCCGGATAACATAGCTGATTCTTCCTGGGTGTATTTGACTTCAATGGCCGAAACTTTCGTAAATTCCAACATAATGGATGACGTTTGCCATTATGTTGACCGCAGTGGGGCAAAGCTCGCGTACGCACCGGGTACATTCCAGCTGAAATCGGGCGTCAAAAAATACCCGAAGATATTGGACAGATGCGAGCTTTTGATAGTTAATTTAGAAGAATCACAACATATTCTTGGTTTAGATGAGGTTGAGAAGCCGCCGATTCGCGATGTTCTTTCTAAACTATTGCTTTTGGGCCCAAAAATTGTGGTGGTGACCGATGGTGAAGAGGGCTCATATGCTTCCAACGGCAAGGAATATCTTAGGGTTGGAATTTTCCCGACACAGGTTGTTGAAAAAACAGGTGCAGGTGATGCTTACGCCGCAGCTTTTATCTCTGCACTTTCTTTGGGTAATGGTATTGGTGAGGCGATGGTCTGGGGAGCCTTGAATTCAGCACATGCTATTTCCGAGACAGGTGCCCAAAACGGCCTGATGACAAAGGATGAGATCATAAGATACCGCAGTTCGGTCCCTGAATTTGTAGCATCAAACCTTTAAATCGTTTATCATAAATATAATGCCCAAGGTTTTTATAACTGGACTAGTTGCAGAAAACGGCCTTCACTTACTTCGCCAAAAAGGTTTTTCGGCTGAAGTTCATAAATCTGCTAATGACTTAACGGATTTAGAGTTGAGAAAAATTTTGAGCGAGTATGATGCCATTATCTCAATGGTTAATAATAAACTGGATAGTGAGATTATAGGCCGTGCATCTGCAAAACTTAAAATCATTTCAAATTACGCAGTCGGCGTGGATAATATTGATGTTGGTGCTGCAAAACAAAAGGGCATCATTGTCACCAATACGCCCGGCGTTGCCAATGAATCTGTAGCAGAACATGTGTTTGCACTGATTTTTGCCTGCAGTAAATCTATTATTGGCGCCGACCGTTTTGTTAGGGAGGGGAAATACCAAAAATGGGACCCAAATTTATTCCTTTCGCACCAAGCATGGGGGCAGACTATTGGAATAATTGGGCTCGGCAGAATAGGTACTTTCGTAGGGCAAATTGCCTACGGTGGTTTTAGGATGAAAGTGATGTACTTTGACGTCAGGCGGGCCGAAGACTTTGAACTTATATGTGAAGCCAGGTATGGGACAGTAGATGAGATTTTAAAAGAGGCCGACATCGTAACCTTGCATGTTCCTCTAACCGATAAAACCAGGCATATGATTGGCCGCAATGAGCTAAAAAAGATGAAAAACAGCGCAATTTTGATTAACACGTCCAGGGGGCCAGTGGTTGAGGAAGAAGCATTGGTATGGGCACTAAAGGAAAAGGAGATTGCTGCAGCCGGCCTTGATGTATTTGAATTTGAACCTAAGATTTCAAAAGATTTGCTGAAGCTGGATAACGTAGTGGTCACACCTCATATCGCCTCGGCAACTTATGAAACCAGAGAGCAGATGTCTAAAATTGCCGCCCAAAATATTATTGACGTTTTTGAAGGAAAAGAACCGATGGGGCTAGTGAGAAGCTGACTTTTCTATTTCAATTTCTTCTCTTAACTGGTTGTATTCTGCTTTTACTGCATCAGCGTATAAACCCGCCCACACAATGCCTTTACGGTGTCTCATGTCATATTCCCCTTTGTTTATTTGATTAAACACTTCCTGTGTCGGCATATCAGTTTCGATTGCAAACCTCAATGCGTCCCTTAATGGTTTTCTTGCCGCATCATATGCCATTTCTGCACCTTCTCCAGTAACATCTGCTCCTGAGGAAAGTTTTGCCGCGACTGAGCCTCGCGCAAAATGCCACGGACCGGCTGCAAATGTAAAAGGCTCAAGCATAATTTTTTCCCACCACTCGGAGGCGTCCGGTATTTTACCTGAGGCCTCACTGGTTATTTGACCACCTTCCGTCACTACGACCATTTCTTGCCTTCCAACATCAAATTGAATTGTTGATCCGGATAAGGGTACTCTTAGTTCTACAGTCATTTGAGCAGATTATACCCTCTCTTTTTGTATTTTTAAAGCGATGCGTTTTTGATAAGGTTAAAGGTTGGGTCCATTGCCGATAAGTCCACAGCCAAAACATCGATCCTTTCTTGCTCCGGTAGGTTTTTCCTATTTGCACGGTAAAATTTGGATGCACGCTTTAAAAATTTTATTTTATGATATGTTACAGATTCTTCAGGCAAACCAAATTGATGAGATGACCTTGTTTTAACTTCGACATAAGCCAAAACCTGGCCGTCCAGGGCAACTATGTCGATTTCTCCGCCCCTAATCCTGAAGTTGCGCTCAAGAACTACATACCCTTGTTTTTTTAAAAAGGCTACCGCTAAATCTTCACCGTATTTACCTATTGCGGTTTTGTTCATGGTTGCTTGGTTCCGGGTTTCCCGGGTTAAGGTCAGGCCTTTTTCTTTGATCCGACCAAGTTAAGGCCCGACCTTTTTGCTTAGTTTGACCTTTCCGTCTTTAGGAAATTAAGGTTATATGACGTCCTGTGGTAGGTGCTAAAACCGTAAGTTTTGATTGCAAGCTGATGTTGTCTGGTACCGTACCCTTTGTGCCTTTCAAAGCCGTAATTGGGAAATTTTAATGACATTTTTTCCATAAGGCCGTCCCGGTAAACTTTGGCAATCACAGATGCTGCAGCTATAGATGCGCAAGTCAAATCCCCATGTTTTATGGCCTTTTGCCTGACACTGGCAAGGTATTTGATATGGAAAGCGTCTACCAGACAATACTCCGGTCGGGGAGTTAAAGAATTGACTATTTTTCTGAAGGCAATCTGGGTTGCTTTTCCAATACCGATTTTATTGATGACGCGATGGGAGACTTCGGCTATTTTGAAAGAGATAACTTCTTTTCTTAAAATTTTGTCTAAGTCCTGTCTTCTTTTTGGAGTTAAAAGTTTGGAATCTGCAAGATATTGAGGGATTTTAAAACCTGGCGGTAAAATAACGCCTGCTGCGACAAGCGGGCCTGCCCATGAACCGCGACCGACCTCATCTATACCGACTATTTTTGTTATTCCCTGTTGCCAAAGTGATTCTTCCTGAAGCAAATCCGGCAGGACCATTTGCGCTATTTTGTTTTTCTTAAATAGTAAAGCTTTGCGCGCCTAACACTCCCGGGTTTTACAACCGTAATTTTTTCAATTGAAGGTGAAAGGGCCGGAAAAATGCGTTCAACAAAAACACCGTCCGAGCTTCGTTTCCTTACAATAAATGTTCTTGTATCTTTTTGGCCACGAAGCGATATTACTATCCCTTCAAACGGGGTAGCATGAACTTTATTATCTTGCGGGTCTTTGGTGAAAACGCGTATAACGTCACCGACTTTAAAATTTGCTATGTTCATATAAGGCTAAAGTATATCGAAAAAACCACCCAAAGTAAACATTAATCTATAATATGACAGCCTAAGGTATTAAGACCGTCTTCGAGTTCAAAATTTCTGCTGACACCAAACGGCACGGGAATACTTCTGGCAACGTTATCCTGGCCCGGCAAGACAAGGTAAGTTGCACTTTTACCCGGATTATTTTTTAAAACCTCGTATATTTTTGACAATAATATCCGGTCCGCATCCCTTGGAATAGAAATATTTATCACTTCCTCCTGTTTTTCAACCTGCTCCAGCAGGGTAATGTCCTCGGCTATAATTGTGGCGCTTTCGTCATCGGCTTCCAATTTTCCACTAACTATGACAATTTGGTCCATTGCAATAATGCCCCGCGCCCTCTCGTATGTTTTCGGGAAAACGATTACTTCAATGGTGCCGGTTGTATCCTGGAGTTTGACAAAACACATTTCCTGCTGTTTTAGCTTTGTTACCGTTTTCCTGATTGAGGCAATGATTCCTCCAAGCCTTATTACTTTATTGGCATAGGCAAACCGGTCAATCTCTCCGATTTTGAAAGTTATTATTCTTTCCATTTGGCTTGATACCTTTGTAAGAGGATGCTCGGTTAAATAAAAGCCCAATAGTTCCCTTTCCCACGACAGGATCTCTTCCTTGGGTGCTTCTTCCGTTGAATTTAAAACAGCAGCAATAGCAGACGACATGGTATTTTTGGATTCCAGCTCCGCGCTGTCAAAAAGCGACCCCTGGCCTTCGGCTATGGTCTTTGACAGGGAATTGCCGGAAGCCTTGATGTCGTCGAGAACTTTAAGCATGGCGTTTCTCTTGCCAAATGTGTCCATCGCACCTGCCTTTATAAGGCTTTCTATAGTTTTACGGTTAACTGCCCTTAAATTGACCCTGGAAACAAAATTGTCCAAAGAGCCAAATTGGCCATTTGATTCCCTTTCGCCGATTATGGCATCCATTGCAGCTTTGCCAACGTTTTTGATTGCCGAAAAACCGAACCGGATGCCCTCTTTTTTACCTTTAGATTCCATGACTGTTTCAATGGTAAACCCAACCTCGGAAGCGTTAATATCCGGCGGCAGTACAAGAATATCCATTTTTGCACACTCATCAACCGCGGTTGCTATTTTGTCAGTGTCATCCGCCTCAGCAGTCATTACAGCCGTCATAAACTCAACGGGATAGTTTGCCTTCATGTAGGCTGTTTGGTAGGCTATAATAGCGTAAGAGGCCGCGTGGGCCTTGTTGAATCCGTAAGCGGCGAACGGTTCAATCAGTTTAAACAGTTCTTCCGCTTTTTCACCGGACATCCCGTTTTTAATAGCTCCGGTTGTGAACTTTTCACGCTGCTTGCTCATTTCGGCCGGGATTTTTTTACCCATGGCTTTTCTAAAATTGTCTGCTTCCTCCCAAGTGTAACCGGCAATATTTATGGCTGTTAAAAGCACGTCATCCTGGTAAACAATGACTCCATAAGATAGGTCAAGGTAATCTTTCATTCGCGGGTCGAAATATTTCATTTTTTTAGGGTTATTTTTCCTTTCTATAAATTCGGGGATGGAGTTCATCGGTCCGGGCCTAAAAAGGGAAATCATGGCCATAATGTCAAAAATTGTTGTTGGCCTGAGTTCCTTTAAGTATCTTGTCATACCGGAACCCCCAAGCTGGAAAAGGCCCATTGTCTCACCCTTTGCAAGCAGTGTGAAAGCCTTTTTGTCATCAAGGGGAAGAGTTGAGAGGTTAACTTTTATAGCCTTTCTATTTTCAACAATTTTCACAGCTTCCCCAAGAATGGAAAGGTTTCTAATCCCCAAAAAATCCATTTTCACAAGCCCGGCATCTTCCACATCGTGCATATCATATTGGGTTATTATTTTCTCGCCCGTTGTTTCGCGCTGGAGCGGTGTGTAATTCGTAAGGTCATCCGGCCCGATAACAACGCCTGCAGCGTGCACAGACACATGCCTTGCGTTTCCCTCAACTTTTTGGGCCAAATCCAGAAGCTCTTTAACTTCGCTATCTTCGTTATATAAATTTCCGAGGTCCTTATTTTGCCTTTTGGCAAGGTCAAGCGACATCGGAAACCCTTGTGCCCCAAGGGGGATCATTTTGGCAATCCTGTCCGCCTTGGAATACGGCCAACTTAAAACCCTTGCAACGTCTCTGACTGCTGCCCTGGCCATCATAGTCCCAAAGGTACCTATCTGGGCAACTTTTTCATGGCCATATTTTTCACGGACATACTGAATCACTTCATCGCGCCTTTTGTCCTCAAAATCAACATCGATATCGGGCAGCGTTGGCCTGTAAAGGTTTAGAAACCTTTCAAAGGGAAGTTTAAAATCCAATGGGTTTACGCTAGTTATTCCAATTGCGAAAGAAACAAGACTGCCGGATGCCGAACCACGCGTTGTTGAAATAATCCCTTTTTCACGGGACCAATTGACAAAATCGGCAACTACCAAAAAGTATGCTGAGTACCCTTTTTTTGATATGACAGAAAGTTCGTATTCCAGTCTTTCTTTGATTTCAGGAGTTATTTTGTCCACTTTGGATTTAATTCGCGCGTAGCATAGCTCCCTAAGATATTCGTCGGGTGTTTGGGATGTCGGAACTTTATACTTTGGGAATGCAACTTTGCCCAATGTCAGGTCTATTTTTATTTGTTCTGCGATTTTGATGGTATTTTCTATTGATTGGGGTATATCCTGGAAAAGTTCGCGCATTTCTTCGTCGCTTTTTAGATAAAAGGTAGGGGAGTCTATCATTCTCAGCCTTTTCTCGTCCTGGATATTTTTACCGGTTTGGATACAGACTATTGCATCCTGGGCATTTGCATCCTGCGGCAGGACATAGTGGATATCGTTGGTTGCAACAAGCCCGAGACCTGTTTCTTTTGATAGTTTTTTGGCCCCTTCTATGATTTTTTGCTCTTCCGTGTGCATTCTTGAAAGTTCATTGTAAATGTACGTCCCCTGTTCGTGGGCAGCCATAAATTTACCGAATGAGTGCCTCTGGATTTCAAGATAAAACTTTTCTTTGCCGAATATGTCCGCATATCCTTCGGCCAGTTTTTTGGCTGCTTTAAAGTCACCTTCGACTACTGCCTTGGAAATGTTGGAGGAATTACAACCGGAAAGCGCCATTAGGCCTTTTGCATGCTTTGCAAGAGTCTCTTTGTCTATTCTTGGCCTGTAATAAAAGCCCTCCAGGTGTGCTACCGTTACCAGTTTCATTAAATTGATATAGCCTTCGTAGTCGGCAGCCAAAACCGTTAAATGGTAATAATCGCTGTCTTTTCCGGCTTCTTTGTCTTTTAGGGAACGTTTTGCTATATACATTTCACAACCGATAATCGGGTTAACCCCTTGGGCTTTGCACTCTTTATAAAATTTAATAGCGCCGTACATCGACCCGTGATCGGTAATTGCCAAGTGCTGCATTCCCATTATTTTTGCCTGTGTTACAAGTTTGGGAATTTTTGAAAGGCCATCCAGAAGTGAATACTCACTGTGTACGTGAAGGTGGACAAATTTAGACATAATTACATTCTGTATTTTATCACCTTTTTTAGAGACTATTGCCGATCGACTATGAAAGGAGTTTTTCCAATATGTTTTTTACTTCGTTTGCGCTTGCCTGACCTTTTGTTTGTTGCATCACTTTGCCAATTAAAACCTGGATTGCGTTAATTTTGCCTGCCTTATAAGAATCAACAATTTGAGGATTGCTTTTTAAAACTTCTTCCAAGATTTTATCCAGATCGGCTTGTTTTATATTTTGGGTGCTTTGGCCTTTTATATTTTGTACCAGTTGTGCAGGCAGGGTTTTTTCCAAGTCCGGTTTCTTGTTTATTATGACATTGGCTATCTGCTTGGCCGTGACGTTATGTTTTTCGCCTGCTGATACTGCTTCTTCGAAATAGTCAGCTGTTGACTTTTCCCGAGTTAAAATCTCTATGTCATAAGCGGAAAGTGCGTATTCTTTTTGAAATTTTTTAAATTTTGCCTGCGGCAGTTCAGGTAGTTTCTTCTCAAGTTCTTTTATTTGATTTTGATTCCAGCGGATGGGAGGAATGTCAGGTTCCGGAAAATATCGGTAGTCGTGGGCTTCTTCTTTACTTCTTTGCGACAAGGTTGCCTGCTTTTGCTCGTTCCAACCCCGGGTTTCCTGCTTTGGGATTTGTCCTATATCCAGCACTTCTGATTGGCGACCAATTTCGAATGAGATTGCTTTTTCAACAAACTTAAAAGAGTTGATATTTTTTACCTCGACCTTGTAGCCAGGCAAACCTTTTTCGCCTGCTTTTTTCAGCGAGATGTTCGGTTCGAGCCTCATATCCCCTTTTTCCATGTCGGCCTGGGAAACACCCAGATACCTTGCGGTTTGCTGCAGCAGTTTTAAGTACTCGACAACTTCTTGGGCATTTTCAAAATCCGGTTCCGTGACAATTTCAACCAACGGTACACCTGAGCGGTTGAAATCTATAAGCGATACATTTTTGCCTTCTACCTTGGCATGGGTCAGTTTGGCCGTATCCTCTTCCATATGAGCCCTGGTAATCCTGATTTTTTTGTCGCCGGACAGAGTGACCTCTCCCTCTACGCAAAATGGCTTATCATACTGGCTTATTTGGTAACCCTTGGGAAGGTCAGGATAAAAATAATTTTTACGGTCGAATTTGGAAAATAACGGAATTTTGCACCCTAACGCTTGGCCCATTGCAACGCACCATTCGATTGCCTGCTTATTGGGAACCGGGAGTGCACCTGGCAGACCAAGGCATACCGGGCATGTGTGAGTATTTGGTTCTTTGCCAAAATAGTCTGCAGAGCAGGAGCAAAACATTTTGGATTTGGTATAAAGCTCTATGTGTACTTCTAGACCGACGACGGGTGTGTATTTCATATATTTGGTTTTGATTTGTACCATTTAGTTTTTTGCTCGTAAGCGGAGCCTATTTGATAAAGTAGTTTTTCCGAAAAATCCGGACCAATAACTTGCATGCCTACTGGAAGACCATCGATAAAGCCGGCAGGAACAGTTAGGCTTGGGATTCCTGCCAGATTAACATTCACCGTATAAACATCTGCAAGGTACATGGTGAGGGGGTCATTTACTTTTTCGCCGATTTTAAACGGGAGGGTGGGTGAAACCGGGGCAATAATGGCGTCGACATTTTTAAAAGCATTTACAAAATCGTCTCTTATTAACCTTCTTACCTTCATCGCTTTAAGATAATAGGCATCGTAGTAACCTGAAGAAAGTGCGAACGTGCCTAAAATTATTCTTCTTTTAGCTTCCGCGCCAAAACTATCGCGGCCGTTCCCATACCTTATCCCGTCATATCTTGCCAGGTTCGAGGAGATTTCGGAAGGAACGATAATATAGTAAGTTGCTATACCGTATTGGGTATGAGGAAGACTTATATCGGAAATTATTGCTCCGAGATTTTCAAGTTCTTTTGAGGCCTTATCGATAACTGATTTTATCTTGGGGTCGAGCCCGTCAAAATATTCTCGGGGTAAGCCAATTCTTTTTCCCTTGACTCCTTTTTCTATTTCCTTTATGTAATCCTCTACTGGCCTTGGTGATGTTGTTGCATCGTTTGTATCGTTTCCCGCCGTGACATTTAAAATTTGCGCGTTGTCCCAAACCGTTTTTGTCATATGGCCAATTGTGTCCAGGGACGAAGCCATAGCCATTACGCCGTATCTGGAAACCCTACCGTAAGTAGGTTTAATACCGACTAAATTGCAGAACGACGCCGGCTGCCTTGTAGACCCGCCTGTATCCGTTGACAAGGCTGCAATGCATTGGCCTGATGCAACTGCAGCAGCTGACCCGGAGGATGAGCCGCCCGGAACCCTCTCTAGATCATAAGGATTTTTGGTTGGGCCGAAATCGGAATTTTCACCGCTTGCTCCATGCGCCCAGGCATCGTGGTTTGTTTTGCCCAAAATAACCGTTTGTGAATCTTTTATTTTGGATACAACTGTCGAATCGTAAGCGGGTACATAATTTTCAAGGACTTTGGAGGCTGCCGTTGTTTTTATGCCTTTAGTGCAAAATAAATCTTTAACCCCGATTGGCATCCCGGCAAGAGGAGGAAGTTTTTGATTACCTTCGATTAGTTTATCTACTTTTTCTGCTTGCTTGAGAGCAATATCTTCCGTAATTGTTATGAAGCTATTTAACTTTTCGTTTAATTTTTTAGTCCTGTCTAAAAATGCCTCTGTTAATTCTTTTGCCTTGATTTGCTTTGAGGAAAGCATTTTGGAAGCGTCTTGCAACGTGAGATTTGTTACATCAACCATACTAGTGGTCCCCGCTTTCCAATATTGCCTCTACTTGGATAAATCCATTATGGGTCTTACGGGTTGCCGACAAAGCTTCTTCCTGGCTTAAAGATGGTTGGGCAACGTCTTGCCTTTGGACATTTTCAAGACCGGTTATGTGGTCAATCGGCTGAACAATTTCTGTTTTAACCTCGTTTAGCTTGGTAAAATAGTCGAGGACTTCGTCTAGTTGATCTCCAAATTTTTTTTCTTCAGCTGGGGATAGCTTCAGGTTTGCAAGTTTTGCAACATGCGAAATATCAATCTTCATAATCTAAAGTCTACCTGTTTCTCCTGCAAAATCTGTCGCTAACGCTTTTTTAAACGCATTCTGAGATGTAAATTCTGGCTGGGCTAAAAGTAATCTAGTTTTAACTAGTGTTGCTTCTGCGGTCATTTTGCCCGCATCGATTGCTCCTGATTCCTTTGCTAATGTACCAGTTAAATAGATGTCTAGATTTGTGTCTCCACCCACAAAAGGTGAAGAAATTATTACAGGCTTGCCCAGCTTGCGAGTTATCTTTTCAATTGCTGGTACTAGATTGTAGTCCCCTTCAAGGGAGGGAATATTCCCTGCACCTAGCGAATTTAATATTATTGCTCTAGTTGTAGCTCTGCTTGCAATAGCCATTAATACCTCCGCTTCTAGTCCTGGAACGGCAGAAAGTATTACTACACCTTTTGCAAAGTCATTTTTTATTTCAATACCAAGATTTTTTTTGGTTTTCAATGCGTCTGCGGGTCTTCTTGACGGCCAAGTTTCTTTGACGCCAAATCCATCTGTTACATAAAGCGGACGTACGCTCGGAGATTCAAATCCTTTAAAATCAGATTCACTTCTTTTGCGGGAACACACACCTCTGTAGGCTTCATCACCGAAAAATATCATGCATTCAGCAACTCCGGCTTTTGCCGCTTTATCGAGAACTTGAAAGGACCTTTCTAGATTGGGCTTTGCGTCACTACCTGTTTCATGTATAGGTCTTTGGGCACCTGTGAAAATTACCGGAACTTTAATTTTATCGGCAAGTGCTAAGCCAACTGCAGTTGCCGAATATGCCATGGTATCTGTTCCATGGATAATTACAATTCCGTCACTTTGATCCTGAAGCCTTTCTACACTAGAAATAATTTGTCCCCAGTGTTCCGGATTTAGATTCACACTATCAAGTTTGAAAAGCTCTTCTTTATTATCATCAGGAACTACCATTTTGCTCTCGAGTGCTTCAAGGTTAGCAGCGGATAGAACTTCGTTTAAGCTTTTTTTAGGCTCAAGAACCCCCCTGCTGCCTTTTTCCATAGTGATAGTGCCACCACAGGAAATCACTGCATAGCTTTTTACCTGTTGGCTTTTCTGCGTAGGGGTTTCTTCTGGTAATGAGTTTGATTCTCTGTTCACGTTCATAATATTATTATTGCATTGCGCGAAGGGCTTTCACTCTTTCTGCAATCGGCGGGTGGGTGTTAAAGAGGTTAGCAAAGAGGCTGACGCCTTTGTGTGCATCTTTGAAAGGATTAGCAATATAAAGATGGGCCGTTGCTTTGTTGGCAACTTCAAGTGGCTCTTTGTCAGCTGAAATTTTCAAAAGGGCGTCTGCCAAAGAATCGGGATTCCTGGTTAGAAGTGCACCGGATGCGTCTGCCAGAAATTCCCTTTTTCTGGAAATTGCGAGCTGTATTAATGTTGCTACAATGGGGGCAAGAATGGCCATTACAAGCCCCAGCACCATGAAAATTGCATTACCTCCCCTATCATTATCCCTGTCTCCTCTTGAATAAAAAGACATCCGTAAGAAAAAATCTGCAGCAAGGGCTATTGTTCCAACCAGTATAGACACTATTGTCATTAGACGCGTGTCGTAATTGCCGACGTGCGAAAGTTCATGGGCGGCAACACCTTCGAGCTCAAGTTTAGTAAGTTTTGAGAGGATTCCGGTTGTAAAGGCAATTGCGGCATGCTGTGGATCACGGCCGGTTGCAAAAGCGTTTGGGGCAGTGTCGTCTATTATGTATATTTTAGGTGTAGGGACACCGGAGGCGATACACAAATTTTCAATAGTCCTGAAAAGCGTGGGGTTGTCCTTTTTCTGGATTTGCTTTGCTTTGGAAATTGCCATTACTATCTTGTCGCTGTTGTAATAGGAAAAAAAGTTGATTATGCCGGCAACAATTAAGGCTATGCCGGAAAAACTTAAAGCCGACGGCCCCTGCAGACCTAGGGCGTTTGCAAATATAAAAACTACAAAAGTTATAAAAAAAGCAAAAAGCAGCATGATAAGCCAAGTCTTAGTACGGTTTGCAGATATTTCGGTGTAAGCGGTCATGTTCGGATTATAACCGAAATGGTCATCCAAGTTAAGGTCAGGCCTTCAATATTCGACTATGCCTAGGTTAAGGTCAGGCCTTTGTTGGGAAATTGCCAGCCTAAGGCCTGACCTTTTGCCTGGTGCCTGACTTTTTGCTTGGTATCTAACCTTTTTTCTTGCTACTGACTTGATTTTTCTTATGATAAAATTGTAAAGTCGAGAAAGCTAAATAATGAAAGCCTTCCTGAAGGAACTAAAGTTCAAGTCGACGAAGCCGACTTATTTTTTGGATATCACAGAGGATATCAATAAGGCGATTGCCAAGGCTAAAGTTAAGCAAGGTTTCGTTTTTGTTAATACAAAGCACACGACACTCGGGATTGTTGTCAATGAGATCGCCGAGCCAAATCTTTTAGAGGATATACTGCATCACACGCTGCATTCGATCCCGGAAGATAAAAGATCTACAAGGGTTTCCAAAGATTATAAGCATCCGACTACCGACTACAGACACCGCTGCCAGGACAACCCGTATTGTAATGAAATTGACGAAGACTATAATGCTGCCGCCCATATTCGGGCATTGGAATTTTCGCACCCGAGTGTTGTGGTGCCGATCTTAAATGGTAAATTGGAACTTGGGAAATACCAACAAGTTGCGGCGTTTGAATTTGACGGCCGAGACGGCAGCGGCAAAAACCCAATCCGCGACAGGACAATTCAAGTTTGGATTTGCCCAGCAGAAAAAATTACGAAGATTTGATTTCTGATTTTATTTCCTGCGCTAAATAAGGATTCCACATTGCTCCGGTTGCACTCATGACGCAATCCGCACCGGCTCTTTTGTATTCCAGATAATCTTTGCGGTTTAATACTCCGCCTACTCCTGTAATTGAGAAAGAGTAGCCTTTCTTATCTTTGATTGATTTTAACTTTTTGACAGTTTCAACACCGGCCCATTTGATACCGTAGCCGCAGACTCCGCTTTTCAAACGGTTAGGTCCAGGTAATGCTTGTTTACCTTCGTGATCGACTACCATAGCCTGGAGCGTATTTATTCCTGCAACATCGTCGGCGTATTCATTTGCAATTTCCGCAAGCGTCTCTAAATCTTTTTGATTCTGGTAATAGCCGATTTTTAAAATTAATGGTGTGTTCCCGATAACTTTCCTAATACCTTTTGTGACTTTTTCGGTGACTTCGAGGTTGTAACAGACTAGACCTTCGTTGCCGATATTAGGACATGACAAATTTGCTTCCAAAATTTTTGCGCCGGTTTCGTTGGCAAGTTTTGCGGCAAGTACAAAATCCTCAATGAATTCCTGCTGTGTCTGGTCTTTTTTAACAGTTCCCATAAAACTTAAAACCATAACCTGACCTTTTTTAGCATATGAAATTGCTTTTTTTACATCCTGTTGCCAGATATCCGGATTCCTGGATGGAACACCGAAGGAATTGGTGATAGAGATAGGATCCTGATAGTTTTCGTCTGCAGTTATAGGTTCTTCTAGTCTTTTAACTGTCAAATCTTTTTGTGCAAAATGCACGGATAAGATGTTTGGGAGCGGATGGCAAGGAAATGTATCAGCACGAACAGTCTTGTAAACACAAACGTCGAAACCTTTTTCAAATGCGCTTTTTACAAATTTGCTGTTTAAAAGTGGTCCTGCGGGAATACCAAAAGGTAAATAAACTTTCTGGCCTAGAAATTTGTATTGAGGTTCGCCTTTTTGTTCATATATTTTGCCGTCTCTAAATGCTGCAAACGGACCTTCATCATAATTTTCTTCGTAAGATAAAGTGGGATCGTAAAAAGGGTCTTGAAGCATGTTGGTTTATTTTAACTTAGAAAATGGACTATTCAAACCCCATCTTCTTGCCCCAGGTTACTGGATCGTGTACCCAATTTTCTATTATCTTAATTTGTGCCTTTTTCATAAAACCCTTTTTAACAGCTTGCTGAGCAACCTGTTTAGTGTCCGTAAGGTATGAAAACTTAACCTTGGCTTTTTTAAAATAATCATCAGACGCTTTTAAATTGTGGGTGTAAATTGCTATTTCATTTGTGACAACACCACCCAGCTTTCTAACCGCTCGAATAGCGCTCTCTGATGATGTTGCTGCAGATACTAAGTCTTCAACGATTAGAACTTTTTGGCCTCGACGTAAAACGCCTTCTACCTGATTACCCTTTCCGTGTTCTTTGGGTTTTGATCGAACAAAAACCATCGGAAGATTTAACTTGTCTGCAATCAAAGCCGCATGGGCAATGCCGCCAGTTGCAATACCAGCAACGACATCAGGCAACCCAATCTCTTTTTTAACTTTTTCAACTAATGCATTGACAACGATTTTTCTTTCCTTTGGGTGGGAGACAATTACTCTACAGTCAATATAAACTGGACTTAAGAGACCTGATGTAAATTTAAATGGCCTATTGCGGGTAAACAAAACGGCACCGATATCCAAAAGGATACCCGCGACTTTTTGAGATATTTTACTTTCGGTATTTGTTGATTTCATTTTTTAGGTCTTCGGCTGCTTTTTTAGGGTCTTGGGCATAGATTATGCCCCGCGAGCTGCTGATAATCAAGCCATCTCCATTTTTGGTTAGCCCGTTTTTAAGTGTGGATTCCAAATCCCCGCCTTGTGCACCGATGCCTGCAATTAAAAACGGCATGTTTGGTGCGAGCTTTCTAAGTACGCCGATTTCCTCCGGCCACGTCGCGCCTATTTCCAAAAAGACATTAGGATATTTTTCGCTCCAGCCGACTATTTTTTTAGCCACTTCTACATACAAGGGGCCATTCCCTACCTTAAGATCCTGAAAGTCGCCTGCACCGGGGTTGGAAGTCCTGCAGATTACAAAGATCCCCTTATCTGCCCTTTTTAAAAAAGGTTCAATGGAATCGAATCCGCAATAAGGACCAACAGTTGCCGCATCTGCTTGGTAAAAATCAAAAACTTCTTTTGCATACATTTCAGACGTGTGGCCAACATCGCCCCTTTTTGCATCCAAGAGCACTGGAATATCGGGATACTCTTTATGGATATAGTCTATTGTTTGTTTTAGGCTTTCTATTCCCGCTACTCCCGCGGCTGCGTAAAATGCGATTTGGGGTTTAAAGCAGCAGACATATTTGCTGGTGTCTTCTATTATTTTTTTATTAAATTCAAATTGCGTTTGACCCTTTTGGAGTTTTTGGGGATCAGGGTCAAGGCCTACGCAAAGAAGTGTTTCGTTTTTCTTTTGGGCAAGCTGTAGTTTGTCTTTGAAATCCATTATTTTGACACTCTTTTGGTTGAGACTAAAGCTCTTCTTTGAGGCAGTCTGCTATGATTCCCGATACGGATACGGTTTCAATTTTCTTGCTTTTTTTCTCATTTTTAATGCTGTCCGTCACAAAAATTTTGTCAACCGGACTTGCTTCCAGGTTTTTGATGGCATCGCCTGTGAATACACCGTGAGTTGCACAAACAATAATTTTTTTAACGCCTTTACTCTTAAGCGAATTTGCGCTTTCTATGATGGTTCCACCGGTTGAGATAACATCATCAATTATGATTGCTGTTTCCCCCGAGACCTCACCGGAGATTGAAAGGACCTCCATACGGTCCCTGATATCTGCCTGTCTTCTTTTTTCAATAACTGCCAACGGGGCATTTAGGATTGCCGCAAAATTCCGTGCCCTTTTAACACCGCCTACGTCCGGAGCAACTACAAGCGGGTTTTTAAACTGCTCTTTTTTTAGGGCGTCTGCCAAAATTTCCAGGGCGGAAAGGTAAATAACCGGCACATTAAAAAAACCGACTATTGCGTCGGCATGCAAGTCAAGACAGACAACCTTTCCAACGCCGCTTGCGATTATTAAATCTGCTATAACTTTTGCGGAAATCGGTTCACCCCGCCTGGTCTGTTTTTCTTTTCTGGAATAGCCAAGATAAGGGATAATTGCCGTTATTTTGTGGGCACCTGACCTTCTTAGCGCATCTGCTATAAGCGAAAGTTCGATTATATTATCGTTTACAGGTATGGAGTTTGACTGAAGGATAAAAACGGTTGAATTGTTTATATCTTCCTCTACCCAAACATCTATTTCCGTATCCGAAAACATCCCCAAATCTATTTTGCCGAGCGGTATTTTTGATTTTTGGGAAACAAGTTGTGCTAAGGGTAAGTTAGAGG
>CAZEDQ010000017.1:0-323 GCA_964511055.1 uncultured Gammaproteobacteria bacterium
AATATAAGGATAAAAAATTGGGTAATAGTCCAAATATAAATAAAAAGGAATTAAAAAGAGAATTTGCCCAAGCATTATTACTTTTCATACAGCTAGCAAATCACTATAAAATAGATTTGGATCAAGCGATTGAGGATGAGTCTAAGTTAATGGAGAAACGGTTTAATAAAGTTAAGCCTTTAGAATAAGTTCCAACATTGTGGTTTGATTAAACCCACCGTTTTAATCAACTAGACTCCGCGCAAATTATTTTTATGATAAACTTTTCTTTGATAAATAAGGAGAAAATATCAGGATTAATAACGTAAAAATAAAACTGATTA
>CAZEDQ010000017.1:333-16188 GCA_964511055.1 uncultured Gammaproteobacteria bacterium
AAAGTCTAGTTGCGACGCAGCGGTGGGTACAGGATTCGAACCTGTGTGACGATTTCTCGCCAACGGTTTAGCAAACCGCCCCCTTAAGCCACTCGGGCAACCCACCCAGACAGCAGGTGTATTTTATCAAAACGCTGGTGATAAACATACTGCATGGAATTTTGTGATAAACTCTAAATATATCTCCTATGGCAAAGTTTAAGAGAAACGAGCAGGTTCCCGAAAAAGAAAACGAAAGAATTCTTTCAAGGGAGGAGCTTGACACAAAACACCAGGCAGCACTTGATGCAAACACCATTATTTCCTGGAAGTCGCCGGTTAGGGTTTTTAAGGCAAGGTCCAGGCAATATTTTGTCAAAGTCGGTCTTTATGGTTTGGTTTTTATCTTAGCCGCCATTGCCTTCGGGGAGTTTTTGCTTGTGGGTGTGATTTTAGCCGTAATTTTTCTGGTTTATGTTCTGGCATCGATTGCACCGGAAACAATAGAGCACAGGATTACCAATATGGGTGTAGTTTCCGGCGGTAAGGCTTTTTTATGGGACGACCTGGACTCATTTTGGTTTGAAAAAAAGGGCGAGGATAGGCTTCTGGTTGTGCAGACAAGACTGCATTTTCCGTCCCGGCTGATTATTATTTTAACAACGGTTTCCGAGCGGGGTCTTTTGGATATTTTAGAAAAACACTTGCATTACCATCACGGACCTGTCCATACCCTTTTTGATAAGTGGGCCCTATTTCTTCAGGAAAGGGTCAATTTAGAATAGCCCACTTGCGTTCCTCACTTCGTTGCGGGTCTAAAGTGGGCATTATTTCTCCAAGAACGAGTAAATCTGGAGTAGATTCCAATTAGAATTCCCTGCTAAACTATTCACAATTTAATATGCGTGTTTCAAACAAGGATATAGCTGACTATTACAATAGTCACCAGCTTTTTTATAGTCTTTTTTGGTCGAGGACTGGGGTGCATTATGGGTTTTGGTATGACAAGACGAAGAATTTGGCAGAAGCGATTTTAAATGCTGATAAATTTGTCGTTGATGTCTTATCCATTACCCAAAATGATTTGGTTCTTGACGCAGGATGTGGTGTTGGGGGAACCAGCTTGTATATTGCAGAGACTACAGCTGCAAAAGTTGAGGGAATAACGTTGTCAGATGTCCAACTGAAAATAGCTTTAGCAAGAGCGTCCAGGTCTTCTGCGTCGGGCTTGCTCAGGTTTTCAATACAAGACTTTTCTAAGACTAAATTTAAAGACAAGACATTTTCGAAAGTATTTGGAATTGAGTCCATTTGTTACGCCCATAAAAAGCTGGACTTTTTAAACGAAGCATACAGAATAATGAAACCTGGCGGAAAGATAGCTATTGTTGATGTTTTTTTAAATAAGGGAGATTTAAATACTGAGGAGAAAAAGATTTGCAAAAAAGTTTGTGAGGGATGGAGAGTGCCAAATTTATCTTCAAAAGAAGATTTTCTAAGTTTTTTAAAACAGGCTGGATTTAAGAATGTAGTTTTTCACGATATGCTTACCAATATAAAGAAATCCAGCAAGAGAATTTATTATTTGGGGTTGGTTTCGGCTCCTACTCGTTTATTTTTATCTAAAATAGGGGTCACAAGGGAAGATTTATCGAACTATTACCAAAAAGCCTTATTGGAAAAAATAGCTACACATGGTGTCTTTGTTGCGGACAAGGTTTGAAACCATTTGAATTTGATTATTTGCGGAGGCGGCAGGATATTTACTTCGCAAAGAATAGTGCACAAGATTGCACAATTTACGAACCCTGCGGAGGAGGTGAGATTCGAACTCACGATCATTTTACAATGATACTCGTTTTCGAGACGAGCCCGTTCATCCACTCCGGCACTCCTCCTGTTACCATGTGCGCTCGGGGAGGCTCGAACTCCCAACCGTCAGCTCCGCAAGCTGATGTTCTGTCCAATTGAACTACGAGCGCCGGGACAACATTATATCTCAGAGTCCTATTATTTTGATAGAATTTCCTGCTGGCAGATGTTTCTCGGGGCGAGAGTACTTTTGTTGGAAAGACAAATACTGCACCGGTTAATCCTAATTATTTTTTTTTACCCTCTAATGTAACCAGAGAAAAATTGTCGGCTTGATAGAGTACTTGTTGCCCCGTTAGGTTAGAAAGGTTTGGGGTGTCCTGCGTACGGATAAGAATAAATAATGTTTTGTTGTCTTTAAGCATTTTTTCGTCAACCTGTTGTATTATCTCGACTCGCCGGTTGTTTAGGAAAAAACGCGTCTGCCAAATAAGCGGGTAGCGGTAAAGATAAAGTGTGTCTTGCGGGGTACTGTTTTTTTCCATGACGCGCACAGCATTTATAGACTCCGCCTGGGGCAGAGGTGAAGAAAGAAGAAGAATTGGGGTGGAAATAATAGATGTGAGTGTGAACAATAGGAGGAGAAAGAATGTAGTTGTTTGCCTTTTGGTTTTGCGAAGCATTGAGGCTAGAAATGCGCCGGCGAGAATGGAGAGAGCCGGGTAAATAGGGAAAATGTACCATTCATGGCGGGTAGGAGAGATACTGAGAAAGAGAAAGATAAGCACACAATAAGCAAAAATCTGTCTATCAATTGAAGAAAGGGGCGAGCGTATTTTTGAGAAAAAATAAAGCAGCGCAAATATAGTTGAAGGGAAAAGCAGGAAGATATTGAAATAATATAATGGTGAGAGGATCTTATCGCCGGGAACATAATTAACCGTATGGTAGATCACTGGAAGGCGCAGATAGAGACTGATAAATGCTGAAGGATTTTGGTAATAGGCGAGAAGGTGCCAAGGAAGTATAACTAAAAGTACCAAGGAGCAAAAGGCGAGAATAACAGATATCGGTGGGTGCTTCTTGGTTAAGAGGAAGTCTATTCCTATAACTGGAGCCGGGAAAAATGCGAGAAATGATCGGGTAAGGATTCCCAACCCAAAACTTATACCTGCCAGGTAAAGAAAACGATAATTGCTTTTTGAGCGGTTGTAAAGGTAAAGCGTAAGTAAGCCAAAAAAGGCGTTAGGTAAGTCAAAATTTGCCGCTTTGGTTAGGATTATGAACGGCGCGCTTGTAATAAGAAAAAGTGTTGCCCAAAGAGCAGTGGCCTTTCCGTAAAATATCTTTGCAGACTGATAAAGTAACCATGCCAGCAAAAGGCCAAAGATTATCATTGGTATTCTAGGCGTCAGGGAGACAACAGGCAGAAAGGTGTATAGTGGTGCCGTAAGCCAGTAGATAAGCGGCGGTTTTGCCAATACGGGTTGGCCATATACGTTTGGGATTATCCATGATGCACCATGAACCATGCTATAAGCTGCATCTTCAATGCTTAACTGGTCACTAAACGGAACCGCTTTTTCCCAAGAGCGAAAAACAACAATAAAGAGAACGAGTAAAAAAAGCAGCAAGACTGTATATTTTTTTCCAAAAACAAAAAGTGAATGTTGGGTCACCGGTCAAATTTCATTTTAAGGAGTAGCAAAGGTAAAATCTAGCGTAAGACACAACTGGCAGGGAACGTAAAATTTGATGTCGGTATTTTCGAAAACATATATTGGAGGAAAGTACGGTAACAAAGGTTCTTGTATCCGGGCGCCAGGTATTTGATAGAATTTCCTTAATGGAGTATTTCAGGAATAAATTTGTTGTAGTCGGTATGATTTTTGCTGTTTCTTTTTTTGTCGGTGCCCAATACCCACAGAATAGTATCTCAAGACACGCTTGGGGTTTTCCGCTTGTTTATCGCTGGGTAATAAAGGAGGAGTTTAGGATTCCTGAACAAGCATATTCCCATTTCAGCATTTTCTTGTTTGCTTTTAATGTGCTAATTTTGTTTCTGTCTGTACTTTGCACCTGGTATTTTTTAAGTTGGCTTGTATACCGGATCAGACTCATTGTCTATAAACTTAGGGCATAATCTACAAGAAACCTTTTTTCTGGTAAAATCTGCCTGTTATGATAAAGCGCGTGTTTTCGGCTGGAGGGATAGTCCTTCGACTTCGCTCAGGATCTACGGTCCTTCGACTTCGCTCAGGATCTACGATCGGCAAGGGTAAATCCGAGTGGGAAGTCCTGGTGACTCAGCATTCGGGACATAAAGGCTGGGATTTTCCAAAAGGGCATATTGAAACCGGTGAAACCAGCGAGCAAGCTGCTTTGAGGGAAGTTGAAGAGGAAACCGGTGTCCGCGCTAGGATTTTGGAGAAAGTTGGGCAAACGCAATATTTTTACTTTGACCCCCCTTCGCATGAAGCTTCGGAGGGCAAGAGACAAAGGGTTTTTAAGACGGTAACCTTTTTTTTGATGGAATATATTTCAGAAGGTGAAGCAACGACAGCGTTTGAGGTAAGCGATAAGGTTTGGCTGCCGCTTGATGAGGTTAGTAGTAAATTAACATTTAAGGATACAAAAAAACTTTGGGAAGAGGCGAAAGGGAAGATTTATGAATTACGATTTAAGAATTAAGAATCATGATTTAAGAATTGACTGAGACAAGTTGACTATTTAGGAACCTATTTTAATTGTTTCAGCTTAAATGTGATAAGACCAAAAATTCCGCCCAATATACCTAATAGCATCGGAAACACTATCAAAGAGTTAAGTATTGATCCGGATGTTGATGTGTAATCCGGAAGACCAAGTTGTGTATTACTGGCGCTACGATATTCAGCGCCAAACATCAATAAATTAGGAAATACAAGGGAAAGTAGTATACCTGCTAAGATGCCAGACAAAGCCCCTATCGCTATAAATCTCTTTGACTGCATAGGTAAATTATAGCAATTTAATATTACAGCGGAGAGGGAGGGATTCGAACCCTCGATACCCTTACGGATATACCTGCTTTCCAAGCAAGCGCACTCGGCCACTATGCGACCTCTCCTCGTCGAAACAAAGTATTGCTTGCCACAAAATTTTTATAGAAATTTTGTTTTACGCAAACTTGTTTCTCCTCCCCAAAATTCAAAGAATTTTGGGATTTAACAAGACTTGATTATAACTTTCTTTTTAATATTTGTCAGTAAAGGCGCTTAATCCTATAATGGTGCCGATGGACCAGAAAGACGAAGTTAAAAGCAAGGTTGATATTGTTGAGGTTATTTCCTCCTATTTACCTTTAAAAAAATCGGGGCGTAATTTTTCGGGTCTTTGCCCCTTTCATACGGAAAAAACACCTTCTTTTATGGTTTCTGCCGAGAGGCAGGTTTTTAAGTGTTTTGGATGCGGGGAGTCCGGAGACGTTTTTACCTTTTTGGAAAAGATGGAAGGCTGGGAGTTTAGGGAAGCTTTGGAGGACTTGGCCAAAAGGGTTGGTGTTAGGCTTACGACTTTTGCCCCCAGTGCCCAGTCAAAAGAAAAGGACAAGATTCTTGCTGTAAATAGCCTAACTGCCAAATTTTACTCACATATTTTGAATAAGCATCCTTTAGGCGAGAAGGCAAGGGAATATCTTGTTGGCCGCGGAGTAAAAGAGGAAACATGGCGTGAGTATGATTTGGGTTATGCGCCCAGTGGTTGGCAGAACGCCTTTGATTTTTTGGTGAAACGTGGTTTTTCGGGAGCGGATGTTGCAGCATCGGGGCTGGTGATTGCCAGACGTAGCCGTGGCGCACAGGATGACGGATCGTTTTATGACAGGTTCCGTAACCGTCTTGTTTTTCCGCTTAAGGATGCCAAAGGAACAATACTTGGATTTTCGGCAAGGATTATTGACGAGGCCCAGAACAATGAGCCGAAGTATGTTAACTCGCCGGAAACGCTTGTGTTTAACAAGGGGTCTCTTTTGTTTGGTTTGGATGTTGCAAAGTCGACTATCCGTAGTAAAAACGAGGCACTTCTTGTAGAGGGCGAATTTGATGTTATATCCTCACACCAGGCCGGAATTGAGAATGTTGTAGCTTCCAAAGGGACTGCGCTTACAGAAAAACAGGTAGTTCTTGTCTCCAGGATTTGTGAGAATGTTGCGCTTTGTTTTGATAGGGATTTGGCGGGGGATGCGGCGGCAAGAAGAGGGATAGAGCTTTTGGATATGGCCGGGGTGATTGTTAAAATCGTCCGGTTGGGGCAGTTCAAGGATCCTGACGAATTTGTAAAAAGTAACCCTGAGGGATTTAAAAAAGCAATAAATAGTGCCGAAAACATTTATGATTTTTATATTGAGTCAGCGCTCTCGCGTTTTGACGGGGCGACTGCCGAAGGTAAAAAGAAGATTGGCGGCGAGGTTTTGCCGATGTTTTCCAAGATTTCGGATGATATGGTAAGGGCGCATTACATTGAAAAGTTATCCAGAGTGTTGGATCTGGATATTAGCCTGGTTGCCCAAGCAGTAGAAAAAAGGATGCCGGACCAATATGTTGCGGCCGATAAATTAGTACCCGGCCGTGAACCGGTTTTTGGTAAAAGCGGCTTGACTTTGGAAAAATATTTTTTGGCGCTTTTGGTTTATGGGGACAATTTAAAACAGGATGACCTGGCGCTTTTGGCGGCAGATGATTTTACCGACGGCAGCGCGAAGGATTTTTTTTCCTGGCTACATGATATAATAAGTGCTTCAAAGAAGGGGAGCGGAAAAAGTTCATCCCAAAAAGTTTCAAATCGACAGAAAAGTTTAAAGAATCTGCTTAGTAAATTGCCCGGCGATTTGGATGGTTTTGTTGATGATTTGTTCCTCGTTTCTATTAGCCCAGCCCTTGCTGACCGGGAATTGTGGATGTCGGAACTTAAAAAAGTTGCCGACAGGATAAAACACATCTCCCTTAAGAAGAAATTGGGTGAGCTTTCACGCGATATAAAGCTTGCCGAATCGCATGCTGATAATAAAAAGGCAGCAATTTTATCTAGAAAGTTCGACGAACTTTCGAAGACTCTAAAAGGAGGTTTAGTAAATGGCTAAGAGTACAACTCTTGCAAAAAAAGCAAAAGCAGAAGCAAAAACCGAAAAGAAAATAGACGTTAAGGCCGAAATCAGAAAGCTTTTAAAGCGCGGGCGTGAGCAGGGTTTTATAGCCCAGGAAGATGTGCTGGCAATTTTCCCGGCACCCGAGAATGCAATAGATGAGGTTGACGACCTTTTTCATAGGTGTCTTGAGGAAGGTGTTGATGTTTTTGACACAACCGAGATAGATGTTTCCGATGCTTCCAAATCTGTTAGTGAACTTGAAAAGGAACTGGAGAGCCTGGCTTCTTTGGAGGAAGGGTATCTTTCCGATCCGGTGAGAATGTATTTAAGAGAAATCGGCAGGGTTTCTCTTTTGACATACGACGAGGAAGTTTCTTTGGCAAAGAGGGTTGAGAAAGCAGACAGGAAAGCGCGGGAGAAGTTGATTAATGCCAATTTGAGGTTGGTTGTTTCCATTGCCAAAAAATATGTTAACCGGGGATTAACGCTTTTGGACCTTATTGAAGAAGGCAACATCGGTTTGATGCGCGCCGTCGCCAAATACGATTGGCGCCGAGGCTACAAGTTTTCCACTTATGCCACCTGGTGGATCAGGCAGGCGATAACAAGGGCAATTGCCGACCAGGCAAGGACGATCAGGATTCCGGTTCACATGGTTGAGACAATCAATAAGTTTAACCGTGTTTCCAGGAAACTGATGCAGGAGCTGGGCCGCGAACCGACACCGGAGGAAGTGGCTTTGGAAATGGAAGTGCCACCTGAAAAGGTGCGGGAGATAATTAAAGTTTCCCAGGAACCGGCGTCACTCGAGGCACCCGTCGGCGAAGAAGAAGATTCACGTCTTGGAGATTTTATTCAGGATGCTTCGGCCGGACCTACCGATCAGGCCACACAAGCGCTTCTTAAGGACGACATCCGCGAGATGCTGGCAACGCTTTCCCCAAGGGAAGCAAAGGTTTTGGAGTACCGCTTTGGGCTTGAGGACGGCAAGCAGAGGACGCTTGAGGAGGTTGGCCGTGAGTTCGGTGTGACCCGTGAACGAATCAGGCAAATTGAAGCAAAAGCAATCAGAAAATTAAGGCATCCCACCCGCGCGAAAAAACTCCGGGATTACCTATAAATAAAATCAAAGGTCAAAGATCAAAAATCAAAATTTTGGACTAGTAATTCCCTATTTCAAGTTATGGTGCTTTAATACTTTTATGAAATTTGGTAACGAGGCAAAGCATCTTATTTTGGTTTTCAGTTTGTTTACTTTCCTCTCCTTAATTTTGTTTTGGCCTATTTTTCTGGGGAAGGTCAATTTAAACGGCAATTTACTGGTCTCCTTTTATCCGCCTTACGGGCTAAACCTGCCTTTTAAAGATAGCGGTTGGGATCAATTGAGAATTTATTTCCCTTTTTACCGGGTTACTTTAGACGCATTGCGCCATTTTGGCGTCCCTTTTTGGAACCCTTATGCTTTTTCGGGCCATTTGCATATGGCGGATTTCCAGACAGCTGTTTTTTACCCGTTAAACCTTTTCGGGATGTTTTTGCCGCAAGTTGAGTTCTGGCACCTTTTACGGGTGACACCAATGGTTTTCGGCTCTTTCTTTACATACTTATTTTTGAAGAATATTAAGCTTTCTGGGATTGCTTCTGTTTTTGGGGCGCTTGCCTTTGGTTTTAGCCCTTATATTCTGACTTGGGGAGAGGAAGTCGTGATGTCGCCGCATTCAATAATCTGGATGCCCCTCATCCTTTTTGCTGTTGACAGGTTTATTGAAAAGAAAGAGAAGAGGTTTGTTGGTTTAATCGCCATCTCAACAGTACTGTCATTTTTTGGAGGTTACATGCAGACCTCGATCTACCTTTTTATATTTGTTTTCCTTTACCTTTTAATGAGGCTTGGATGGGGCCGCTTTTTAAGCCGGGCGGGGTTATTGATTCTGGGGGGGATTTTTATTGGAATAGGCATGGCGGCTGTGCAGATTTTGCCATCCAGTGAGTTATTTTTTAACAGCGCAAGGTCACAAATACGTTTAACCGAGACTCTTTTTTCTTTCCTTTTGCCTTGGAGGTCGCTGGCAACATATTTGGCACCAGACTTTTTCGGAAGTCCGGCAACACGGAATTTTTTTAGGGGCGGATCGGCACAGTATTATGAGGGGATTTTGTTTGTAGGCATTGCAACGCTTGTGTTTGCGTTTTATGCCCTGGTTAAAAACCCCAAGAATAGATTGGTGGTTTTTTTATTTTTGGTAGGTGCGGTTTCCCTTTTTTCAACACTCAATTTGCCCACTTCAAAGTTATTTTTGTATTTGCCGGTCCCCTTTCTTTCGACTTCGATTGCCAATAGGATTTTATTCATTCCGGCTTTCTGCCTTGGAGTTTTGGGTGCAATTGGGCTGGACGAATGGCTCAAGGTCCGTGACCGAAAGGTCTTTGCCCCCTTTATGGTATTGGGGGTAATCTATTTATCCCTCGCAGTTTGGGTGCTTGCCATTATTAAACTTGGTTTGCCGTATTTGGGTCAGAGTGGTGTTGGTGCCAAGTTAAATGCTTTAATTTCCTTGCGCAATTTGGTTTTACCTTTAGCTGTTTTTGTTCTGAGTGCAATTGCTGTTACCGCCGGGTTTTATAGGCCAAAACTCAAGGAAAAGTTGGCCATTTTGGTTATTACCATTTTCTTTTTGCAGACTTTTTATTTTTCCCAAAAATATTTTTCATTTTCGGATAGAAGATACATTTTTCCGGAAAATGCAATTTTAAATTTTATTCAGGAAAACCAAGGTAACTTTCGAAGCTGGGGGATTGGAGAGGCATATTTTGAGAATAACTTTGCCAGCCAGTATTCCATTTTTTGGCCTGAGGGTTACGATTCCCTGAACAACAAATCTTATGCAGAATTTACCCATGGTATGCAGGGTGGTGATATAAACAGTTTTTCTTTCCGGGCAGATGCGGGGCTGGGGAGAGGGAAAACTTTGGAGCTTTTTTCCAGCCCCGGCCGCAGAAAGCTGATTGATTTGGTTGGGGTAAAATACGTGACTAGTAACCAGAATGATTTTGAGCTAATGGAGAAAAATAACTTCAAAAAAGTTTTTGAAAGCGGCAAGCTTGGGGTTTTTGAAAATGACGAAGTTGTGCCGAGGGTATTTTTGGCTTCAAATTACGAAGGACCGCCGGAGATTGATTCGACTGGAAAAACGACAGATGAGATTGACGCCGAGAGAAGAAAAAGAATTCCGGAGAAGCTGCTCTCTCCCGACTTTGATTTTAGGAATGTTCTGGTTTTGGAAAAACCGTCGCCAATTTCGGCCCAATACGGGCCGGGGACTGCCGAGATAGTCAGTTACAGGCCGCAGGAGGTAGTTGTTAAAACGGAATCAGGCCAGCCTAAAATTCTGTTTTTGTCAGACAATTATTACCCGGGCTGGAAGGCAAAGGTGGACGGGAACGAAGTCGAAATACTGAGGGCCGACTATACTTTTCGGGCAGTGCCTTTGGTGCCGGGGAACCACACTGTAAGGTTTTATTATGACAGTTTGATTTTTAAGGTTGGGCTTATGGTTTCCTCTTTAAGCCTAATAGTCCTTTTTGGATATTTGGTTTCCTGGAAAATTAATAAGACTTAGGGATGGTTTGCGGCTATTTTAAATATTCCCAAAAAGTAAGTAGCGGATAAGAATTCCAGATGCTAAGCATATAAAAGCAATTGATTACTATACCGGTTGCAATTAGGGCTTTTGCTGGTGTCGACAATTTTTTATTGAAGGCCGGCAGGAGGATTAAAAACAGCAAAGGAATAAAATCCAAACTATACCTGTAACCATATTGGGAAGCCCCAATCCCCATGTAAATTAACGAGGGAAATGCTAAGGCTACTAGTCCGACCACGGCTGATTTTGTGTGAGAAGCCCGTTTTATTGCGATGATATATAAAAATAGGGGTGAAGTGTACCAAATTGCCAACCCCATGCCATCTGCCTTGAGGTATGGGAATTTCAAGACCATTTCCACGTTTTCCCTTAAAACCGGGTCCGGCCCCCGAAGCAGCAAGTTGTACAAATTCGCCGGAATATGGACCGGGCTGAACCAGCCTAGTTGGTTATTGAGGTAATTTTTATCCAGAACAGTCACATTTTTTGTGTAGCCCGTATCAAAAGGGGAATGGAAGCGCCGGAGGTTATAAGCCCCAAGCAAAACAAGTGAAAAAACCACAGGAATAAGAAGAAGGGCTACCTCTTTTTTAAAATCATGGTTTTTGCGGTTTTGGAAGATTTCAAATAAGTAAAAAAGGGTTATGCCAAAAAGTGTTACCCTTGTTGCCCCCGCCGCGGCAATTAGGATGCCTATTAAAAGAAAGCGCCGTTTTGTGAAATACTCCAGAATGGATAAAACCATGAAAGCAGTTCCCACTGCCTGGGGCAGGTAAGCAGATATGTCAATCAAGCCAACAAAATAAAGTACAGTCCCAAAAACAAAAAAGTTGGCAAGCCATAAGCTATCAGTGCTTGAGAATTTTAATTTTTTTGATATTTGGAATATGGCGATAAAAGTTAAAACCAATGAGAAAAAAGAAAGGTATATTTGCGGAAAATTTCGTCCCCAGATATAGACAAACGGCATTAGAATTACAGAGGGCAGGGGGCCAAAGAACAAATATTGCCGACCTTGGTAATCGGCGAAGTCCCCCGGGGGAAGGTTGTAGGGGCTTAAAAAAAGATCATTTTTTATAAAACTTTCAGCGAGTATTGAAAAGTGTTTGTCCTGTACGAACCAGGTTGCCCGGTGAATAATAATTCCGGAAAAGATTGCAAAAACAAAAATTACCAAAAGTATTAAGGATTGGCTGATTTTAGGTATTTTTAAACCCATGAGAAACCAAATTTACTTCAGTTCGAAATCTACCTGGAGATTAATTGTAACGTCGTTTTGGCCGGGCTGGATCTGGCTTTCCTTTTGGATTAAATCAACCGACCCTGCCGCCATCATGGGTACGGGGTATGCGTAGTCGCCCTGTTCTTTGATGGATACGACTTTTCCGACTGATCTACCGGAAGCTTGGGCCAGTTCTTTGGCTTTGGTTTTGGCATTTTCAACCGCATTCTGGCGCGCTTGGGATTTGGCGCTTTCCAATTTTGAATCGTCGACTGTGAGTTGGGGCCCATAGATATTGGTTGTCCCGTTTGCGGTGAGTGCCGAAAGGACGGCATCGGCGTTTTTGAGGTCTCTGACAGTTATTTCCAGGGAAGTTGTAAAAGCATTGGTGTTTGGCCTTGGCGGAGCGGGATACATCATGGGAATCTCGTAGGTCGGGTTGGCGGAGATGTTTTGGGTCTTGATATCTTTTTCTTCGGTCCCTATCGATTTAAGTTTGGTTACTATGGCATCCACTTTTGTTTGGTTTTCGGCCCTTGCCCGGTCGAGATTAGGGTTTGTTGACTGGATACTTGCCGTTATTTTGGCAATTGAGGGAACTGCTTCGGCTTTGCCTTCGGCGGTAACCGAGACTGTTTGGGTGGTTTTTGTCTGCCAGGGTTTTGTCCAGAGGACAAGAAGGGCGACAATCAAAACAACAATTGGCCAGAGCCAAGTCTGACTTGGCCGGAGGACATTTTGGTTTAATTGTAATTTTGTCATTTTTGGATTTTACTCAACCAGAATTGAACCCGTCATTGTTTGGGCATGGGCGGAGCAGTGATAAGGGTAAATACCGGCTGTTTCAAAAGTTAAAGAATAGGTGTTGCCCCCTTTAAGGGCCTTGGAATTTTGCTTTGGGAAGTAGGTATGTGCCGGATGGGAATCGGTGTTGATGTAGTGCTCGACACTGTCATTGTTGACCCAAGTGACCTTGGTGCCTTTGGAGATTTTGATATTTTGGGGTTCAAACATAATTTGGGAAAGTTTGACAGTCACCTCGTTTTGGCCGGTCAGGTCTTCAAATTCGCCAGATTTTGACCTATCGATTGTGAATTGAAAGTTGCCGTCATGGCAGGAGCCGTCCGGCCAGCAGGCATTGTAGCTGACGGTGTATAAACCATCGGGTGATGACGGTTCCATGTTTTTCCTCATGGCCAGTTTGTTGTCATCGATGATCGTTTCTCCCACCCCATAATCCTTACCGTCCTTTTTGATTGTTATTTGGGAAGGCAGTGCAAGGTCGAAGTTAAAGTCGATTACAACATTGGTTGGGATACCGGCCAGGGTTGTGCCGTGGGCGGGAGTGTTGCTTTCATAATGGGCGCTTTTTTTAGGTGTTTCGAAGGTAAATTGACCGGATTCCAGGGCGGTTTGCGTTTGGCCGGCTCCGGTGGTTTGCGCCGGTTGTTTTTTGGATATCAGGCCCCATCCGATAAAACCCACAACTGCCAAAATTAGAATGATGATTATTGCAGGTAAAAGCTTTTTCATTCTTTTGATGTGTCTGTATTTTATCAGATTATTGAATAATTTAGGTCGGGCGTTCATAATTTGCAAATGAGTGAGAGACATCGGCACAGTTTGAATTTTTTTGAAAAAGGACGGCAGGCCGTCAGAACAGTCAGGAATAATGGTGCTAAGGGTTTAGTGAGTGTTGTGGTTGGAATTGGTATTTGTCCCGCCGACGATATTGCGGCAATCGGAGCAACGGTGGTTACGGCTACAAACGAATCTAATGTACACCAAGGCGTAATACCGGCGGATACTTATAAGCTGAGAATGCCTGAGGCTTCAAAAAAGGGTAGTAAACCACCCCGGAAGTTAAAACATTAGTTGTTTAGAAAAACACCCGAGCGTTGATTTTTAAAAGTTTATCATCATTTTCTTTGGGATTTCCGCGGCCGTCGGTGTTGTTGGTTAAAACATAAAAATAATCATCACTAGCCAAAACAACTGTCCTTAGCCTTCCGAATTCACCCCTAAAATGTTCTTTGAGAGTGCCGCTTTGCGTATCGTACTGATATAGCGATTCACCGCGGAGGCCTGTGAAGAAAATGCTTCCATTGTAATAAAGCGCGCCGGAGGGGGCCCAGGTTGTTGCGGAGCCGGAATTGATAGCGGGGGTAACCATGCCTTCTTTCGTCTGGTTGCCCTGGATAGTCGGCCAGCCGTAGTTTTTGCCTTTTTCAATTATATTAAGCTCGTCCAAACCGGAGAGGGCACCGGAGCGGCCGTGTTCGGTTGCAAAGAGTCTGCCTTTGTCGTCCCAGGCCAAACCCTGGGGATTCCTGTGGCCATAAGAATAGACGGCATTGCCGAAGGGGTTGTCTGCAGGTATTGATCCATCGTCTTTTAATCTTAAAATCTTGCCATTTAGGGAATTTACATTCTGTGAATCGCTTTCGTTTTGGGCATCGCCGACAGTTATGTAAAGGTAGGCGTCGGGGCCAAAGGCAATCCTGCCGCCGTCGTGGTTTGCGGCGCCGCGGATACCGGAGATAATCACCTTGCGGTCTTTAAGAGTACTTCCCTCCAAAACGTAACGGTCAACCTGGTTTGTGGTTTCTGCACCTGTTTGGGAAGTCAGGTAAAGGTAAATGAAGCGGTTTTGGTCAAATTTTGGATGAAGCGCCATCCCCAGAAGACCGCCTTCACCAATTTGTTTTACCCCCGAAATTGGAATCCTTTGCCCGTCTTTTAGCATTAAAAGCGTGCCGGGACGTTCGGTAATTAGCATTTCGCCATTTGGCCCGCCTGCCGGCGAGGCAGGAAGAGTTACCAGTTCCCAGGGGATCTTGAGGTTTTGGGCGACTATCTCGACTGCCTTTCGGTTTTCTGTTGATTCTTGAGACTTCTCCTGTTCTTTTTGGGTAATTTCCTGGACGGAAACACCAGTTTGCGGCTTATTTTGAGGCTGGCGGAGGTAAATTAGGGCAAGAACGCCAACGACAAGAAGAAAAACGGTAAAGAAAATTAACTTTTTGTTTTTAAGGGCAATCACTTGCTCCGCGGGTAGGATTCGAACCTACGACCAATCGCTTAACAGGCGAGCGCTCTACCGCTGAGCTACCGCGGAATGTTAAATCAAGTGTGATTTTAACACCCGAAAAATTTTATGGCAATGCCGGTTTAATTAATTTGACTTTAACCAACACAAGCAGTATATTTTGTCGCAAATGGGTGTTGGAATAGAAAGGCCATATACGGAAGGGCAAAATAAAGAATTACGTCAAAAGGGGGAAGAGCTTATAGAAGGTTTTAGGAATGTTTTGAGGGGAAATGATGTTTTTAAAGATGCAGCTGCCAGGCTTGTTACCCAAAAGCAAAGTTCAAATCTTCAGCCAGTGAATTTTTCTTACGGAGGCAGTGATTACAAAGTTTTATTTGGGCAGCTCATTGGGGAAGATAGCATAAGTTTATGGAGGCATGAATCAGGTGCGAGTGAGCCGTCTGAAACTTTGAATATTGGCGGTGTGGACAGCCCAACCCTCGTCCATGTTGCACACTATGATAACGCAGCCTCGTCCTGGCTTTTTGGTTTTGACGCTGTGGGTGCGGCGCAAAAGTTATTGGATGGACTCAAGCCGGGAGAGAAAAGTTAAGCGAATCCTACCCGCGGAGCTGAATTGTTCTTAATCTGCCCATATTAATAAATAAACATATATGGATGCAACTACTTCTGCTGTAATTCAACAGCTAATCAACGAACTGGTTTTGTTGAATAAAGCGAATTTTTTAAATGGGTCATTTCCTGAATGGATAATGGCAATTGCTGCAGTTGTTACATTGATAGGTGTTGTTATTGCATATATTGAATATCGAGAGAAAACTAGGCCCTATATTGATATTGCTATACAGACGCAAATTGACCAAGGAAGATGGAACTTTTTGACAAAGATATCAAATAAGGGTCAATATCCGATATATTCAAAGATCACAAACGCTTTATTAGTTATTGGTGACGAAAAATACCCCACAATAGTTGATAAAGAATGGGTAATATTTCCTAACGAGAGTGAGGATGTTTTGGT
>CAZEDQ010000018.1:0-13905 GCA_964511055.1 uncultured Gammaproteobacteria bacterium
CAGGGTCTTCGGCTTTTCCTGAAAACTTTTCGTCTGTTTTGACTTTTTCCATAAAGTCCTCAGTGACTGTAACCGAAATATTGAAATTGGTCAGCGAAAACTCGTCGACTTTGTGGACGGCAAAACGCAAAACGTCCGGGTGTGTATAGTGAATAATGCCCATATTGGCTCCGCGTCTAACACCTCCCTGACGGATTTGGGAAGTAACATCATTGTATGCTTGAAGAAATGCAACAGGACCCGTTGTTTTGCCTTTACTGGTACCGATAACATCATCCTTTGGCCTCAATCTGGAAAAAGAAAAGCCTGTACCGCCGCCCATTTTATGGATCATGGCCATGTCGCGCATAGTCTTTAAGATTGATTCCAAATCGTCGTCTACAGGCAGGACAAAACAGGCGGAAAGCGACTGGCCGGTCTTTCCTGAGTTGACCAGGGTAGGTGTATTGGGGATAAATTTCTGGGCAGCCATCAAATTGTAAAACTCGCGGGCAGATTTTAAATGGGCTTTGGCATCGCTATAGATACGGTCTGCTGCTCCGATGTAATAGGCAACACGCCAAAAAAGCTGTTTTGGCGTCTCGATAGGTTCACCTTTTTTATCCCTAAAAGAGTATCTGGTCTTTGCAATATAGGCAGCGTTCTCGGACAAACTAGGCTCAAAAAGATCCTTTGGGGCAGCCGGTATTTCCCTGCCTGCCTTGCGTGCTGCTTCGCGTTTGGGTGTCCTTAAATCTACTTTAAAACCTTTTTGTTTTTTCATTTTTTAAACCTTCTTGACAGTTTTGCAAGCTCATTTTCAAAATCGCTTATATCGGCAAACTGCCTGTAAACCGATGCGAACCTAATGTAGGCTACTTTATCTAATTTCTTCAGTTTCTTGGTTACCTGTTCCCCTACCGTTTTGCTTGGCACTTCGCTGGCCGAGCTTTTTCTTAAATCCGCTTCTATTTCGTCGATGACTTTTTCGATACTTTCTGCCGAAACCGGCCTTTTCTCGCAAGCTTTGATAATTCCGCCCCTAAGCTTTGTCCTGTCAAATATCTCTCTTTTGCCGTCTTTTTTAACTACTAAAAGATCCAAGGTTTCGGCTCTTTCAAAAGTCGTAAACCTGCGGCCACATTTCTGACATTCGCGTCTTCTTCTGGTTACTTTTCCAAAATCCCCTTCACGCTTGTCTAGTACTTTAGTTGCATCGTTCGCACAAAAAGGACAAATCACGTCATTTCTCTATCCGCTTATAAAGCTGCCCTGGTTTGAAAATGTTGCTTTTGGCTTTGCAGGCTAATGTTTCACAGTTTTGCCAAAAGCACAATATATTGTGGTCTACTTCCAGATTAGACACTAAATCTTGCACTTGTCAATACCCCAAATAGGGTTCATTGGCCCGTGGCCGATTGTTTATAATCCAACAAGTATTATAACGAATAAAACCCGAAAATCAAAGAGGGCAGTTTTCGCGTTTTGCGTAAAACCTAAAAACCCGAAAATCAATAGGCAGAAGCTTAGTTTACGAAACCCAGGACATCTCTGGTTTCGTCCGACATTTTTGCAGGATCCCAGGGAGGGTCAAAGGTTAGCTCAACAAGTACATCTTTAACTCCTTTTAAGGTTTTTAGCTTTGTAGTGACATCTTTGACGAAATATGAATCCAGGGGACAGCCGGGGGTTGTCAGGGTCATTTGCACACCAACATTTGTATCATCAATATTTATACTGTAAACCAAACCAAGATCGACAATGTTGATCCCCAGTTCGGGATCCAAACATTCCCGTAATTTTTCAATTATAGCCTCCTGCGTAACCATGAAGTACACTCACTCTACTACATAGCTTAGGTCAAGTCAATTTGGTTTTATAGCTTGTTATTGACTTTGGGTAAATCCTTGATTTATTCTATGGGGTATAGGCAAGTATGGACCAAATGAGGCTTATTAAGTTCCTGTCGACCTGGGTTATAAACAGCGTACTGCTTGTCGTAATTTCACAAATTTTTGCCGGTTCGGTCGTTCTGGGCAACGCAGTGCTTTCAAAGGGTATTGCTGCTGTTTTCTCGGGATTTTTGCTCACAACCGTATTTTTTTTGGTGCCTGTGGCAGTTGAAAAATCGGAGGCAAAAATCAAGGACTTCCGGTTTTGGCTTATTTTGGATTTTCTAGCCTTGGTAATAGGTGTATGGGCCGTTAAGCGGCTTTCGGTTTTAACGGGGCTGGGGATTGCAAATATTCTTCTGGTTCTTGTTGTAGCAGTGTTAGTTGCGCTTTTTGATTTCGCAACGGATAAATATTCGGATACCCTTCTTAAGAAAAACAAGTAAGACTTCCGCCTGTGAATGTGTTTTGGGTCAGATTTATGTTCGTGCAGAATTTATTTACCCATGAAAGGTTCTGAAGCACAAAAATCTTTACTTAGAAAAAGAATGATCCTGAAAAGAAAAGGGATGACTATTTCCGAAATTGAGGAAAAAAGTGCGGTTATCTGCCGCAGGGTACTTGCAAATGAGCAATTTGCGTATGCTGGTAATGTACTTTTGTATCTGCCCGTAGGCGGTGAGGTGGATACAAAATGTCTTTTGGCGCATTTTCAAAAAAAGAAGGCGGGCGTTTTTTTACCCGCTTATTTTAAAGAGGAAAAAAAATGGATTATCTCTAAATTTGAGGGTTTGGATAATCTGAAAGCGGGTCCGTTTGGGATAATGCAGCCTCGAGAAGCGACTATTCCCCTTTTACCCTCTTTAGGTTTGGCAATTGTACCTATTGTTGCTTTTTCACCTGAGCTTGATAGGCTCGGTTGGGGAAAAGGGGTGTATGACAGGCTCCTTGGCAAATTTAAAACAACCAAGGTGGGTCTTGCATACGAATCACAAATGGTTAAAAAATTGTTTACTGCGCCTCATGACATAAAAATGGACTGTGTTGTTACGGAAAAAAAGATATACGGGAAAATTGTGTAATAGTTCATATTAATTCACGTTCCGTTTGTGTTTAAATTAAATAGTAACGTGGGTTTTATCAAAAATTACCAACAACTGGCAACAGGCAATGGGCGCAAGGTTGCCCTTGAGCTTATTGAGGCTGCTTTCCTTTCTATCCAACCCGAAATAGTCATCGGCCAAAATTTTTCTCTCCAAGGCGGGACTTTGAAAATCCGGGACAAAACCTATGAACTTTCAGCCTATGAGCATATTTATCTATTGGGTTTTGGAAAAGGGTCGGCCAGAAATTCACTTCTTGTAGAAAAGGCGCTCGGAGAAAACCTTTCTGGTGGTTATGTAATTGACGTTTCTGAGGAAAAATTTTCTAAAATTGAATTTACACTGGGAACACATCCCCTGCCTTCTGTTGCCAATTTGGAGTTTACAAAAAAAATTATCGAAAATTTAAACCGTGCAAGTGAAAAAGACCTTGTAATAGTTGTTACCTGTGGCGGGGGATCAGTTATGCTTGAGTCCCCACATAACCTGTCACTTGAGGAGATGGTTAATGTGAACCGGGAACTTTTGCACAGCGGAGCAAGCATCCAGGAGATGAATGCCATAAGAAAACATCTGGATATAGTCAAGGGCGGAGGTTTGGCGCAAATACTTTTTCCGGCAAAGGTTGTAAATTTGATATTCTCCGACGTGCCGGGTAATGACCTTTCTGTCATCGCATCGGGACCTACCGTTGGGGACAGTACGACCCAGCAAGATGCCATAGGTGTCATAGAAAAATATGGGCTAGGTGATAAGTTGGGGCAAATTGAGAAAAATTTTATTGAAAGCCCCAAGGAAGACCGCTATTTTGAGAATGTCGATAATATCTTAATTTTAAGTAACGACACTGCGCTTTCGGCAATGCAAAAAAAGGCAAGTGAGCTTGGACTCACTGCCAGCATTTTGACCGACAGTTTCCAGGATGAAGCCAATTTAGCCGGTAAGCAGTTGGTTGACGCAACCACGCCCGGTTCAATACTTTTGGTAGGCGGTGAAACCGATGTAAAAGTAACGGGTGGCGGAATCGGCGGCCGCAACCAACAGCTTGTTCTGGCTGCCCTACCTTATATTACGGAAGGGACAGTACTTGTTTCTTTTGATTCCGACGGCTGGGATAACAGTGAGGCGGCAGGGGCAATCGGGGATTTGGAAACTGTTAGAAAGGCTAAGGAAAAAGGGCTCGATGCCCAAAAATTTTTAGATGAAAATGATAGTTTTACTTTTTTTGAGTCAACGGGCGATGCTATACTGACAGGTAGGCTGCCTTCAAATGTATCTGATCTAATGGTGGTTTTTAAACCGTAATGAACGATCTGGACGAAAAAAAAATTAAAGACCTTGAGAGACGAGCCAATAAGATTCGTCAGCTGATAATAGAAATGCTGGCTGAGGCAAAATCGGGCCATTCGGCAGGACCTTTGGGAATGGCTGACATATTTTGCGCTTTTTATTTCCACATCCTAAATCATGATCCCAAAAATCCCGATGATCCCAACCGTGACAGGCTAGTGCTTTCAAACGGACATATATGTCCTGTTCGCTACGCGGCCATGGCTCTTGCCGGATACTTCCCCACGGATGAGCTTGCGACTCTTCGAAAGATTGACTCAAGGCTGCAGGGCCATCCTCACAGAAGTGCTTTACCGGGCGTCGAGACTACTTCCGGACCGTTAGGTGAAGGCCTTTCCCAGTCGATTGGTATGGCAATTGCCGCAAAGATGGATGGGAAAAATCACCGAATTTACTGCATCGCCTCGGATGGGGAGCATCAGGAGGGAAATACGTGGGAGGCTTTGATGCTTGCACCAAAATATAAACTGGATAACTTAACTTTAATTCTGGACAGGAATAATATTCAAATAGACGGTGATACGGAAAACGTCATGCCGCTTGAACCTGTTACCTCTAAATACCAAGCCTTCGGCTGGGAAACAATTGAAGTCGACGGCCATAATATGAGGGCTTTTGCAGATGCGATTTCTCAAGCACAGGCTACCCATGACAAGCCAACAGCTATAGTTGCTCATATTATTCCCGGCAAGGGTGTATCCTACATGGAAAATAATTACCTGTGGCATGGGAATCCGCCCGGGATAGCAGATGTTGCTGGAGCGCCCCCAAAGGACGAGCAAGTGAAAGTCGCGTTAGCTGATTTAAAAAAGATTGAAGCAGGACTTAACTAGCATGTTAAACCCGAAACTGTATCTAAACGAAAAGGTTTTCGACTCCGATTGCGAAATGCAGACGACGCGTCTCGGCTTTGGAGAAGGTTTAGTTGAACTTGGAAAGGCCGACAGGGATGTCGTCGCCCTTTCTGCAGATCTTACTGAATCTACACATTGCCACAAGTTCGCAAAAGAGTTTCCTGAACGTTTTATCCAATGCGGAGTTGCTGAGCAAAACATGGCGGCTGTTGCGGCCGGTCTTGCGGTTTCCGGGAAAATTCCGTTTATTGCCTCTTACGCAACATTTTCGCCCGGTAAAAATTGGGAAACCGTAAGAACGACGATTGTTTACAATGATGCAAATGTTAAAATCGCAGGCCATCATTCGGGGATTGTTACCGGACCGGATGGTGCGACACACCAGGCAACTGAAGATATTGCAATTATGCGGGCACTTCCCAATGTCCAGATATTTATTCCCTGCGATGCGAACCAAGCTAAATGGGCAACACTTGCCGCCGCAAAAATTAGAGGGCCGGTTTATATTCGGTTTACCAGGGACAAAACCGCAGTTATGACTTCTGAAAAAACTCCCTTTGAGCCTGGAAAAATTGACGTTTACTGGGAAAGCGAAAGGCCAAAAGCAACTATTTTTGCAACCGGTTATATGGTTTACCATGCACTTTTGGCAGCCAAAAAGCTTAAAGAAGAAAAAATAGATGTAGAGGTTTCCAATGTCTCAACAATCAAACCACTTGACGTTGAAGCCGTTGTAAAACAGGTTAAAAAATCAGGCGCGGCAGTTACTGTTGAAGATCATCAAGTTATGGGAGGTCTTGGCGGTGCAATTGCAGAGACTTTGGCTAAACACAAGCCTACACCAATTGAATTTATTGGTCTTCAGGACACATTTGCTGAATCCGGAAAGCCCCAGGAACTTTTGGAAAAATACAAAATGGGCAAAGATGCTATTGCCGCTGCCGTCAAAAAAGTTATCGCAAGAAAAACTTCCTGAATGACAAACCTTGCCCAAGACCTTTCTAAAATCACCAAGGGTGAGGTTTCGGATGATGCCAAAACACTTACACAGTTCAGCCACGACGCCAGTTTGTTTGAAATAAAACCCCAGGTTGTTATCTTTCCAAAAGACGAAGAAGATGTTGAGGCAGTTGTTTCTTATGTCAGTAAAAATAAAGACAAACATCCAGAACTTTCACTGACAGGAAGGTCTGCCGGAACCGATATGTCCGGCGGCGCCATAGGCGATTCAATCGTTGTCTCATTTACCAAATACTTCAACAAAACTCCGACGGTTAATGGAAATATCGCAACATGCCAAAGCGGTGTTTATTACCGGGATTTTGAGGCGGAGACCCTCAAGCGCGGATTAATTTTCCCATCGTATCCTGCGTCGCGTGAGCTTTGTGCAATGGGCGGAATTTTTAATAACAACTCCGGCGGCGAAAAATCTCTCCAGTATGGAAAGACGGAAAAATATGTAAAGCGGGTGCGAGGAGTCCTTTCCGATGGAAAAGCCTACGATATAAAAGCTCTTGATGAAAAAGGGCTAAAGGCGAAAATTGGAAAGAATGATTTTGAGGGAAAGATCTATAAAAAGATGTTTGAGCTTATTGATTCTGATTATGATCTTTTAAAAAAGGCCAAACCGGACGTTTCTAAAAATTCTTCAGGCTATAACCTTTGGGATGTTTATGACCGCGAAACTAAAATATTTGACCTAACAAAACTTTGGGTTGGGGCTCAGGGTACTCTGGGTATTTTTTTGGAGGGGGATCTGGAGCTTGTACCTGTTCACAAACACCGCGAAATGCTTATTATTTTTTTACACGATATGTCCCATTTGGGACAAATTATCAATGAAGTCCTGGAACTTAAACCTGAAAGTTTCGAGTCGTACGATGACAACACTTTGAAACTTGCCCTGAGGTATTTTCCGGAATTTGCCAAACAGCTTGGGCTTTTAGGGACGATTGAAGCGGGATTGGCATTTTTCCCTGCTTTTTTCGACCTTTTTACCGGCAGGAGTTTACCGAAGCTGGTTCTGCAAGTTGATTTTACAAGTAACGATCTCTCGGAAGTTGAACAAAAGATAAAGACGCTGCGCGAAAAACTCAAACCTTTTCACCCGCAAACACAAATTGCCGAGGACTCCGCTGAAAAAAGATATTGGCTTGTCAGACGTGAGAGTTTCAATTTGCTTAGAAAAAAAATTAGGGACAAGCACACGGCACCATTTATTGATGACTTTGATATAAAGCCGGAGTATATTTCTGAGGTTATTCCACAAATCACGGATATTTTAAAAAAGCACCCGGAATTTGTTTTTACTGTTGCCGGACATGTGGGCGACGGAAACTTCCATATTATTCCGCTGGTTGATATTAAAAACCCGGTTGTCAGGCAGTTAATACCGCAAATTGCCGATGAGGTTTATGCAATTATCATTAAATATAAAGGTTCAATAACGGCTGAGCATAACGACGGCCTTATTAGAACCCCTTATGTGGAAAAAATGTTCGGAGAAAAAGTTTATAAACTTTTTGAAGAAACTAAGAGAATTTTTGATCCGGAAAATATTTTTAATCCGAGAAAAAAAGTCGGCGGCAGCCTGGACTTTGCAATGAAGCATTTGAGGGTTTCCTGGTAAAAAAAATGGATACTAATTTTCGTGAATATTTAAAGTTACGACACAAGCCCGAGAACGTTAACGTCAAGCACAAGACGGGGCTTGGAGTCCAGGACAAAATAGCCCTGTTTTCAACCAGAATAATAGGTACTATGTACGCTGTCTATTTCTTTATTGTATTTTTGTCGGGATGGATTCTATGGCAAGCATATTTTGCCAACAAACCTTTCGATCCGTTTCCTTTTGTTTTTTTGCTTTTTTTGGGCAACATTGTCCAACTGCTTTTAATGCCTCTTATTATGGTTGGCCAAAATCTTCAAGGCAAGCATGCGGAAATTAGAACCGAGGAGGAGTATAGAACAACAATCTCAAGTTATGAGGATATCGAGCAAATACTTCTTCACTTGAGCGAGCAGGATAAATTATTGGAGAAGCAGCTTGAACTTTTAAATGATTTAGCGAAAGGTTTAAAATCTAAGGCCCACTAATATGGTTGGCATAAATTTTCATCCGCTAATTGTCCATTTTCCTGTTGCCCTTTTAACAGTTTATTGTCTTTTCGAAATTATAAGATTTAGAAGATTACTCACAAGCCAGACCTTTTTTTACACTAAAGCAACCTTTGCAATATTAGGGTCAATTTCACTTCTACCTACCTATTTGAGCGGAGAGATAATCGAGCGTGAATTTGAAGATGTGCATAGGATTGTAGAGGTCCATTCGGCATTTGCAAAATCGGCTATCGGAATTTTCGGGATTATTGCTTTTTTTTATCTGGTTGAGCTGGTCGGGAAAAATCAGGTGACAATTGACATGTTAAGAAGTAAGGTGCCTTTTGTTTTGAAAATTACAAAAATGGTTGATGTTATTATTTTCAGGAAGCATATTATTGCCGTTCTTGCCGTAATTGGTTTTTTTATAATGATGATGTTGGGAGCTCTAGGGGGGATAATTGCGCACGGACAGGATATTGATCCTTTTACTTCAATTGTATATAAACTTTTTTTCGGGAATTAGATTAAAGGTCGTTTAAATATTTTAAAAAATCTCCTTTTAGCTTTTCTTTTAAGATTTCGGCATCGCATGTTAGTCCTGTCTGGATAAGCATGGCGTTGGTATGATCCTGGGAGTACCCTTTAGAAATTAATGTACTTTTCATTTTTTCGATAACCAAGACTTCGGTTGAGTATTTTGCGCTTAAATCCTCAAAAAGGGCGTATCCATGTTCACGGGAAAGAGTGTTTGTAAATTGGGTTACCCACTCCGTTATTCCCTCAAGAAAACGCTGATAAACTTCGACCAGATGGTTTTTGGCAATTTGGTAATCGCCTGGTGACTGCAGAACAATATCAAATGAGGTCGGGTTGATATCATTTTTATTTTTGAGTACCAGGTCAAGGTCAAATGCCTTCGCTATCTGAAAAAAAAGCTTATTTGTTGAAAGTTCCATTTGTAAAATAGCAAGCCTATGGATTGATTCATGCAAAATGTCGTGCAAATTATCTATTTGGGTTATCGGTATAAAAACCTTGGCGGTTTTAGGGGAGGCCGAGACTTGGGCATTTTCCTGCCCTTTACCTTTGGTAATTAAAAAAGCATCGTCCTGCCAAATTTTGGGCACAAAAACGAAGATTTCGCTTTTGGTACCTTTATCGATTGCGTATTCAACAACCCAATCCAGTGCTGTTTTTACCAAAAAAAGGTTTTTTTTAAGGCTCTCTTCCACATCTTGGGTACTGGGGTTTTGGGAATTCATACAAACAGCATATCAGTTCGGCTGACTCCAGGCAAAATATATAACTTTTTAACAAGCTAAATTGAGGAAGAAAAAATTGCCAATAGAAAAAAGGCAATTATTATGCGGTAGAAGCCAAATGACGTGAGGTTGTGATTTTTTAAATAACTGATAAGCCACTTTACTGCCACAAGGGCACTGGCAAAAGCGGCAATAAAGCCGACTGCCAAAATGCCAATCTCGGAAGTGTTTTGGAGTAAATATGGTGCCGATTTAACAAGGTCCAGTCCTGAGGCGGCAAGAAGTGTGGGAACTGCCAGAAGAAATGAATATTCGGCGGCATCATCGCGCTTGACTTTTAAAAACATCAACCCCAAAATAACTGCTCCGGCGCGTGAAACTCCGGGTACTACTGCTAATGCTTGGATAAGACCAACAAGCAGCGCTTCTCTGAAGCTAAGCTCTGATGATTGCCGTGTTAATTTTGGTTTATGGAAATTTTCGAAAAAAATAAACCCCGCCCCAATTAAGGCAAAAACCGCAAGCTGAAGGGCAAAGTTTTCAAAGAAAAAGCCTTTGATGATTTTATATAGAAGCAGGCCAATGACTGCAGTAGGGATAAAGGAGCAGATGATTTTGGGAAACAGAACCGCTTTTTTCCGCCAGAGAGGCAGATATAAAAATACAACGGCCAAAATTGCCCCTCCCTGGATAATAACTTCAAATGCCTTTTGAAAATCGCTCTGGCCAAGCCCTAATATCTTTGACGCCCAGATCAGATGAAAGGTTGAGGAGATTGGCAGATATTCGGTTGCCCCTTCTACTATTCCAAGGATTGCCGCCGAAGTATAAGTTATTACTTGCACGTCTGAAGTATATTAAACCTAATTAGATGATTTCAATATGCCGCTGTATATAAACGTTTTGGCGATTGACAAATGCAAGTTGGTTGCATATATTAAATGCAAGTAACTTGCATTTATGAATCCCGGACACAGTTGTTTGGATGAATTGCATAACGTGGACCTTAAGGCGACACCCGCGCGGCTTGGGGTTCTGGCCGCGTTGGAAAATACCAAAAGGCCGCTGGATATTTCCTCTGTCGAAAGCTATTTGGCAGGACATAATATTAAAGTAGATAAGGCAACTGTTTTTAGGATAATTAATTCCCTTAAGCGAAAAGGGCTGGCTGTCCCAGTCCAGTTTAATGAGGGTAAGTTGCGGTACGAACATGTAAAAAAAGCCAACCACCACCACTTTGTTTGCGAAAACTGCGGCCAAATTGAAGATATTTCCAACTGCAATATAGGAAAACTCGAAAAGGCAATTGAAAAGCAAAAAGGGCTTTTGGTTCACCGCCACAGCCTGGAATTTTTTGGAATTTGTAAAAAATGTCGACATTAGCATATATTTTAATCTTTACTTTTTTGGGCAGTATAGGTTCCTTGATCGGCGGGTTCATTCTGCTATATTATGAAAAATTTACTTTAAAAATTTCCCATTTTTTGGCCTCATTTGCTGCGGGTGTTTTATTGGGAAGCGCATTTTTTGACCTGATGCCGGAGGCCTCATTGGAAGCAGAAAGGCTGGATATTAATGTTTTCGGGTGGGTGCTATTCGGGATCATCCTGTTTTTTTTGATAGAAAGGTCAATCCATTGGTTCCACCATCACGAGGAATTCCACAAAGATGAGAATGGGTCCAAATCAACAGTGCCCCTGATAGTTATTAGTGATACTTTGCATAATTTCATTGACGGTATTGTAATCGCGGCAACGTTTATGATCAGCATTCCTTTGGGAATAATCACAACAATGGCCGTTGCCGCCCATGAAATACCCCAGGAAATAGGAGATTTTGGTCTCCTGCTTCATAAAGGTGTTTCAAAAAAACGGATTATTATTATAAATATTTTTAGCGCGGCCGTTGCTTTTTTTGGTGCAATATTAACTTATGCTTTCGGCGGACTTTTGGAAAACTATGTTGCAATCTTTCTTGCTACTACCGCCGGGTTTTTTATTTATATCGCCACTTCCGATTTAATTCCGGAAATACACTATGAAAAAAGACGCGGTTTTGCGCTCATTGAGAGTTTTCTTTTAATCTTAGGGATTGTAATTATTTATATATTAGTGTCCTCACTGGGGACAGCTTAAATCTTTGATTGCCGCATGGTATTTTTTCAAGCGAAACTTCGCCGAAGATAGGGTAAACTTCATCCTATGCGGCCATCTGCAGAGTTGAAGAGCTTCCTATTTGGCTTTTGTAGTAATTGATAACCAGATCCTGGCCTTTTGCTACTGCTTCGGCTTGGATTTCGATTTGTTTTTTCTTGTTTGGGTCCTTTTCTTGTGTGGCTTTTGCCATAATTTCTTCTATATCCGCCTGTTTGCACCGTTCAAGCACACCTTCCCCATAAGGATCCTCTTGAACATTCCAATTGTTAAAAATTTCGATCCAAGCACCTCTTATTTTGTCTTTTTTCAATTTATCAATTACTTGGGCGCGAGACTCGGGATTTGCAAAAGCCGGCAGCAAGCTGATTTTTTGCGTAATCATGCCAATCCCCTGCTTGATTAAGTTTTCGGCTGCTTCTTTTGCCTCGGGGTTTTGGTCTGCGCCGAGTTTCCTGCCGATTTCGGCCACAGCCATTTTAAATTGAGGACTATTTCCGGCCCCTTTAGCGGCATAGTCTTTGGCTGCTTCGGTGTACCTTACAATCGGTGGTTGTGGTTGTGGCTCGCGTTCCATAGATTAGGCGGCTTTTGATATTCGGTTTGGGAAAATCGGGCCTCTTTCTAAAAACTTGCGTCTGACTTCGGCAACGTGACTATCAATATCGGCTTTTGTTTGCAAATGCGGAATAAGCTTGGAGAGAGTTCTGTCTACCCCGACGAGGCCTTTTTGGGCCTGGGCTTCTGTTGTCATTATAGCAACAGGCATAATTGCGGGGCCTTGATGTTTGCTGTTTATTTTTCTTATTTGGACAAATTGCGCTTTTTGGATTTTCTCTAAATGTTCGGGGTTTGTGAATCTCAACTCCATCATTATTGCCTGAGTTTCTTCTGCAAAACGGGTGAAGTCTATTTCGTCTCTTTCGTATTGCCGGTGAAGGTGTGCCTGGTAACCGTTTAGGTATTTTCTGGTGATAATTGACTGGTTTGCAACGGCTTCAATATGCCTGGCGGCTATAAGCTGTTCTTGCCTGCCACCATAAAGTTTTTCGTTCTTAGGATCAAGGGAGCTGACTGAATGCGATTGCTCGTGTGCAACCGTTTTAAGCTGGGCAATTGGCGGAAACCGTTCAAGGTTTTTATAAAAGGTTAGTGTACCGTTGTAAAGTTCCCATGTTCCGAGTATATCCTCTTCACCTCTTCTTGCTTCGCGGTAAACTACTCTTTTGATGTTTTGAGCCGGCATGCCGAGGTCTTGAATATACTGCCTTGCCCTTTTTTCCTGATCTTTAGTAAAACCGATAAATTCGGCATTGAGTTCATACGGGGACTCTGGTGTTTGACGAAGGCGTTCGGGCATATAGACCTCCTTTTGGAGAGCCTACAATATACCATATGAAAAATCGGGGTGCTTTACCTTGGCACGAGCTTTTCGAGGTATTTGGCCACCTGGTCTACTTCCACATTTGCCAAATCCCCTACCTTCAGCTGACCTAAATTTGTATAGGTTAGCGTGTATGGGATAAGGGATACGGTAAAGGAACTGTTGCCAGTCGATACAATAGTAAGGCTGACTCCGTTTACGGTGATTGAGCCTTTGTAAATAATGTATTTTGTGAATTTTTGAGGGATATTAATTATTAGAACTGCTGATTCTTTCTCGTTTTTGATCGAGGAAACTTTGGCAATCGTGTCGATGTGGCCGGAAACCAAATGGCCGGATACTAAACTGTTAAGTTTGAGTGGTCTTTCGAGGTTGAATAAATGTGAGCTTGATATCTTGGAAAGTGTGGTTTTTTTTAAAGTCTCGGGCATAAAGTAGAATCCGAAACCTTCTTTTGTCTTTTTTTCGACGGTTGAGCAAATACCGTCTATTGATACACTTTCCCCTGCTGAGACCTTAAAACCCTTAGGCTGTTTAAAAAATAACCTCAGGCCATTTCCTGCTTTTTCAAATTTCAGGGCTTTTGCCGTTGTTTCTACAATTCCGCTAAACATAGCTATATTTTAAAATAAATTTGCGCTTCCTTTTTGTCCTTTTCCATTTGGGCGATTAAGTCTTCTGCCGATTTAAATTTCTGACTGTCACGGATTTTTTTTAAAAGAGTAACGCTTATTATTTTTCCGTAAAGGTTTTCCTTGAAGTTTAACAGGTAGCTTTCTGCGGTAACCTCTTTTTCAGCAAATGTTTCGGCCGCGCCGATAAAAGT
>CAZEDQ010000018.1:13915-14729 GCA_964511055.1 uncultured Gammaproteobacteria bacterium
GGCCGGATAGGTTTTTTTGTTTAGATGGACTTTGGAGATATATATGCCTTGATCCATTTTTTGGTGCAGCTTGATATTTGCCGTTGGAAAGCCAAGGCCTGCTCCCCTACTTTTTCCTTTTATAACTTTCCCCTTGAGAATGATCGGGTGCATAAATTACTTGAGATTTAACATCTCCCAAACTGCGACGACAGCATCTTCTGCATAAGGTTTAAGGCGGGGTTTGATTTGGCCGGGTAAAATTTCCGGCCCGAGGATTCCAACACCAATTGGTTTTTCCAGCTTAAGCTGTATATCTATGATTGCAGATATTACTGCCATTCCCATGACAAGGCCGTGTTTTGTTTTACCCCGTTCGATTAAACCTAAAACCACTGCCCCGTCTATGTCTTTTGACTTGAGAAGTTTCAGCAGAGCAAGCGGTGTTTCCAAAGATCCCGGGACCCAAATTTCCCGGACGACCTTTAGTTTTTTTTGATCTGCGGTTTTTCGGGCTGCTGTGAGCATCACATCAATATGCTTTTTGTGAAAGCTTGTTGCAACAAGCGCAATTGATTTAGCTGCCATAGTCTGCTGAGTTTAGCAGAATAGGATTTTTTGTCAATGATGAGTGGTCTGGGCTTTGGGCTAAGGTTTTGCAAGGTGCCAGACACCGCCGACGCCATCGCCTGTTGTGTCATCCTGCTGCTTGTCCTGGATGTAGTAGTAAAGCGGCTTGCCTTTGTAGGTATACATATATTTGCCGTCTGTAGATTTGATGATACCGAAGCCCCCTTCAAGATTTTCGGGGGGGGCTTGGGGTGACTCGAAAATC
>CAZEDQ010000018.1:14739-15368 GCA_964511055.1 uncultured Gammaproteobacteria bacterium
ATCCCTGTAAGGCCAGACCTTTGCAAATGATTCTGTTAACATTTGGAGCCTGCCCTTTTTCTGGTGTAGCCTTAAAGCGTTGCGAGGTGCCAGACACCGTTTATGCCATCGCCTTTTGTGTCACCGGGTTGTTGGTCTTGGGCATAGTAGTAAAGCGGCTTACCTTTGTAGGTATACATATATTTGCCGTTTGTGGATTTGATGATACCGAAGTCCCCTTCAAGATTTTCGGGGGGGGCTTGGGGTGACTCGAAAATCGGCCAATTGGTAAGGCATGTGTCGCTGCAGTTGCTTTTTCCGAGCTCATCTTTGTCGAAAATATAAAGGGTCATACCCTTTGGGTCTACGAGATAATTTCCTTTTTTGGGGTCGATTTTGGTCATTGCCACATTTGAAAGCTGGACTCCACGTACCGGCTGAGAAGTTTCAGGTGGGGTTTGTTGCGAGTCTTGGGTTTTAGGAATTGAAGGTTGAGGTTTTTTGTTGAAAACAAAATAGTAAACTAAACCGGCAATAACAAGTAACGCAATAATAACTATAATCAAGACTTTTGGCTTTCCTTTCGAAATAGGCTTAGGCTGAACGCTTGGTTCTGCGGGTTGAGAAGCCGGCTGCGGGGTTGTTTGTGC
>CAZEDQ010000019.1:0-1414 GCA_964511055.1 uncultured Gammaproteobacteria bacterium
GTTTATTATATCAAGGTCAAAATTACTTGGCAATATCAACTGCCCTTGTTTCGCGGATGACTGTGACAGTGATTTGGCCAGGGTAATTTAATTGTGATTCAAGTTTTTGTCTAACATCGTGGGCAAGTTTAATAATGCCGTCATCGTCTATTATGTCTGGCTGGACTATGACTCTTACTTCCCTCCCCGCCTGAATTGCATAAGCCTTATCTACCCCGGGAAATGATGTTGCAACATTTTCTATGTCGGTAAGACGTTTAATATAGTCCTCAACAGCCTCATGTCTTGCTCCAGGGCGGGCACCGGAAACGGCATCGGCGACATGGACGATTATTGATTCAATTGAGCTAAAGGGTTCGTCTTCGTGATGCTGGGCAATACAGTCAACTATTTGCTGGGGAAACTCCCATTTTTTGGCTAGTTGGACACCTAGTTGGACATGGGTCCCCTCTTTGTCCATTTCTGTTTTTCCAATGTCATGGAACAAACCTCCGGTGGCACAAGTTATTTCGTTTGCACCAATTTCCTGGGCTATTTTCTTGGCGATTTTTCCGGTTTCAAGACTTGCGATGAGTTGGTTTTGGCCATACGAGTATCTGAATTTTAAACGACCAAGTGTGTCCAGCGCTTCTTGCGGAAGATTGTAAAGACCGAGTTCGTTGGCTGCTTTTTTACCCGCTTCTGACATATCACCTGCAACATCATGTTTGGCTTTTTCAACAAGTTGTTCGATTCTTGTTGGCTGAATTCGTGCGTCTTTGACCAGGTCTTCAAGTGCCCTTCTTGCGACTTCTCTGCGGACAGGATCAAATGAAGAAAGTCTGACTTCTCCCGCTATATCGCTGTCCAGTTCCACATCTACACCTGTTGCCAGTTCAAAAGCACGAATGTTTCTGCCTTCTTTTCCTATTATCCTTCCTTTTAGGTCATCCGACTCCAATTTGACAGTCGAGACAGTGTATTCCGCAACCCAATCTGTTGCGCCGGAAACCATAGCGTTAACGATGATTTCTTTGCTTTTGGCAGCAGCTTCCGCTTTAATCTTTTCTTCCGATTCTTTGATTCTTTTGGATATTTCACTTTTTAATTCTTCCTCAAGATTCTCAAGCAGAAGCTTTTTTGCTTCCTGGGCAGTAAAAGAAGAGGCTTTGGCTAACTTTTCTATCAGGTCATTTCTAACTTTGGCAAGTTCCTGTTCTTTTTTGGCAAGAGCTTTTCGTGCTGAATCTATTTGTTCTTCCAGTTTGGACACTTGAAAAATTTTGGAATCCAGCGATTCTTCTTTTTGAGCTATCCTTTTTTCTATTTCGAGGGATTCCTGGCGTATCTTTCTGGCTTCTTCTTCGGCTGCCTTTTTAATCTTAAAAGCTTCGTCCCTTGCGTCCTGAATAATGCTTCTGGCATCACTGCCATG
>CAZEDQ010000019.1:1424-12314 GCA_964511055.1 uncultured Gammaproteobacteria bacterium
AGCTGCCCCTGTCGTCCCTGTTGGCGCCGACTGAGACTACAACTTTTGCCTGTTTGTCGTCGTGTTTTTTATTTTGGTCATCAAAAAAAGTCATATATTGTTGAAACCAACTAAGAAGCGCCCTCTTAGGGATTAGATTCTTTCTATTTGAAGGAAACTAGAAATACTTTTGGTCATGTTAAAAGTAATTTTGCTTCTGTATTTGATACCTCAACAGATGAATTTTAACGTTTTTTTGTTAAAAAGGCAATTGTTTCCTGAATTATTTCCAATTCAAACCCCCGCGACAACAGGTGCGCATAAACTTTTTTCTTGAATTCCATTTCTGGTAACTTTTTAAACCTGGGAAGTTTCTTTTCTAGAGATTTCAGGGCAACTGACTTTTGATTGGAAAAGCTTTTTAATACTTTTTCTATTATTAGCCCATCTATATTTTTTCCTCTTAGCTCCATTTCAATTAGTCTAGGCCCCTTGGGATTTGATTTTAATCTTGACTCAAACCACCATTTAGCAAAATCATAGTCGTTTATATATTTATACTTTTTTAATTTTGCAATTACTTCCGGTACCAGGCTGCTTGCTTTTGCTTGGCTAAATTTAATCTCTTCGGCAGCCGCAATTTTTTTTGCCAGATAATCTTCGACCTCTTTTTGGCTTCTTGGGCGATATGATAAAAAGTTTAAAGATTTATTAACCAAATTACCAAGTTTATTCTCCTTTATGATCCCTTTTATTTCTTCCTGGGATAAGTTTTGACCTGCTTTAAGCTTATGTTTTATTAAGCTTTCGGCTTCTATGCCAAACGCAAAATGTCCATCTAAAAAAATATTGTATTTCGAGGGTTTTTTCTTTTGGGGGGTAACAGCAGTTATTTGTGGCACAATTTAAGCCGCAGCAATTTCTTCTAAAATCCCACTGTCTTCGTCTTCATGATTGACTGTCAGGTCGGTTTTGGTGGGCATACCTTTTTTCACCTTCGCCCAAATTTCTTTTTCAACTTGCGCGTAGTCTTTTTTATGTTCAACAAAATATGCTTTTGCGCTTTCTCTACCCTGACCGATTAATTTGGTGCCCCATCTGTAAAAAGCACCGCTTTTTGAAACTAGTCCCATTTCGACAGCGATATCCAAAAGCCCTCCTTCTTTGGAAATCCCTTCTTCCCCGGTGATGTCAAACTCGGCAATCCTAAAAGGCGGAGCCACTTTGTTTTTAACTACTTTTACGCGGTGGCGGGATCCTATTATTTTGTCACCGTCTTTGATATTTTCAATTTTCCTGATATCAAGCCTGATTGAACAATAAAACTTTAAAGCCCGGCCACCGGGTGTTGTTTCGGGGTTACCGAACATAACACCGATTTTTTCGCGGAGCTGGTTTGTAAAAATGACAACCGTTTTTGATTTGGATATTACGCCGGTTAGTTTACGCAGCGCCTGTGACATTAAGCGCGCCTGGACTCCCATCATTGAATCGCCCATTTCGCCTTCGATTTCGGCCCGGGGAACGAGAGCTGCAACGGAATCGACAACTATAACATCAACGGCGCCGGAACGGATTAGGGTTTCGGTTATTTCCAAAGCTTGTTCACCTGTGTCCGGCTGGGAAATTAAAAGGTCATCTAAATTTACTCCAACTTTTTGTGCCCATACCGGATCGAGTGCATGCTCTGCGTCTATTAATGCGGCATTACCGCCTGCTTTTTGGGCCTGGGCAATTGCAGAAAGGGTGAGTGTAGTTTTGCCGGATGCTTCGGGGCCGTATATTTCGACAATCCTTCCGCGCGGAAGGCCGCCAACACCAAGTGCCAAATCTACAGGGACAATTCCGGTGGGGATTACATCCACTTCGAATTTGCCAACAGACTCACCCATCTTCATTATTGAACCTTTACCGTAGGCTTTTTCAATTTGGGAGATAGCAGTTAAAATCGCTTGCTTTTTGGCGTCAATAGTCATGAAGAAATTAAGGGCAGAATTAGTTTAGTTTTACTATACATTTTATAAAAACACAATAGGTGATAAAATATTTCGACGCCGGGGAGTAGTATAAAGACCTTCTTCGCTCGCAGTTTATATTAGTTTACTGCTCGCTTGAAGAACTTTGCTTTTTCGCAAGCGAAAAAGTAGTGGTATTATTTTAGGGTAACTGCGGGGAGTAGTATAGTGGTAACACACTGCGCTGGGGGTGCAGTATCGGGAGTTCGATTCTCCCCTCCCCGACAAGCTGGTTGACAGAGATTCATAACACGAGGTAAAATTTCCAAAACGGTCGCTAGAAATGGCGGGCGGTTTTTTTAAGGTTTAATCATGAATGGAGGAAGAGAGGGCGAACCCTCTTTTGCTTCTGTTCCCAACGGAGTTCCCGAAGAGGTGACTCCGGTTTTTAAAGGGACGGAAGTTCCACTACCATTAACCTTCTCACCAATCGAATCAGCCAGGATTCGACGAGAAGCTTTGAATAACCGAACAAAAAAGGTAGATTAGATCGAAATTATCCTTGCATGTTCGTACGGGAGAGGATTTCGTTTGTCATTTTTTGTAAACTTTACAAACAATTTCAGGATGTGTTCTAATTAATAAGATATGGGGATTCGTGAAGGTGCCAGGGAAGCTTGGCGAACTATTGTAAAAAAACCGATTATGCCTGGAGATGGAGAACACCACGCACCATTGGAGCTTGTAGGGCCCTTTACCACACGTATTCCAGAATCACCAAAGCCCGAGAATGATTCTTCAGCACCAGGCGCTGACTTGCCTAAAGATGCAGGTGGCGATATTGGTGCTAAATAAATTTTCCTTTAAAAAACAGGCCTTGTGAGACATTGAAGGACTGCGCAAAGTCCAAAACTACCGTTTTGGACTTTGCTTGCCTTTTCGCGCTTTTTGGGCAAGACCATACTTGCGGCGTTCTTTAACTCTTGGATCTCTAGTTAAAAGTCCGGCTCTTTTTAAAAACGGCCTAAAATCACGGTTCGCTTCGTTTAATGCCCGTGCTATTCCGTGAACTACCGCATCAAGCTGTCCACTTTTACCGGATCCTGCTACTTTTATAGAAGCAAAGTATTTGTCTTCTGATTTTGTAAGATGAAACGGTTTTAAATATTTAGTTTTGGCAGCCTCCGAGGGAAAATAGTTTTCAATTGGTATTCCGTTGACAGTAGTTTGACCTTTGCCGGGAACCAACCGCACTCTTGCTACAGCTTCTTTCCTGCGGCCCACTGCCTGAATATGTTGCTTTGATTTATTATTTGATATTTGTTTTTCTTTTTCTTCCATTTTTCTTAATTTTTAAATTTGTCTTTATATGGATGACTTGAGTCCGGAAATATATGAAGTTTTTTAAGCATTATTTTTCCCATCTTAGTTTTAGGAAGCATGCCGGTTATTGCATTTCTTATTAACTCTTCAGGTTTTTGACTTCTAATTTGTGCTGCGGTTTTCATATATAAACCGCCCGGGTAACCCGAATGGTGATAGTATTTTTTTTGTTTTTCTTTTTTACCAGAGAGTACGATTTTTTGTGCATTTATTACAACAACATAATCACCAGTATCGAGGTTGGGGGAATAAATATTTTTGTTTTTACCCATAAGATGCATTGCGACCTCCGAAGACAACCTGCCGAGGATTTTGGTCTTCGCATCAATAAGATGCCATTCTCTTTTTATGTCTTTGGGGGTTATTGTTTTCATTTTTTAGTCTTTTGTTTTACTTGTGGTTTTGCCACTTCTTTTTTTGTAGTTTCTTTCTTGGTGTTACCTTTTTTATTAGCACTAACCTTTTTTTCGACTTTATTATTTTTTGTTTTTGAACTCAACGCTTTTGATTTATCCCACTCTAAAAACTCAAGCTTCGCCATGGCAGCGGAATCGCCACGCCTTGCGGTAAGTTTAATAATGCGTGCATAACCACCCGGCCTTTTGTCAAAACCGGGCGCGATCTCGTCGGTCAGCTTTTTAAAAGCAGCCTTTTTTAGATACGACGCAAGAATACGCTTTGACGCGAGCTTATCTTTCTTAGCAGAGGTAACCATTTTTTCTACATATGGCTTTACAAATTTTGCTTTTGCCAAAGTAGTGGTTACAGAACCATGTATTATTAGAGCGCCGGCCAAGTTATTTAAAAGAGCTCTTCTGGAATTGGTGTCTCTGCCTAATTTGCGGCCAAAAACTGCATGCCTCACTTTATTTCAATACCCCTTTCCTTGAGCTTTTCCTCCACCATGGAGATAGACTTTGGCCCCATGTTTTTCATTTTCATCAAGCCCTTTCTGTCTCTTTCCAAAAAGTCCCCGATTGTTTCAATTTTACCAGCCTTAAGGCTATTGGTAAGCCTAACAGGGAGGTCTAATTCTTCAAGGGAAACTTTTAAGTCATCGTCAGCTACAGCTGCTTGAGACTGGACACCTTGCTCCTTTTGCTTTTTTGTGCCCGGTTGCGGTGTGTATATTGTAGTAAAATGGTCAACTAAAATTTTTGAAGCTTGCTTAAGTGCGTCTGACGGCTTTAATGTCCCATCGGTTGTCACTTCAAGCGTCAACTTATCATAGTTGGTAACCCGGCCAACACGTGTTGCTTCTACTTTATAATCCACTTTTGTCACGGGCGAAAAATTGGCGTCAATTGGAATAACACCGATTTCACCTGTTTTTCTTTCATCTGCCAGAGAATAACCGTTACCATTCTCCGCAAAGATGGTGGCCGAAAGCCTTGCTTTTGAATCCGCCAAGTGTGCGAGGACTAAATCATTATTTACAATTTCAACACCTGCTGTCGGAATTATGTCTTTGGCCTTGACTTCCCCCGGACCTTTAGCATCCAGCGTTAATTTAACCGGTTTGTCCGAAGAGATTTTGAGCCTAACTTTCTTAAGGTTTAAGATAAATTCGACAATATCTTCCGACATACCTGCCATCGATGTAAATTGATGACGAGCACCAGATATCTTTACGTGGGTAATCGCTGCACCCTGAAGGGATGTTAAAAGTACACGTCTTAGGGAGTTTCCGATAGTATGGCCATACCCTTGGTCAAGGGGATCAATTACGAACTTTCCAAAATCGTCTGTTTCTTTTTCTGTTTCAACTTCTATTTGAGATAAATCCAGCATTTTTTGAGTTCACCTCCTTTTGCTTTGAAAGTTTGTTTTTTCATATTAATTATCTTGAGTAAAATTCAACTATTAATCTTTCGTTAACTTCAACGTCTATATCTTCCCTTTTAGGGTTTGACTTAACTTTGCCAACAGTTGCTTTCTTTTCAAGCCAAGTTGGAATAATAGATTCCTTTGTTTCTTCTGAAAGCTTTTTAATAAATTCTAAACTAGAAGCTTTTTGAGAAAGCGAGATAACGTCGCCAATTTTAACATTATATGAGGGAATATTCACCTTTTTGCTGTTTACGAAAACGTGCCCATGGGAAACAAGCTGTCTTGCTTGCGGACGGCTTGATGCTAAATTTAACCTAAAAAGTGCATTGTCGAGCCTTGTTTCCAGTATTTCTAGCAGTGCTTCACCGGTTGCCTCTTTTTTCCTGGAGGCAAGATTGTAGTACCTTTGAAATTGCCTTTCGAGTACCCCGTACATCCTTTTTACTTTTTGTTTTTCCCTAAGCTGAACTGCGTATTCGGATTGTTTTCTTCTACCTTTTTGGCCGTGCTGACCGGGCGGGCCGGCATTTTTTCTTGTGACCGGGCATTTAGCGGAGCCGCAAAGTGCTACCCCTTCAGCCCGGCATAATTTATGTTTTGGTCCTGTGTATCTAGCCATTTATACCCTTCTCCTTTTTTGTGCCCTCGGCCCGTTATGTGGGATTGGTGTAACATCTGCAATCATGGTGATATTTAGACCAGCTGCTTTAAAAGCCCTTATTGAGCTATCACGCCCGGGTCCCGGTCCTTTAACAAAGATTTCTACGCTTTGGACTCCCATCTCTTTTGCTTTTTTAGCAACTCCCTCTACGACTGTGGTAGCAGCATACGGTGTTGATTTTCTGGCTCCTTTAAAGTTGGATGCCCCGGCAGATCCCCAGGCAATTGTTTGGCCATTAGGATCTGTTAATGTCACCAGCGTGTTGTTAAAAGTTGCCGTGACATAAGCTCTTGCGTGACTTACTTGTTTTGCCGAACTTTTTTTTGTTTTCTTGATTTCTTTTGCCATGTTTTTCTTATGATTGAGTGCTTCCCATCTTTGCTACAACGTCTTTCCTGACAGTACCAATTGTAATCCGTTTTCCTCTTTTTGTACGGGCGTTGACCCTTGTCCGCTGGCCTCTTGCAGGCAAATTTTTAGCATGGCGTGTACCCCTATAAGCTCCAATCTCTTGCAATCTTTTAATGTTGCCTTGGATTTCTCTTCTTAAATCCCCTTCAACTTTATAATTTTCAATTTCTTTCTGAAGTTTATTCACTTCGTCTTCGGTCAAATTTTTTGTTCTTTTCTCCGGATCGATGTTGCAAAGTAGAATAATTTTTTTTGCCAATGTTGGGCCGATACCAAAAATATACGGCAATGAAGCCTCAATTCTTTTGTCGTTTGGTAAATCAACTCCTGCTATTCTAGCCATAAACTATCCTTGTCTTTGTTTGTGGCGAGGGTTTATGCAAATTACATATAACCTGCCTTTTCTTTTTACAATTTTGCAATTTACACATCTTTTTCTGACACTTGCTTGAACTTTCATAATTTTAACCTAACCTATAAGTTATCCTTCCTTTATTTAAATCGTATGGCGTCACTTCTATTCTTACTTTATCCCCGGGCAATATCCTTACGTAATGGATTCTCATCTTACCCGAAAGATGGCAAAGAACAATAGTGTCACCTTCAATATTTGGCAGTTGGCCTTGAGAAACTTTAACCCGAAACATTGTGTTTGGCAATGCTTCTGTTACTTCTCCTTCTATTTCTATAACTCCAGGTTTCGTCATCAGTCTGAACGGTTATTTTACATAATTTACATGTACGGCGTCAACACAACGGGACCGGATTTGCTTGTTAAGACAGTCTGTTCAAATAACCCTCCCAATGAACCATCTGCCGTTGTTATTGTCCAGTTGTCTTTTTCCAAACCAATTTCGCCGGAACCGTTTGTGTAAATTACTTCGATTGCGATAGTCATGTTTTCGGCAATTACAGGGCCTGAATGAGGTTTACCAAAACCGGGTATAAAGGGTTCTTCGTGAAGCATTTTCCCCACACCATGGCCTGTCAGCTCTTTTACTATTGAGTAACCGGCGGTTTCAACCGAATCCTGAATAGATGAAGATACATCTCCAATCTTGTTGCCCGGCATGGCTTTTTTAATAGCTTTTTTCAGGGCATTTTCACCACAAGAGAGAAAATTTCGAATATCGGAAGAAACATCACCTACGGGGACGGTGATAGCCAAGTCGCTGTGAAATCCTTTGTAAAGAGCTCCTATGTCAATCCCAATTATGTCACCATCTTTTAAAATGCGGTCTGTCGGGATGCCGTGTACAACCTGTTCATTTATTGTTGTACAAATTGTGTATTGGTAATTTTCAACAGTCATAAATGAGGGGGTAGCTCCAAGTTTTTCTATTTCCCGCTGGGCAATGTCGTCCAAAAATTTGCAACTTACTCCAGGCTTAATATTTTCTCGAACTTTTTTTAATGCATATGCTGCAATTTGTCCTGATTTTTTCATAAGTTCTACTTCCTTTTCAGATTTGATCCAGTTGCTTTTCATAATTTGAAACTTTCCCTTCAATATCCTTTTGTATTTCTTCAATTGTTCTTTCGCCGTCTATTTCTTCAAGAATTCCCATCTTTTTGAAGCTGGATAATAATGGCTCTGTTTCCCTATGGTGCCAGCCCATTCTTTTTTGCAGAGACTCTTGGGTATCATCATGTCGTCCCCGAAGCATCAACCGTTTTATTGCTTCGGAATCAGAAATTTTTATATTAAAAACTATGTCGATATCTTTATCAAGTACAGTTAACTGCGCTTCGTTTCTGGGGTAGCCATCAAGAACATATCCATTTTGGCAATCTGGATTTGCCAGTCTTTGTTTTAATGTGCGTTTGGCCAACTCGTCGGGAACTAATTTTCCCTGATCGATCGTTTGGCGGATTTTTTGAGCATCTTCGTCATCATCAGCTCTTTTATCACGGAAAAGTTGACCCATCTCAATGTACGGTAATCCTAATTTTTCCGCGAGCATCTTTGCTTGCGTCGATTTTCCAGATCCCTGGATGCCTAAAAAAATAAATTTCATAATTTAGCCTCTTCTTTTTAAGAAAGCGTCGTAATCACTCATCACCAGTTGTGATTCTATCTGTTTGGTTGTTTCTAAAATAACTGCAACAACTATCAGAATCCCTGTCCCACCAATTAACAGATTATCCATTCCTGTTAAACGCTGGCCGATTGAGGGCAATACTGCGATGATGCCTAAAAATATCGCGCCAAAAAGAGTAATTCTCAGTGATACATAATCCAGATATTTTTTTGTTGGGCTTCCCGGCCTAATACCCGGCAAAAAACCTCCTTGCTTCATCAACATTTCGGAAATTTGTTTAGTATTGAATGCAACAGTTGTGTAAAAATAGGTAAATATAATAACCAGTAGAAAATAAACCGCGCTGTAAATATTACCGCCCGGTGTAAATAACCTTTGCATTTCCTGTGCAAGATTAGCAAGAAAGATGTTGGGTGACCTTTCAAAAAACCTTCCAAATGTTGATGGGAGCAGGATTAGGGAAACTGCAAAAATTATCGGTATGACACCTGCCTGGTTAACTCTGAATGGGATAAAGCTGGATACGCTGGTTTGTGCACCTTGGGCCTCCCGCCTGGAATAATGGACTTTAATCGGCCTCTGGGCTTCTGTAACGATTACGATAGAAACTACAACTACTAAGGCCATGATTGCAAAGATTATGATGTTTCTAAGTTGTGATGGATCAAAAACCGATATTTGCTGAAACAAGCTGATAGGCAGCCGTCCGACAATCCCCGCAAAAATTATCATCGAGATACCATTACCGACACCCCTTTCCGAAATTAACTCACCAAGCCACATTAAAAGAATAGTGCCTGCTGTTATCGTTAGAACTAAGGATAAAAGTGTAAGAGGGGTAATCGCTGTCAAAAGGCTGGCATTCCGAAGCAGTATGTAAATTCCGAATGCTTGTATTGCTGCAAGAGGCACAGTTAAATACCTTGTGTACTGATTAATTTTTTCCCGTCCCGATTCCCCCTCTTTTGCAAGTTCCTCAAGCTTTGGGAAAACCATTTGCAATAGCTGCATAATGATGCTTGCGTTAATGTATGGGTTTAAACCAAGTGACATCACAGAAAAATTTGCCAGTGTGCCGCCTGAGAAAATATCCAATAGTGACAATAACTGACTTTGTGCAAATAACCGCTTAAGTGAAAGGATATCAACACCCGGAACCGGTACCTGGGCAAAAATCCTAAATACCAAAAAAATGAGGGCTGTAAAAATAATTTTCTTTCTTAGGTCCTTAACTTTAAAGATTTTGAGCAGTAAACTTAAATATTTCACTTTATTGGGATTTTTCCGTTAATATTTTTCCACCAGCCTTTTTAATTTTTTCAGCAGCGCTTTTTGAAACCTTAACGTTTATAGTTAGCGGGATGTTTAAATCTCCCACGCCAAGCACTTTTACTCCATAGTGTTTTGCGTCATTTTTTTCAACTATTTTATATTTAATAAGCGACTCGACTGTAACAACTTCACTTTTGGGAAATGTGTTAAGAGCCCCGATATTGACGGAGATTGGTTTTTTTGAAATCTTAGGATTTCCTTTACCACGTCTATAAGGCAATCTCTTTATTAATGGCCGTTGACCACCTTCGTAATGAGAATGAGTTATAGGTAATTTACTTCTGGCATTTTGACCTTTAGTACCGCGGCTTGATGTTTTACCTTTTCCCGATCCCTGGCCCCTGCCTATTCTTTTTGCACTTTTTGTTTTAAATTTGACTAAATTTTCCATTTTCATTTTAGGAAACTCCCCATTGCTTCCAGTGTTGCGTATACGTTTGACGCCTGGTTTTTTGTCCCTAGTACCTTGCTTGAGATGTTTCTTATTCCTGCCGCTTCTACAACCGCCCTGACAGCTCCGCCGGCAATGACTCCAGATCCTTCCGGGGCGGGTTTCAATAAAATTTTCGCGGCGCCACGCTTAATATAGATATCGTGAGGAATGGTGCCGTTTTTGATTGGAACTGTTATCAGGTGTTTTTTTGCAAGGCTGACACCTTTTCTTATAGCGGATGCCACATCTTTAGACTTTCCAAGACCAACGCCTACACGTCCTTTCTTGTCGCCAACAACAACCAAAACCGAAAAGCTCATTTGGTTCCCACCTTTGGTTTTTTTAGAAACCCTATTTACTTGAATTACCCTTTCGTCAAATTCTTTAATTTCCTGTGGATATCTATCTTCTCTTGCCATTAAAAGACCAATCCCCCTTTCCTTGCACCTTCAGCCAGTGCTTTAATGCGACCATGGAATTTATATCCCGCACGGTCAAAGACCACTTTTTTAATCTTTTTTGCTAAGGCCTTTGAGGCAATATCTTGGCCTACTGCGAAAGCTGTTTGCATTTTAACGGTTATTTTATTTTCTTCGTTTTTAATATTTGTCTTTTTCATCTTTATATCTGACGATGATGCCAAGGTTTTTGCATTTTCATCACTAATAATTTGGGCATAGATGTATTTTGCCGACCTGAAAACAGTAAGCCTGGGTATATCGTTGTTACCATTAATTTTTCTTCTTAGTCTCATGTGCCTTGTAATCCTTTTCTGGCTCTTACCGGTCATGCTCCACCTCCGGCAGCTTTTACAGCTTTTCCTGCTTTTCTGCGTATAAATTCTCCCTGGTACTTTATACCTTT
>CAZEDQ010000020.1:0-2283 GCA_964511055.1 uncultured Gammaproteobacteria bacterium
CTCTTGGCTTTTCCGTAATTATTACCCTTATGTCCAAACTTCCTTATACTAATCTATTTTCGCTAATTTTATCGGCACTTTTTACATTTTTTGTTAGCGCCGCCGTTATCTCCATAATTTCCCTCGCCGGCGTCTTAAGCCTCAGCAAAACGAAAAACTGACTAAACATTAGGCATCAAACTTAAAATCGGGTGGGAGTTGTTGATAATTTCCGAACTTACAGATATTAAAATATCCTGAGTTGGTTTATCAAAAATCAATTGTATTCTTAAATTAATTAGCGTTTTGGCTACTTTAATAGTGGCAAATGAGAGCTTTGATAACTATTGGAGTTTTTGGTAATATACTTGGCCGCTCTGATTATAACAAAGCTCAGCATATTTACCTCCACCAGCACCGAAACAAAAAGCCTTCTCTTGGATAAGACCGCTAGATAAATCAACTCGGAAAATGCTAGAACTACCGGCACCGCCATCTCCACCTCCGCATCCTATCAAAACTTCCGTCTGATTTGCCGCATAGACGGAACGGCAGCCATAATAGGCTATACCAACTGTTGAAGTCGGAATTGACGGGTCTTGAGGGTTCGAACTAAGAGGTAGGGTAATATAATTCATTTTAGAATAAATTTGATCGACGACTGTTAGGTTGCCATTACTGTCCGTATAAGCAATATGACTAGGAGGAGATCCTCCACCACCTATCCTAACTGTTGGACCAGTCCCTGAAAACATAAAAAAGTAAGCCTCATTTAATTTGCATATTTGCTTATAGCCAATCGTTCTGGTGGAACTTTTGCCCTGATTAAGTATGACTACACTACCGTTGGAATAGGCGACTTTTTCTTCGTCTGAAAACTTATAGTTCTCTATTTGCTTAGTGAACTTGAGTATATTGGAATCAGAAACTCTATTTATAACATTGCTGAGATCTACGATTGGGAAATTTGGTTCTTTGTCTGCCCTTAGACATTCCACAGGTTTAACAGGGCTACTTGAGATTGTATTAATATCCAAGTGAAACCTATCGTTAATAACGCTTGATAAATTCATTGGCACGTAATTGAGCGGAGTTTTTATCGCTTGCTCAACATTGTCCTGTGGTTTCGTAACTTGTGGACTGGTTGTAACTATTGGACTCGGTTTAATTGTCTGAACAGTTGTATTAGTTTTAGGAGGATTTTTGGATTTTAGTTTATAAAAAGCAATCCCAGCAATTCCAACTGCAATAATAGCTATGATTATGATAATTGGTGCAAAACCTCTTCTCACACTTTCAATATAACAATATTTAGAAAATTAAACAAAAATGAAGCTATTTAGAGCTGGCGGACAAGAATTCGAACTTTTGAATTTGCAGTTAATTTGCCGCAGTCAACTGTTCTTTCCAATCATTAAACCTTTTCGTTAAATCAAGACTGTTAACAGGATATGCGGCGATGCCGTATTTTTCAAAACCGTAATTAAGAAGTGTCGCGGCGGCTTTTTCCCTGTCCTCAATCGAATTTGCACCAATAACAACCGCCATCAATTTTTTACCGTCACGCGCAGCTGTCACAATAGTCGAGTAACCTGCATTTTCCGTATAGCCGATTTTTAGTCCGTCTACCCCGGGATATGTTCCCAAAAGTGCGTTCCAGTTGGGCAAATCGTAAAGTTTATGGTTTTGGTTGGCGTCAAGACGTTTATATAAGGAAGCTGCATCGGCGGAAACAACCGGATAATTAACCTTGGCATTATGGGCAACTAAGGCAAGGTCGTAAATTGTTGAATAATGGCTACTGTCGTCCAGGCCGGTTGCTGTCGTGAAATTCGAATCAACCGCCCCCAATTTTTTAAGCTTCAGGTTAACAAGCTCCATAAACTTACTGTCCCCGCCGCCTAAACCTTGCCCCAAACTATGGGCGATTGCTTCCGTTGCATCATTTGCAGAAGTCATGACGGCAGCAGCAATCGCCTCGTCAAGCCTTAAGATTTCTCCCTGTATTAATCCCAGTTTCGTTGGAATTTGATCAGCTGCTGTTTGCATAATAAAAATAGGCAAGTCACCCTTGGCAATATCCAGGGCAGTAGTGACGGTTGCCAACTTGGAAAGGGAAGCGGGTGCAATTTTTTGTTTCAAATTCATCGACCAAATTACCTCACCGGTTTCAAAATCTAATACAACCCCGGCTTTTATAACAGGCAGTGTTGTTAAGTACTCTCCAGAGCCCCAGCCCGACGGTTGCCAACTGCTAGTGCCTTTAATTTTTGCCTCAGCCTCGTCAAAGGCCGCATTCCTATT
>CAZEDQ010000020.1:2383-12291 GCA_964511055.1 uncultured Gammaproteobacteria bacterium
GCCAGATGTTTTTCTCTGGCAAAATCGAATTTTGCCGCAAGGGATTTTTTATCCTCCATATAAACAACACGCCATCCATTGCCATCCCAGTAACCCCGCCAGGAAACCTTTGCCGTATCGTCCCAGCCACCCAAAGGGGTTGTCGCAAGCATTTTATCCGTGCCAAGTTTATCTGCCGTTGTCGCACTTGCCCTGATCCCGACAACAGGCTGTGTTCTTGGGGCGGGATTATAAGCAGGATAATTCCAGCCGTAATAAGGTACCCCTAAAATTATCTTTTTGGGATCGGCAACCTTTAGGAAATCCTCAACTGCCGTTGAGACGTCGTACCAGTATGGCCCGCGCCCATTGTTGTATCCATAAAGCGGTGCCGAAGGGCCTATGGACTCGGAACCGGGGGTGTAATAATCGTACGCCATCATGAATATGCCGTCTGTAGATTTGGATAAAGAAGAAATGTCATATATTCTGTTAAACCGGGCAGAAGAAGCCAGGACCGAGACTGTAATATATGGATTTTCGAGCCTCTCATGCAATTGTCTGCTGTAAAACTCTACAAAATCGGAAAACTGTTTTTTTAGGTAATCATTGGAAGGAATATATTCAAAATCAATGTTTACTCCGTCTAAGTTTCTGTTTTTTATAATATCAACCGACTCGTCGGTAAGTTTTTGCCAGGAGTCCTGGTTTGTAAGAAAACTTTCAATAGTGCCGGCATCCATTTGGGTTAAAGTCACAACCCTGCGAACCCCAAACTCGCTTGCCTTATTAAAAAGCGAAGCAAGCTTATTCCCGCCAAACACCTGCCACTCATATGAATTTCTGTCAATTGTGCCGCCCGCATCAACCGGTAGGGAAAAATATGCAAATGTTGTAAGTGTGCTCCAATCAATATTGTCCATTTTCAAAAGCGACCAGAAAGGCGCAAAACCAAAAACTTCATTATTTGCCTTGGCGGTTAACTTTGGATTGATCAGTAATTGGATGTTTTTGTTATGGGAAACTAAAAACAGACCTAAAAAAAAAGTAGCGGCAACTACGATGGCCGAAATCGACCAAAGAGCCAAAATATGCTTTCGCCGGAGAGGATCAGGCAGTGACAAGTCCATTAAACTGGGACTTTACCAAGTGAAAACTAATGTGTCAAATTTTTGCCCTGCCGTCTCAATAAATATGAATCACCGGCAGAAGCCACGACCTTGTATTTTCCTGTTAAAATAATCTGTTTCATTTGTAATTTGGTACCGGCTAAATCACTTGTGTAAAAGTCCCAATTATCTTGTCCCGGGTGCAAATCTACCATAATATAATCTGCCTCGGACACTTTTGGTAAAAGGAAAATTTCCCTCCTATGTGACATGTGGGGCAATAAACTGTTTTGCGAGGCAACAGATGCATTTTTAGGGATCAAAGATAAGATTATCTTGTTGTCACCAGTCCAGGGTTGGTTTTGCCAAAATTGCCGCTTTAATAAATTTTTCAAAGGTGCATGCAAAATAGCGTTAGTCACAAAATGAGGCACCAAAACAAGGATCAACAATATTAATACTATCTTCTTTGACCTGCCAAATCTTTTTATAATTTTGCCGGCAGCAATAATTGTTGCAACCGACATTAAAACAGCCAACTCCGCACTATAGTGGTAGTAAATAGTCCAGCGGATTGGGTGCATTAAATCTAAAAATCTTGAGGCAAACTGAAATCCAATTATTGGTATCAAACTAAAAGCAATAAGTGGCAAAAAACCAAACGAAAAAAACGTCCAAAATAAAGTCTCGATTTTCTCAAACGGAAGAAAAAAAGATTTTACCGCAAATACCGGACTGCGAATATAACCGGTGACCGCACCACCTAGAGAATCTCCAGGCATCACAAAAGTGTCGTAACTGTGCTGCCCCAAAAGCGGCATAACCCACTTTATGGCAACAACCGACCAGGTGATGGAAATTGTTGATGTAACTACCCCAATTTTTAGGTTTTTCTTCGCTGTCCAAATATAAATTCCCAAAAAAGAAAGGATTAACCCAACATGTTCCCTCACTGCAAGACAAAGTATTAAGGCGCCAAAAAAGCTTTTCCAATAACCTTTCTCCAGAAAATAAAATAGCCAAGCCAAAAGAAAAGGCAACACAGACATTTCATGGAAGTCATAGGCGTTTACAGCCTGAATTCCTATAAAATCAACGTATACAAACGCAATACCAACAGCCAGAATCCAAGGTAAATATCTTCTTGCGATAAGCCAGACAGGGAAAACAGCCGACGAAAGAATAACTGCCTGAAAGATTAACAGCACACGTTCATTGCCGGTAAACCAATAAAGCGGTGATATAAGAAGCATAATTGGCCTAAACCGGTCTGCCAGGTCAAAATTTCCACCAACGGTTGAAAACGGCCTTTCAAACCTGCTGTAAAGCCACAACGCCTGGTCATAAACGCTAAAGTCTATTCCCTGCGATTGGAAATGGTTGTGTCTTGTAACTGCAAGCAGGCTAAAGAGTAAGGAAAAAACAAGAAATATCGCAGCAATTATAAAGAAGTCGCCCGGGACTCCTAAAATCTTTTGATCTAGTCTAAACTTTTTCGGTAACACGTATTTGCTTGCGTAGCGAGATTTTTTCATCGAGCGAAGCAAGGAACAGAGTAACTACTTTTAAAGATACCTATACCTTTTCTGTTACTCTATTCGTAGAAAAGCTCTGCTTATTCGTAGAAATGGTGACCACCATAAACATTTTATACTTTTTCTGTCACCCTATACTCTAAATACTTGCCCAACATCAGCCTTGTATGCGCATCAATTCCTGGAAGGGCCGTAAAAATCAAAGTTACAACCGGCATCAGTATAAACTCGATAGGCATTGTCAGTTTTTTAAATAAAGTGGCATGCTCTGCTCTTTTTGGCCTTTGTCTTAAATCAACAATAAGAACGATTCCCAAAAATATCCAGCATGTTGTTAAGATTCCAAACGAAATCCTTGGCAAATTTTGGCCCATTACGGTTTGAGCAAAGACTGGGTTTAAGAGGACGGGGATAGTAGCCCCAAGCGTTATTGCAAACCAGTTTACAGGCCAGAGGAAATGGTCTTCTAACACTTTAATTACCCTAATTGTCCTTTGCCAAAATGGGATATGGGTATAAGTAAGCCATCTTTTTATAAAATAAGCGTCGTCGGAAACCCCCCAGGCCCAGCGTTTTTCCTGTTCATACAAATTGACAAGGGACTTAAAGTAACTTGTTGATTCGGCAGCATCTGTTATTGCCGGCAGGAATATTGGTTCAACATCTACTTTTCCGTCTTTGGCAAAAAAGCTTTTGAAAAATATCCTAAAATCTTCAGGAATTACATCGACATCCCAATATCCGACATCATCCAAAAGCTTCATTGAGGTTGAATAAATTGAATAGTTGACCAAACGGTCTGCCCTTGAATTTAAAGCGGTCTGCCAAACCGAAGAAAGGGAACTCATAACACGAATTGGGGCCGGCACTCTCCAAATATTTGCGTAAAATAAAACTACCGGTTGCCAAAAAGCGAGGTACCTGCGGCCGCTTGTTAAAAAATTATAAGTAAGGCAGGAAAAATATTTGCTTGAGAGTTCGCCGTCTGCGTCCTTTGAAGTAACTGTAATCATTTTGATATCGCGCTTTTGCTTGCCGATTAACTCTTTCTTGGCAATTTTCACCGCATACGCCTGATTTGAGGATTTACCCTTAACTTCCCGGGCTATATCGGGGTGAAATGTAACTATTAAATTGGCAAAATATTTTTTATATTTTGCGCTTAAAACTTTTGCTTTTTCCCTTGCGTCTTTCCCTTCCCTATCCTCAAAAGCCAGAACAACCGAAATCTGTTTCCTGTCGAAATCTTGTTTTACAAGTGAATCCACGCCACGGACAAGAGTGTGGAGGGGTTCTTTATATGTTGGCACAATTACCAAATGGTGAATTTTTTTGTAACCTTTAAGTTTTTTAGCGTCCCCAAGCCAGTCGTATTTTTCGCTCGCTCGAAGTTTTAAGTGGGAAATTATCGAACTTACTGCCAGTGCCCCCGATTTATAAAACCAAAAAATATCAAATAAAATAATGTAATAGGCAACATAATGGGGGATCCAGAAAGAACCCCACAGCGGAAACAAGATTAAAGTCCACGAAAATGTCCCGGGCAAGATTTCCAGAAACCGGTGGACCTGCTTATCGTATTTTTCAACAAAGTCTTTTACCATACTCCAAAAACCTCACCAGCATTACGCGTCGTTATACTCTTTATTTTATCAGGAGATAGACCGCGTAAATTTGCGATGAAGTCGGTGACCATTTTAACATTTTTCGGCTCATTTCGCATTCCGCGCTCAGGTTCCGGTGCAAGAAAAGGGGAATCGGTCTCAATAATAATTTTCTCAACCGGCGCAGCTTTAGCAACTTCTTGAACGTCGACAGCATTTTTAAACGTCACAATTCCGGAGAAAGATATATAAAAACCAAGATCAACCGCTTTCTTCATCGCCTCAACATCCCCGGTCCAGGAATGAAAAACCCCTCTTAAATTAGCCAATTGTTCATGGTTAAATGTTAATAGTTCAAAAATCTCGTCCCAGGCATTCCTGCAGTGGACAACCAACGGCAAGTCCAAATCAACCGCCAATGTTATTTGTTCCTTAAACAATTTTCTCTGAAAAGCCTTATCAGTTTTGCTAGTAATTGGTCTCTGGTCACTGGTCTCTAAAAAATAATCCAGCCCGCATTCTCCAAGGCCGACAACTTTCTTGGATGATTTTGCAATTTTTTGTAATTGTTTCATCACGTTGCCAAGCCCCAAGTTTTCCACTTCTTCTGCACCATCGTTTGGATGAATACCGCATGTTGCATAAATTTCAAGTTCAGAATCCGAAAAATTTTCCGCGATTTGTATTGCCCTCCTTGAAGTTTCAAGCGTTGTTCCAATCGTAATTATTTTGGAAACACCAACCTCCTTTGCCCGGACGAGAACATCATCCAAATCCTCAAACAATTCTAAATGTGCGTGCGAATCTACTGGCATTTAAATTCAATCTTGCCTCGCCAAAACTTTAGTGTAGGCGGGGAAAAAGCGGTTTTTGTGCCGTGATTTTACCTGTAAACTGCTCCAAAATGGCAGCAGATGTTTCCGGCATAAATGGTGTCAAGTTAAAAGCAATTTCTCGGATTTCCTGCGCAATCGGGGAAATAACACGTTTTAAATCAGCCCCCTCCAGTTCCCATGGCTTTTCCTCATTAATTTTTTTATCTAAAACCGAAATGTCATCCCAGAGTGAAAGAATGGCCGAATCAAAACGGTATTTTTTCAAATTTTCAGACACTGTTTTTTTAAACGTAAAGTTCTTTTTTGGAGGCAAAGCTAAATTTGTATCGCTTGCCAGCCTTGCAACCCGCGCCACTAAATTTCCAAGACCGTTTGCCAACTCGCCGTTATAGAGATCTTTAAACCTTTGGATCGAAAAATCTCCGTCTCCCCACGCCGGAATCTCCCGCAAAAGATAAAATCTAACTGCCTCGGTACCAAAGTCAGCCACTAAATCAAACGGATCAATCACATTTCCCAGTGTTTTGGAAATTTTCTGTCCGTCTACCGTAATATAACCGTGCACAAATTCTTCGTCCGGCAAAGCCAATCCGGCCGACGCCAACATTGCAATCCAATAAACCGCATGGAAACGGATAATGCCTTTTCCTAAAACCTGGATTTTTTTAGTGCTTGGGTCTTTCCAAAATTTATCAAAAAGTTTATGGTCATCCGTTCCATAGCCCAGTGCCGTCAAGTATGTTGTCAAAGCATCAAACCATACGTACATTACCTGGGAATCATCGCTGGGCACAGGCACACCCCAACCTCGCGCCCGTTCGCGCGAACGGGAAATCGAAAAATCACTAAGTCCTGATTCGATAAAACTCAGCACCTCATTTTTACGTGTTCCGGGAACAATCAACAACTTATCTTTTTTAATCAGATCTGCCAAAAACTTCTGGTAATTGGATAACTTGAAAAAATAATTCTCTTCCTCAACCTCTTCCGGCACAGTTAAATGCTCCGGACATTTTCCGCTAACCAATTCATCAGGAGTGTAGAAGAGTTCACAACCGACGCAATAAAGTCCTTTATAATTTTTTTTGTAAATATCTTCTTTTTTGCAAAGTGACCAAAGTTTTTGCGCACCCGAAAAATGGTCCTTTGATGAAGTCCTATTGAAAAAGTCAAAAGTCAGGTTCAAAGCATCTTTAAGGTCGAAAAACTTCTTTGAATATTTATCAACCAGCTCCTTAACCGGCACGCCTTCTTTTTCCGCCGACTGGACGTTTTTTAACGAATTTTCATCCGCGCCGTCCGAATAAAAAGTTTCGTATCCCGACACGCGGTAAAACCTTGCCAGACAATCGGCCTGCACGTATTCAAGCGCGTGCCCCACGTGCGGCGCTGCATTAACATAAGGAATAGCCTGCGCAATGTAAATTCTTTTTGCCATAGTAGGGAAATTATATCTCAGCGCGAAGCAATGAGATATATCAAAGGAGAAATTATATAGTTGCTCGGATAAATATTATTAAACTATAATCAAACGGATCATTTTTCAAAAATCCACATGGAAACAGGCAAAGTTGCACGTCATTATGACACTATCCTTCCATTTTACAACGTTTATTTCGGCTCGAGTTACGGTTTTCATATAGGCTTTTGGGAACCGGAAACTAATAGCAAAAAGGAGGCCATGTTAAACGTTAACAAGTTTCTTGCAAGAAAAGCTGGTGTAAAAGACGGCGACTATATTCTTGATGCCGGTTGTGGAGTTGGAGGCAGTTGTATCTGGCTGGTTAAAAACTACAACGTAAAAACAGTCGGGGTCACAATTTCAAAAGTACAACTTAGAGAAGCAAAAAAGCTGGCAAAAAAACTTCGTCTTTCTACCAAAATAAAATATTATCGGATGGATTACCTTAAAACTAATTTCAAAGCTAGCCAGTTTGATATTGTTTGGGCAATAGAGAGTGTTTGCCATGCTACCAATAAATCAGATTTTTTGAGGGAAGCAAAAAGGATACTTAAGAAAAATGGACGTTTGATTATAGCCGACTTTCTACTTGCAAGAAATCCAATAACACATGTTGATAAATCTATACTTGCAAATTTTAACGAAGGGTTTTTGCTGGATAATCTTGCATCAGAAATGTCATTTAGACAAGATTTAAAAAAAACGGGTTTTAAAAATATAAAATATTGGGATAATGCCGATGTCGTCTCCATTAAAACTACCTGGATATATACATTTCTTAAACTTGCTTACTCTTTAATCGCGATTGCCGAAAAGTTTAAAATCCTTCCGGAATCTCTTGTGGGCACTCTTAAATCAACGTTCGCTTTCCATGATGGTTTCCAAGTAGGTTTATTGGGACATGGTGTTTTCTATGCGGAAAAATAAGTAATCTTTGTTTATTGGGTTGTTGCAGGCGTTGGTGTCGGTGTAGGAGGAGCGGCGGTTTGCGGGCATGAAACGCAGTAAGATTTTTCCTGGTAGACGTCCTTTACAACAATTTGTTCTTGCTCTTCCGCGTTAGGTGATCCCGCAGGGACAACCAGCCCCGTAGATTTATCAACCCATACTTTCGCCTTGACAAAAGTATCTTGTTTGGGTTCGGTCCCGGTTATAAAGTATTCAAAATGGTTGTTTGGACAGGAATCTGTTTTTGCCCCGCCCGTTGTGCCGCAAATATTTATTCCGACAACACCGCTAGGAAGATTAAAAGATTCGTTAATTTTATCCTTTAGGATATATGCCATTATCTGGTTCCATATTGGTGCGGCTCCGGTAATTCCTGAAGCCAAATACTGGTTCATCGGCGTGTTGTCATTATTGCCAACCCAAACTGCGGTCAAATAGCTTGGCGTATAGCCTATTGTCCAGTTATCCCTTTTGTCATCTGTAGTACCGGTTTTTACAGCAACAGTTTTTCCTGCCACAACCAGCCCGCTTGATGAACCAAATTCCATAAGCCTTGCCGAATTGTCGGAGAGTATAGAAGATATCAAAAACGAAGTTTGCGGTGAAAGTGCTTGTTTGCCCGTCTTCTGGGCGTATTCTTCAAGTAGATGTCCCTGGGCATCTTCAACTTTCAAAACAGGAGTCAAATCAACACGTTTGCCTTGGTTTGCAAACACTCCGAACGCAGTTGCCATATCCACCATTTTTACTTCGCCGCCGCCTAAAGTCAGCGAAAGGCCGTAGCGTGAAGGGTCTGTAAATGTTGTAATCCCCATCGCCTCCGCCTGGGTAATCATAGCCGGCACGCCATTCAAGGCAAGAACCTTAACCGCCGGAATATTAAAAGAATTCCCAAGCGCGTTTCTAACAGTAACTGCACCATGGAATTTACCGTCATAATTAACAGGCCTATATGGCCTTGGTCCGCTGGAAAAAGTTGTTGGAACATCCATTATAATTGTTGCCGGCGTAATCAGTTTATGCTCAAGGGCAGTCGCGTAGTTGATTGGTTTAATTGAGGACCCCGGCTGTCTTAGTGCTGTAGTTAAATTTACCGCCCCGTCTATTGACTGTTCAAAATAATCTTTTGAACCGACCATGGCCAGTATTTCACCGGTTCCCGGTTTTGTTACCAATGCGGCCCCGTTTGTTACATGAAGACTGGCAAGTTTATCAATATTGTCTTTTACTATCTGCTCGGCCTTTTCCTGTAAACTAAGGTCCAAAGTGGAAGTAACCTTAAGCCCGCCCCTGGAAACAACAGCATCACCATATTTTTCGGCCAGGTATTCACGGACAAACATTACAAAGTGAGGAGCCTTAATGTTTGTTGTTGAAGGTTTGAACTGCAATTGTTCTTTCGCCGCCTCATCCGCCTGGCTTTGTTGGATGAAGTGTTCATCGACCATCCGCTTTAGGACTAAAAGCTGGCGGTCTTTTGCCCTTTGTGGGTTTTGCCCATAAGGTGAATAGTAGGAAGGGGCAGCCGGAAGGCCTGCCAGAAGCGCACTTTGCGCAAGGTCTAAGTCTTGTACGTGTTTGCCAAAATATTGTTCTGCCGCTGCCTCAACCCCAAAGGCCGTTCCACCATACGGAACTTGGTTTAAGTACATTTCGAGTATCTGGTCCTTTGAAAACGCCATCTCTACCCGAAATGCCAAATATAACTCTTTTGCTTTGCGCGTTAGTGTCCTCTCGGGAGAAAGAAAAGCGCTTTTTACCAATTGCTGTGTAATTGTTGACCCGCCCTGAATATCGCCCGCAAAAACCGTTTGCCTAAAAGCCCTTGCAATGCCCCAGACGTCAAATCCTTTATGCTTATAAAAGTCCTTATCCTCAATGGCAATAGTCGCATGTTTCAAATTATCGGGTATCTCCGAAAGCGGAACTACAGTCCTGTTCTGGTCAAGGTAAATGTCATATAAAAGCTGGCCGTTTCTGTCTAGAATTTTTGTTGTTTGGGGAATTTGTCTACTCTCAAGCTGTTTTGGGCTTGGAAGGTCACGGGTTATATACCATGAACTAAATATGACCATGAATATCATAACTAGCCCTACTTTAAAACTTCTCTCCTCCTTGATAAGTGGGTACCCAAGAAACTTACGGGTGGTTTTAACCGGAGCGGTTTTTATTAAGTCCAAATTAAACTTTTTTAAAGTCAGAAAAAGGCTTTTTGTAATTTGCTTAAGAACCCATATCGTTACATCGCCTATAAACGCCACAAGCCTGATAAACCAGGTCAACATGCCCAAAACCCAGCTGGCAGACTTAATAATTAATTTTTGGAAAAATCCTATTCTTGCCATTAATTTATGAAAACTTAAAATGAAAAGCAAAGCCGAAAAACAAGAGTATTCTATCCCAAACAGGTTGATTTTGACAGAGGGTCAAAGTGG
>CAZEDQ010000021.1:0-628 GCA_964511055.1 uncultured Gammaproteobacteria bacterium
CCTTTAATTTATTGGACTATTTTGGCCTTTGAGAAGAGTAAAGCGGTTGACGAAATTATTGTTTCCGCTTCCGGTGCAGATATTCCGAAGATCAGGGCAATTTTCAAAAAGTATGGATTTGGGAAAGTAAAAGATTACGTGGCATCTTTGGCAACAAGGCAGGAATCGACATTTGAAGTTTTAAAAAGGATTAAACCTAGAATGAAAAACTCGGATTTGGTTGGTGTTCATAACGGCGCAAACCCGTTTGTAACCAGAACGGAGATCAAGCAAGTTTTTGAAGCAGCAAGTCAGTTTGGAGCGGCACTTTTGGCACAGCCGGCACGGGATACTGTTAAAATTTCAACGAAAAGCGGTTTGGTTTCAGAGACTCCGCCCCGCCAATTTTCGTGGTATGCGCAAACACCTCAGGTTGCAACATTTTCAAACTTATGGAAGGCGTTTACAAAAGCTAAAAAGCAAAAATTTATCGGAACAGACGATGCCCAGCTTTTGGAAAGGGCAGGGGTGAGGCCGAAGATTGTGCCTTGCTCAAATGTTAATATGAAAATAACTTTTGTTGAAGATTTGACAGTCGCAGGGCAGATATTGAAAACATTTGCAAAAAATTATGAATAACGTCTTTAGG
>CAZEDQ010000021.1:638-12115 GCA_964511055.1 uncultured Gammaproteobacteria bacterium
ATTGGAGTAGATTCACATAGATTTTCCAAATCCAAAAGGTCTTTGGTCTTGGGTGGAGTTGAGGTATCTAAGACCGGAGGGCTTGAAGGTAAATCCGATGCAGATGTTATTTTACATAGCCTTTGTAACGCAATTTCTTCGGCTATTGGAGGGGATTCGCTTTCGACCTGGTCTGATGCAATGTGCAAAAAAGGGATAACAGATAGCCGTGAATATTTAAGGCATATTGCTGGCCGGGCGTCGGAGAAAAAATATCAGGTTGTTAACGTTTCCGTGTCAGTTGAAGCCAAAAAGCCTCGGGTTGACCTTGAGACTATTAAGAAAATGAAAGCCGAAATTGCCGAGATTCTTTCAATTGCCAGTGACTGCGTCGGAATAACTTTCACTTCCGGTGAAGGATTAACTGCTTTTGGCAAAGGTTTGGGAATTCAAGCTATCTCACAAGTGTTGCTGTGCCAAAGATAATAACCAAAAAAGCATTTGCCAAGCTGGACTTGGGAATCCATATAGAACCCGGAAAATCAAAAGACGGCTTTTTCCCTGTTTCTTATTTAGACTGTCAGTTGGATATTTGTGACGAGCTTATATTTGAAAAGGCTAATGATGGAATTGAAATTATTTGTGATGACCCTCAAGTCCCGACGGACGGGGAAAACTTTATTCATCAGGTGGCTCAGCTACTGATGGATATGAGCGGCAAGAAGCTAGGGGCGAAGATAACACTTAAAAAGCAGATTCCGGTAAAGGCAGGTTTTGGAGGAGGAAGCAGTGATGGCGCAGCAGCGGTTTTGGGGCTTTGTGAACTTTGGGGTATTAAAGTTTCGGAAAATGATCTTTTAGAGTTTTCAAAAAAATTAGGCAAGGATTTTTACTACAGCCTCTACGGCGGTTTATCGGAGCTTAGCAGTGTAGGTAGAATTTACAAAATTAAACCTATTAAATCCAACCTTTCTTTTTGGGCGGTTGTAGTTGTGCCACTTGACGAAAAACCTTCGACCGGCTGGATTTATGAAAATTTAGATACTAAAAAGATCGGCTATAACTTTGATAAGTTCAAAAAACTTAAGCGGGCGCTTGTTGAAAAAGATAAAAGAGGGTTTATGGAGAATTTAGTCAACGACTTTGAGGATTCCGTTAGTTCTCATTTCCCCGTAGTTTTGGAGGCTAAGGGTGATTTGGCAGATGCCGGTGTATCTGGTAAACTCATGGCTGGTGCAGGGCTTTCGGTTGTAGGATTTTTTGACAGCCAAAAAGAAGCGGAGGCTGCTTCAAATTCCTTAAGGAAGAATTCGAAATATAGAAAGGTTTTCATTTCCAGGACAATCTTATAAAAATATGTTTACAAGAGATAAAACAAGGCCTGTCAAAATAGGTAAGTTGACAATAGGAGGGGGAAATCCGGTGAGGGTCCAGTCGATGACGCAGACAAAAACACCCGATGTGGCGGCTACCGTTGCCCAGATTAAAGAGTTGGAGAAGGCCGGATGCGAAATAATTAGGGTTACAGCGCCTGATATGGACAGTGCAAAGGCACTAGGACCGATAAAGCGGCTAATTAATATTCCTCTTGTAGTAGATATTCATTTCCAATATCAGTTGGCGCTTGAGGCAATAAAGCAGGGAGTAGATAAGGTTCGTATTAACCCGGGCAACATTGGCGGGGTTGACCGGGTTAAAGAGGTAGTTGTTGCATGCAAAAAGAAAAATATCCCGATTCGAATTGGGGTTAATATGGGGTCTTTGGAAAAAGACCTTTTTGCAAAGTATGGAAAGTACGGTGTGCCGCGGGTGATGGTTGAGTCGGCAACAAGACACGTAAAAATATTAGAAAGTTTAGATTTCCATGACATTGTTGTTTCACTGAAAGGGGATAGCCCGACGCTTGCCCGGGAAGCATATATGCTTTTTGCCAAGCGATTTAATTACCCGCTGCATGTTGGGATAACCGAAGCCGGAACACTCTGGGCAGGGACTGTTAAGTCAGCCGTTGGAATAGGAGCGATTCTTGCCGAGGGAATTGGTGATACGATTCGGGTTTCTATTGCCGATGATCCTGTAGAGCAGGTTAAAGTTGGTTGGGAGATTCTGAAATCACTGGAATTGAGACAAAAAGGGGTTAATATAATTGCTTGCCCTACTTGTGGACGAACGGAAATTAACCTAATTGAGCTTGCCAAAAAGGTTGAATCGATTGTCTCAGTTTTGGATGCCCCATTAAAAGTTGCCGTGATGGGATGTGTTGTAAACGGGCCGGGTGAGGCTAGTTTTGCGGATATCGGTGTTTGTGGCGGGAGAGGTCAGGGTGCAATTTTCAAGAAAGGGAAACTGGTCTCAACTTATAAAGAGGCGGAACTTCTGCCGTCTTTTGTCAGTGAAATTAAAAAACTTTTGGTTGAAAAGGGGTACAAATCAGAAGTTAAAAAGCTGCATATATGATTTCGAAAATAATACTTGCCAGGCCACGCGGGTTTTGTGCCGGAGTAGATCGGGCAATAGATGTTGTTGAGGCTTCACTTGAGATTTTCGGGCCGCCCGTTTATGTAAAGCATGCGATTGTCCACAATGTGCATGTCGTTTCCGACTTGGAGAAAAAGGGCGCCGTGTTTGTGGAAGATTTAGGCGAGGTGCCCCCCAAATCTGTTCTGGTATTTAGTGCACACGGCACGGATCCAAAGCTTAAAGAAGAAGCAAAAAGACTAGGCCATAAGGTGATTGATGCCACATGCCCTCTGGTTACGAAAGTCCATCTTGAGGCGAGGCGCTATGCAAATGAAGGCTATTTTATTATTTATGTTGGCCACCGCGGCCATCCCGAGCCGATTGGGGTATTTGGTGAAATTCCCGAAGGTACTTATACATTGATTGAGAAGGCGGGAGAAGTTGCAGGAATAAAGGTGCCGCAGGAAGAAAAACTTGTCCATTTAAACCAGACGACACTTTCTGTTTCGGACATTGCAGAGACTATAAAAGCGCTCAAAGAGAGGTTTCTAAACATAGTGACACCGCCGTCATCGGATATTTGTTATGCCACAACAAACCGTCAAGCAGCGGCAAGGGAGCTTGCCCGAAGGAGCGATCTTGTTCTGGTACTAGGGTCGCAGACAAGCTCGAATTCTCAAAGGCTTAGGGATGTTTCCGAAGGCGAAGGGGCCAAGGCATATTTGGTTGATGACGAGACAATGATTGATCCAAAATGGTTTGAAAATGTGGAGACATTGGGAATTACGTCCGGAGCATCCGCCCCGGAGTATTTAATAGATAGGATGGTAGCTTTTGTAAAAGAAAAATATCCGGCTGCTGTTGTCGAGAGTTTGGATACCATGAAGGAAGAAATAAAGTTTCCGCTGCCGGATGATTTAGTTTCCCTTGCCAGGCAAAGCGAAAAAGGCGTTGAGTGGGTAGAAAAACACAGGGTTTCTACCCAGAAGTAGTATGAGTTTAACCCCACAAAGAAACAAATCTTTTTTGGACATTCTTAGTAATTTTTTAAAAGTATTTGAGCCATATGCGGATTCTTACTATAAAAAGAGAAAGACCACGTTAAATAAATACCCTAGGTTAATTGGCAGATTCTACGATGACCTTCAGGACATATCCAAAGGTGGTAAGAGGCTGAGAGGGTTTTTGGTCTATTTAGGTTATTTGATTGGCGGCGGGAGTGACTTGAAGAAGATTTTGCCTATATCGCTGGCAGTTGAAACAATCCACACGTTTCTATTGATTCATGATGATGTGATCGACAAGTCTGATATGAGACATGGCAAGCTTGCTATACACAGGCGACTGGAAAAACTGTTTGGGGCGCACTACGGGATCAGTCAGGCGATTATTATTGGAGATATTGCCTGTTTTGAGGCATTTGCGCTCGTTAATTCTTCCCGGTTTGGCGAGCGGGCTAAAGTTGAGTGCCAGAAAAAGATTTATGAGGTGCTTTTGGAAACAGCATACGGTGAAGCACTGGACATTGAATATTCTTACAAGGAAGCAAAAGTTGCGGATATTATGCAGGTGGCGGATTTAAAAACTGCAAGATATTCGTTTGTCGGACCACTTTCTGTTGGTGCAATTTTATCAAAATGTTCAGGTAAGCAGATGAAGGCTATAAGTGAGTTTGGGCTATTTGTAGGTATTGCTTTTCAACTTCGGGATGATTATTTGGGTATTTTCGGGGATGAGAAGGTTTTGGGAAAATCTATTCTTTCAGATATGCGTGAAGGTAAAAACACGCTTATTATTCATAAAGCAAAGCAACTGGCAACACCAAAAGATTTAGTAGAGCTAAACAAGATATGGGGGAATCCTAAATCAGGGAGCAGGGAACTTGAAAGAATCAGAGATATTGTTAGAAAATGCGGGGCTTTAATGTGGTGCGAGGGCGAAAACAAAGGACTTATAAGGGCAGCAAAACAAGAAATCGGAAAGCTGACAAGAGATCGTAAATTACAACAAATACTAAGCCAAGTAGCAGATTATGTGGTGTCAAGAGAAAAGTGATAAGTTGAAAGGGGTATCTAATTTTGATATCCTTACCATTAGATTCGAATGATAGAAGCGCAAAAAAAGACCATTCCACAACACGTTGTAATTATTCCCGACGGAAACCGTCGTTGGGCTAAAAAGCACGGCTTAGAGCCTATCGACGGCCATAAAAAAGGTTTAGATGCTGCCATGCAGGTGGTGCGTGGTTCGCGCAACTTAGGGGTAAAAGTATTGACCCTTTGGGGATTTTCAACAGAGAACTGGCAAAGGTCCAAGAGGGAAGTTGGCTATTTAATGCGCGTTTATACAGTTTTTTTCGGAAAACACTTAAAAGAGTTGGTTCGTGAGGAGGTTAGGTTTAAGTGGCTTGGGAGAAGGGACCGGGTTCCGGCAAAATTGCGTGAAGTTTTGGAAAAAGTGGAGAAGGCAACTGCTTCAAACAACAAATATTTCTTAAACATTTGTATTGATTACGGCGGACACGACGAAATAGTGAGGGCGGTTAAAAAGGTTTTAAAGCGAGGGGTAAAAGCTTCGCAGTTAACAGAGGAAATGATTACAAAAAATCTGGATACAGCGGGTGTGCCGGATCCGGATCTTTTAATTAGGACTTCAGGCGAAAAAAGAACATCCGGAATTTTGCCCTGGCAGACAGCTTACACGGAACTCTTCTTTTCAAAACTGTTTTTCCCCGATTTTTCAATGGTTGAGCTTAAGCGGGCTTTAACCGACTATTCCAACAGGCAGAGAAGGTTTGGGCAATAGTATCCATTATGTCTGGTTCTCCTCACAAATTTGATAAATCCAATTTACGGCAGGCGATTTTGGATGCCCCTGGGCAGTTTTCCGTTGGTTTTGATGTTGCCAAAGACGTAAAGGTTGATGGAAGCTTTGAACGTGTCGTTTTTTTTGGCGAGGGCGGGTCGGCTTTTCCGGCTTCTTTTGTTCGGATTTTGATTGCTGATAAAAGGTACGGATTGGGGCAGCTGCCTATTAGGTTTATGCAGAACTATACGTATAATCTGACTCCGGACAGCTTTGGTGCGGCGCTTAATGTAGTTTGTTCTTATTCCGGAAATACCGAAGAGGCAATTTCGGTTTTGGGTCAATTGATTGAAAAAAAACTACCTACGGTTGGAGTTGCTGCAGGTGGTCAGATAGAAGAGATTTGTCTGTCGAAAAATATCCCATTTGTAAAATTACCCATGCCAAGACCTGATTTCCAGCCGAGAATGGGCTCGGGCTACTTTGTCGGGGCGATGCTTAAAGTTTTATCAAATTGCGGTCTAACAGTTGATTTTTCCGATGAAATATTAAAAAGTGCAGAAGGATTTTCTTCTAAAATGGAAGAATATGAGAAGCAAGGGAGGGAATTGGCTGCAAAAATTGTCGGAAGAACACCTCTTGTCTGGGCAAACCAGATGTACAAAGAACTGGCACGGGTTTGGACAATTAAATTTAACGAGCATGCTAAAAATCCCGCCTTTTTTAACTTTTTTTCTGAGCTTAACCATAATTTGATGGTGGGACTGACGCATTTAGGGGAGAGATACTTTGTGATTATGTTAAAAGACCCGGCTGACGATCCGCGAAACTTGAGGCGATATGAAATAACGGCTGACATTTTAAAAATTTATAAGACAGAATCGGAAATAATTGAAATCGGGGGTTTGACGGTTTTTGAAAAACTTTTTAATTCGGTGTATCTTGCCGATTTCGCGGCGTATTATTTGGCCGAGATAAATGGCGAAGACCCAACTCCGGTTGTGATGGTTGAAGAACTGAAGAAGAGATTAAAATAACCTATAACATTCAATTGTGGTATAATTTCCCGCACGATTCTATGTTTTTATCAAATATCTTTTGGAGGAGCAACTAGCTACTAGCAACTAGCAACTAGTCGCTATAAACTATTTTATGTGCGGAATATTTGGATATGTAGGGAGAAAAACTGATGCTGCAAACATTGTACTTGGCGGCCTGAAGCGCTTGGAGTACCGCGGGTATGATTCTTGGGGTGTAGTAGTTGGAACTCAAAACCTGGTTTGCGAGAAACGTGTGGGGAAAATCGGTCAGGCAAAAGTCAGTTTACCTAAGAGCAACATTGGAATAGGGCATACCCGTTGGGCAACGCATGGTGAAGTTACACAGGCTAATGCCCATCCGCATTTGGACTGTACCGGCAAAATTGCCGTAGTTCACAACGGAATTGTCGAAAATTACCTTGATTTGCGAAAGAAACTTTCAAAAAAACACAAAATTTTATCCCAGACAGATACCGAAGTAATTGTGCATCTGATAGAAGAAGAAATGGAGAAAAAAGATAACCTTTCTGTGGCTGTAAGAGCGGTTTTTGGTAAGCTTATGGGCCTTAATGCAGTTGTTGCTATTTCCCGAGGTGAGATTGTGGCTGCCAAAAACGGCTCACCTTTGGTTTTAGGAATTGGCAACGGAGAGAATTTTATAGCTTCGGATGCGGCAGCGCTCCTGCCCCATACAAAAAGGGTAATTTTTGTAAAAGACGGCCAAATGGCAAGGATTAACGGCCAAAAAATGGAGCTTTTTGATCTGAATTCGGGGCAACAAATCCAACCAAAGGTAGAAGTTTTGTCTTGGGAATTAAGGGAAGCAGAACTGGGGAAATTTAAGCATTTTATGCTTAAGGAGATTTACGAACAGCCGGGGATTATCAGAAATATTGCCCAAAATTATGATTTGCAGGTGAAAGAGCTTGTAAGGTTGATAAAAGGTGCAAAGGGAACTTTTTTTGTCGGCACGGGGACGGCTTTTAATGCTTGTCTTGCGGGCGCATATCTGTTTTCAAAAGTTGCAAAGGTGCATGTAAATGCCATTGTCGGTTCGGAATTTAATTACCTCGAGGACTTTATCCATAAAGGCAGTTTGGTTATTGCCCTTTCCCAATCCGGGGAAACGATCGACGTAATTGAGCCCGTAAAGCGGGCCAAGCAAAAAGGAGCGACAATTGTGGCGCTTGTAAATAACGTCGGCTCGACAATTTGGCAAATTTCCGATTATAAAATTCTCCTGGATGCCGGACCGGAGATGGCGGTTGCCTCGACAAAAGCATATTCTGCCAAGCTTTCTGTACTTCTTCTGGCAACGTATGCCCTTATCGGGAAGGCCGGTTTAGGTAAAAAACTGCTTCTTGCGGCTGCGGACGAAGTTGAAAGGATTATTTTTGAGGAGGAAGGGAATTTTAAAAAGATTGCCAAGGAGCTTTGTGGACATGAACATATATTTACAATCGGCAGAGGTTTGGCGTACCAATCCGCTCTGGAGGCTGCATTAAAAATGAAAGAGGTGAGCTATATCCATACGGAAGGCTTGGCGGGTGGGGAACTAAAGCACGGCCCAATTGCTTTGATAGCTGCAGGAACCCCTTGTATTGTTTTTGCACCCAATGATGAAACTTACGATGCAATTATTTCCAACGCTATGGAAATAAAGACCCGGGGCGGGATGATAATTGGTGTTTCACCTAAAAACCATGAAGTTTTTGACAAGTGGATTAAGGTGGCGGATGTTGGAGCTGCTTCCATTTTGCCAAATGTTGTCCCTTCACAGCTTTTTGGGTACTGGCTGGCGGTTGTAAAAGGTCTTGACCCCGACCGGCCGCGAAATTTGGCTAAGAGTGTGACGGTGAAGTAGATGTTAGATTATAGACTATAGATGATAGAAATTAAGAACATAAAGAACCAAACATCTAGAATCCATAATCTGTTATCTAACCTGAGGCTAGATGCCAAACAGCTGAGGGCTAGTAAGCCAAGGCAATCAGACATCAAAAAGATCAAAAGACAGCCTATTTATATCGTTTGTGACAATGTACTGGACACATACAACATCGGCTCAATATTCCGCCTTGCAGACGCTGTAGCGGCCTCAGGTGTATATCTATGCGGGGGAAGCGAGACTCCGCCAAACAGCCGGATTGCCAAGGCTAGTGTGGGTTGTGATAAGTGGGTACCATGGCAATACTTTGCAACGGCTGCTGAAGCAATTTCAAAACTCAAAACTCAAAACTCAAAATTGAAGGTGATAGCGATTGAGCAACATTCAAAGGCTGTAGACTATCGCAGTTTAAACTATGAACAGTTAACGATGAACCATAAACGGCCTGTGGTATTTGTTGTGGGCCACGAGACGGATGGAGTATCTAAAGAAGTATTGAAGATGGCAGATAAAATTGTTGAAATCCCAATGTTTGGGGTGAATATTAGCCTCAACGTGATGGTGTCTTTGGCGATTGTACTTTTTAGGGCTATTTAGCTTGTCTCAATTATTATGTTGTGACTTTATAAGACTTTGTGGTGCAGGGAGCGACTGGGTCTATTCCTTCTTTATCATTCTTGTTTTCCAAACAAGCTATAAGGGTGACACCCGTACAGCGGGTTGTACAGGCCGGTGGGTCGAATTTGTACGTATAAACATATGGCGGTTTATTAATTGGGTCTTGGGGTATTTTGTCCAAGGCACCGGTTTTAACTAATGCCGCTTCACTGACCGTTGATGGGTAGTATTTTTGGTCTGTTGTTTTAACCCGGATTTTTTCAAGACCCGCTTTGATGGTTTGAAAATCTTGCTTTCTTTGGGCATCACGTCCTTTTATTTGCATTTGCTGATATAAAAAGAAAGCGGCAATTGCCAGTGTCCCAATTATTACGAGGAAAATTACAATTTTGATTAATTTTTTAAATAAACCTTTTTTGTTTGTTGCGGGTTGACTGGGTGGTGAGGTTATTGGTGAGGTTTGGGGTTGATCAGGCTGAGTTGGGGTAGCCTGTTGGGTTTGGCTGCTTTCTTCTTGCGGTGTTGCAACAGACGTTTGAGTATCTTCGGCCATTAACTCTACAATAATTGATTTGGGAGATTAGTTCAAGAAATTGAGCCTATGAAGGACAAACAACGTAGACATTATCCGCGGCGGCGTATGGGATTATAGCGGCCGTGAAGGTATCTGATGTGTTAGGGCACTGTGTTTGTGAAGCGGCTATTTGGGGATCAAGATTATTTTCGAGTTTTGCGTAAAGTCTGTAGCTTGCACAATTAGTGCTGCAGCCTTGCGGGTTGCCTGTTGCATAATAATAGTTGAGGGTAGCTATCTTTGGATCCTTAGGAATTGACTTGATGTAAGTCGGTGCAAGGGATGAAGGGATTGTATTACCGCCTGCATGTGCAGGATAGAATTTTGCACCTGTAGTGTCGCTTTTGTTCAATTCTAGTGCTTTTTTAAGCGCATCGAGATCCGCTTTCCTTCGGGAGTCTCTGGCTTTTTGCTGGGCGGAGGTGAAGGAGGCAACGATAAAGGCTGCCAGAATGCCAATTATTGAGATTACAACCAAAAGTTCAATTAATGTAAATCCTTATCTTTTTATCATGATGGTTTTATTTGATAACCGACCAATCCGTTAACAGTTCCTCCTCCGCAGACATCTGCAGCCGCTCCGTCATCTACAGGAGTTCCGCCGGATGCAAATCTTTGGGGATCTTTTACATTTTCAATACAGGCCTGGAGAACATATTGGGTTGCGGCGTTTGCTCCAACAACTGAGGCTCCTGTCGAATCTTGTGAATCGTATGAATAGTAAACATGTGCTGATGCGGTGTCACTTGGGTCAACAGGCATGACTTTTAGGTATTTAAGTGAAACGATATCAGGGTTCAAATCAGTTCCGGCGGTTAAATTGCATGGTGAGGAAGCTCCAGCACAACCCGGGTAATAAGCTCCACCCGTAGAGTCGGGTTTTGCAAGCTCCAGTGCTTTTTTAAGCGCATCGAGATCTGCTTTCCTTCGGGAGTCTCTGGCTTTTTGCTGGGCAGCTGTAAAGGATGCAACAATGAAGGCAGCGAGAATTCCAATGATGGAGATTACGACTAGAAGTTCGATAAGCGTGAAACCACGCTTTTTTATTTGTCGGACAGGTAGCATTAATTTAAGCGTATAACCAATGGGGAATGGTTGTCAAGAGGTCGAGTGGGGTAATTAACCTTGATTTCTCTTTCGCCTTATGGCTTCAGCTACTACTATAGTACCTGCTAGGGCAGCACTTCCAGCAACTGCAATTTCTACTATGGTGTTTCGAGTGGAATGGGTAACAGTAGTTTCCGGTTGTTGTAGGCTATTTGTGTCTGGTTCATAAGCGACTCCACCTACCGAAGGTGGTGTTGGAGGTGGTGAATCAGTCGTAGTCATACTAAGACTATCAACGTGTAACGTGCCAGTACAGGCACCTGTTGGATCTCCCTCTACTTGCATACTTCCTTTGGCTGTACCTTGAGGAATACTGGCATCCTGGCCAGGGCCATAACTTCTGTTGAAAGCATACCAATTATCGACGGGGTCTGGATTACCATTACTGGTTAAAGTCGCGATGTCGGTTGAGTTTAAAGATTGGCCTGCATTGTTTTTCCAATCAACGATTATCTTCGGCAGGACTTTGTTTCCTGAGCTTTCATAGCCAGCAACAAAATTAAGGCTATATGTTTTGCCAGGATCTACCGGAAAGTCTTGAAGCGTAATCCAGCCATTTGACTCGCAAGTAGTTGTGCCTTCCGTAGTAATTCTTACGGATCCTGGTGCGGAATGCGCAATTCCGTCATTGAAGTCGAAAACTGGCGGGTTTGAGGGGTTTGGTATAACCATGCCCCAATTGTTCGGGGTTTGTGGATTTGTCGGGGGGTTGGCTTCTGCGTCGTAGAAGCCGGTATTGTTAAGTGCATCTGTAATTGTTTGCCGGTGTATTTCTGGCTTTTGTGGTTCATTATTTTTGGTTGCACCAGTTAAGCCAAGATTTGCAGCTAGCATGAATACCATTATTGGGCTGAGTCTTGCAATTCTTCTCGACAAACCTTGTATGTTTTCTCTACGGGTTTGCTGCCTGGATACTCTTTCAAGGTTATATGTTGTATTTGCTCTGTTTTCTGCGCTCATTTCAACTGCGTATTTTAGCTTTAAATTTGTCTAATGTCAAAGTTAT
>CAZEDQ010000022.1:0-3519 GCA_964511055.1 uncultured Gammaproteobacteria bacterium
CAATTTCGATGCAAAGAGCGCAAAACAATTGGCAATCCAACTCAATGCCGGTGCACTACCTGTTCCCTTAAAAATAGAAAGCCAGACAAGGGTTGGCCCGACAATTGGAGCAACAGCTATCCAAAAAAGTTTATTTGCAACAGTGGTTGGTCTTATTTCAGTTGCAGTCTTCATGATAGCCTACTACCGGTTCCTTGGTATTTTTGCGGTAATAGCACTGGCAATTTATACCATTTTGGTTTTCGCAATATTTAAGCTATTTCAGGTTACCTTAACCCTTGCCGGTATTGCCGGGTTTGTCCTTTCAATTGGCATGGCGGTTGACGCAAACATCCTGATTTTTGAGCGGATGAAAGAAGAAAAGCGTTGGGGCAAACCCAACATCGATGCTTTATTTGCCGGTTTCGACAGGGCCTGGTCATCTATTCGTGACTCTAATGCATCTTCACTTATAACTACTGCAATACTGTACCAATTCGGCACAGGGCCGATAAAAGGTTTTGCATTCACGCTGGCAATCGGCATTTTCGTGTCACTATTTAGCGCGATAACAGTCACAAAAACATTACTCAGGGTTTTCTACGTTAGGAGTATTAAATGAACATAATAAAGTACAAAAATTGGTTTTTTGGCTTGTCGTTTCTGATTATTATTCCCGGCATAATTGCGCTTTCAACGTGGGGTTTAAAACTAGGCATTGATTTTGAAGGGGGAACCCTGTGGGAAATAAAATTCGCAGACGAGGTAAAAACACCGCAGGTCGACTTAAACAAAGTACATGCTGCAATATCCGCAGACGGCGGGGAAGTCTCGTCAATTGCACAAACAACAGATAGGCAAGTTTTAGCACGCCTTAGGGCAACAGATGAAAATAAAATCAAGGATATAAAGTCTAAACTTATTGACCAATTTGGCCAAACTGAAGATATTCGCCTGGAAACGGTCGGCCCTGTAATTTCCAAAGAACTCACCAAAAAGGCCTTAGAAGCTGTTGTCATTTCAATATTAGCAATAGTCGCCTACATTACATGGGCTTTTAGGAAAGTACCGAAACCTGTTTCATCGCTGGCCTTTGGTGTATGTACAATAATTGCGCTAATACACGATGTAATTGTCGTAGCCGGTGTTTTTGCCATATTAGGTCATTTCTTCGCAATAGAAATCGACTCTCTCTTTATAACTGCGCTACTAACAGTTATTGGTTTTTCAGTCCACGATACAATTGTAGTTTTTGACCGGATCCGCGAAAATCTTCACAAACATGGCGGGTATAATTTTGAGGAGGTTGTCAATAATTCGCTCCTGCAAACATTAGGTAGGTCACTAACAACATCACTGACGGTAGTTTTTGTTTTGCTGGCTCTTTATATGTTCGGCGGGGAATCTATTAAAAACTTTGTATTGGCACTTTTGGTTGGTATTGTCTCCGGAACCTATTCTTCAATTTTCAACGCATCTCCGCTTTTGGTTGTCTGGTCGAAGTTTAGCTTTGCAAAAAGCAGACCCTGAGCTTGTCGAAGGGCAAAACATAACCTCAAGGAGAAATATTAAGCAAGGGATTTAATCTTTGAAATTAAATAGTCCCGATTATTTTTTCCGTCATCATCTAAAACTTCCTCAAAAAGCTTACTCAAAATTTCACCTACTTTTGGCCCCGGTTTCAGGTCAAGGATTTTCATCACGTCATTGCCGTTTACTTTAAGGTCGGAAACTGTGAATGGTTTTTTCAAGACCTCCTTAAGTCTCGAGCGAAATAATTTTAATCTCCATGATTCCGGTTGTTGCAGCCCGCCGCCAAGCCTATCACCAATCCTAAGGTCCATCATATCCTCAACATATTCAAGTCCTATATTTTTAATAAACCGCCTCAATGCGCGATCTGTTTGATTCTCACCAACGGAAAACTGGTGCCAGCGGACAAGCCTGAAAAGTTTATCACGATCTTCCCGGGAAAGATGGAATCTCTCAGCAACTTTTACCGCAAGTCTTGCTCCAACGACTTCGTGATTGTGAAAGGTCCGCACACCTTCCTCTGTCATTTTGGCAACTTTTGCCTTGCCTATATCATGTAGAAGTGTAGCAAAGCGGGTAATAGTATCTTTCGATGGACAAGCCTCCAAGCTCATCACACAATGAGTTCCCACATCATAAATATGATGCCTCTTGGGACTTTTTTGCTCGACGGAAAAACAAACCTCCAGTTCTGGCAAAATAACAGTCAAAACACCAAGTTTTTTTGCCAGGAAAAATCCACTCGCGGGGTCTTTTGAATCAACAATTTTGAAAATCTCATCCCTTATTCTTTCACCGGAAATTTTTGATATTAAACTGGCGTTTTCTTCAACTGCTTTTGCAGTTTTTGGCTCAATATCAAACCCTAGAGTTGTTGCAAAACGAATTGCCCTAAGAAGTCTTAGTGCATCCTCACCAAACCTTTCGTTGGGATCGCCGACAGTTTTTATTAGTTTATTTTTCAAATCATCCTGCCCGCCAAACGGGTCGACGAGAATCCATCCATCCAGTCCTTTGCTCCCACCCTCCGAGTTAAGGCCTGACCTTTTTCCCAGCTTCAGTGCCATCGCATTTATTGTAAAATCACGCCTAGCCAGGTCTTCCTCAAGACTATTTCCCCAAGTGATCTTGTCCGGATGTCTTGAGTCTGAATAACTCTCCTCTGTCCGATACGTCGTCACCTCAACAACTATCTTTTTTTCTGTTTCCAATTGAACCGGCACGCCGACCGTTCCGAACCTATTGTTATAAAATCCATTTGGGAAAAGCTTTAAAACTTCTTCAGGTTTTGCGTTTGTCGTTATGTCCCAGTCACCGATATCCCTTCCGGCCAAATAGTCACGGACACCGCCACCGACCACCGCTACCTCAAACCCGGCACCATCAAGTTTATTCAGTATTTCGAGTACCTCTTTTATAATCACTGTAAAAATTATATCAACTGGGAGCCTTTATTGGTAAAATGAGTTCTGTGATTACACGAATTTGGAAAATTAAAGCCAAAAATCCTCCAAAAAATAAAAAAAACTGGCTCCTTCAAACAATGGCTCAAAACAGGGGACTTAAAAATCAAGTAGAGATGGATGAATTTTTAAATCCCACTATAGACCAAATTACAAACTCTGTGCTTTCCCAAATAGAAAAAGGTGTTTTAAGGGTTGTTACTGCTATAAAAAATAAAGAAAAGATAATTGTTTATTCCGACTACGATGCCGACGGCATTTGTGCCAGCGCTATTATGTGGGAAACACTTCACGGGCTTGGCGCCGATGTTATGCCCTATGTGCCACATAGAATTAGGGAAGGATACGGCCTTTCCAACCCGGCAATCGCAGACCTCGCAAAAAAAGGCGTCAATCTCATAATCACGGTAGACCACGGCGTCACTGCATCAAGCCAGATAGAAGAGGCCAACAAACTCGGCGTAGACGTCATTGTTACCGATCACCATGTTTTACCCAAAACCCTTCCAAAAGCCGTTGCACTGGTCCACACAACTAAGCTTTG
>CAZEDQ010000022.1:3619-11619 GCA_964511055.1 uncultured Gammaproteobacteria bacterium
ATAAACGCAATGGGAAGGATTGAGCATGGGCTGGATTCCTTAAAGCTTCTTTGCACCAAAAGCCCACAGCAGGCACAGGAGCTGGCAGGCCTTCTGGCAAAGACAAACACCAAAAGGCAAGATCTAACGGCTGGGGCGATCACTAAAGCCCAGGAAATGGTAGATATCAGTGATTTAGTTGGTGTAATTGCTCACGACTCTTGGCACGAAGGTGTTATTGGTCTGGTGGCGTCAAGGTTAGTTGAAGCTCATTGGCGGCCAATGATTGTTATCTCCCGCGGACAGGTTTATTCGAAAGGATCCGCTCGTTCGATTCCCGATTTTAACATTATCGAAGCAATCCGGGCATCTAGTCAATACTTAGTCGATGCGGGTGGCCACCCAATGGCTGCAGGTTTTACGATTGAAACTCAGCACATCGAAATTTTTAAAAACAGCATAAACACCTATGCAAAAAAAGTTATTAAGGAAGAAATGCTTTCGCCTGTTTTGGAAATTGAATGCGAACTGGATGTTGAGGACATCAACAATAACACATTAAAAACCGCTGAAACTTTCTCTCCATATGGTGTCGGCAACCCGGAGCCGTTTTTTTTAACCAAGGGCATGCTTGTTGAAGACGTCAGGGGAGTAGGCCAAGGGAACAAACATTTAAAGCTTCAACTAAACGGAATCTCGGCAATCGGTTTTAACCTGGGCGAGTCAAGAACAAACATCAGGCCGGGCTATAGAATTGATGTTGTTTATACCCTCGCCAATGACACTTACAGCGGCGGGCTGCAGCTAAAAATAAAAGACCTTGCAATAGTCAAAAATTAATCTCCATCCATTTGGGGTTGGCTTTCAAGATGACTATCGGGGACAGGATCACCTGCTGTTGGTCTCGGGTCAAAATCAGTCCTGGTACCACCCGGAGCAATGCTATCCAACCTACGAAAAGCAGTGTGTCCACCACTTTCCCCATCGGCTGGCGTGTCATGGCGCGAAGCACCCACTCCAACCCATGGCCTCGGGTCTTGCCTCCTTAACTCTTGAGCACTATCATCACGTTCCATTTATTTCACCTCCTTTTTTTTCATATCAACTTCCCACCATTTGTCATGACTGTCACTTGCTTCTATAATCCTCTCAACTTCAAATCCATGACCCTCAAACCTTTCATAAATCGCTGGTATATCTGCAAGCAATATATTGTTGTCTCTTAAATATTTAAAAAAATCCAATATCTCTCTTGTTCTTTGGCTTAATCTGTTGCGTCTAGCTATATTGTCGAGTTTTTCCGGTATCAGGGAAGGGTGGTGGAGGTTAAGAAGTACCTTCCCCCCGGGCTTTAAGACCCTTTGTGTTTCCAAAACTGCTTCCGGTGGCATAAAGTCCAGGGCCATGCTTGAAACAGCAGCGTCAAAAACGCTGGCATTAAAAGGTAATGTCCCACCGCTTGCTCTGATATGTGCTGCGGCAGCATTTGCTAGCATATTTTTGTGCGAAACCGAAGCAATATCTACAGAAACCATTCTCAGACCCTGTTTACCATATGCCTGTGCATATTCTCTTTCAAATACTTGTCTTCCGGCACCTACGTCAAGTACCAATGCATTAGGCGCAAAACTGTTACACACATTGCGCAGTCTCTTCCTTAAAGAAACCCTACTTTTATTTGGGCTGTCCTCTTTCTCACTGACATAATACCGTGTATAGAAACCCGACATTTCCCGTTCAGTTCCAGGAGATACTGTTTGACCAATTTTTGCTTCGATACTCATTTTTCCATAAAAAAACCTCCCGTTTGGGAGGTATGTTTTTCAAACTTGGCTTTATTTTAAGCCAATACCTCCCGGAGCCTCTTGCTAAGCAAGAGACATACCGTAATGAGGTTTAATTTGACGAAATTCAAAGCCATTGTGAAAATTTTAAAGGCTCAACCCTTTGCTTGTCAAGCGTGTATAGTTTAAAATTTACTCTATGAATCGTACGCTGGCTGTTGACACAAACGGCAAGGTTGGCCAAAAAGTCACCCTTTATGGCTGGGTGAATGTAATCCGGGACCATGGAAAAATAACCTTTATCGATCTTCGCGATATGTCTGGCCTAATCCAAACTGTTGCTAAAAAAGATTTTGGTGTTTCGACAGAAGACGTAGTCAAAATCGAAGGTACTGTCAAAAAACGCCCCCAAAACTTAATCAACCAAAACCTTCCAACGGGAGAAATAGAAATAGAGGTTGAAAACATCGAAATTTTGAATAAAGCTAACACTCCACCGTTTCCAATAGAAACAGACGGCCTGGATATTGAAGAAAGCCTGCGTCTTAAATACCGCTACTTAGACCTCAGGCGCGAAAGGATGCAAAAAAATCTGCGTATTCGTCATCAAGTAATTTCCCACATGCGCCAGTTTTTAGGTGGCAGGAACTTCACAGAAATTGAAACGCCTATTTTAACCAAAGCCACCCCCGAAGGGGCCCGTGATTTTCTTGTACCCTCGCGTCTTCAACCCGGGAAATTTTATGCTCTTCCCCAGTCACCGCAACAGTACAAACAGCTTCTGATGGTTGCCGGCATTGAGCGTTATTTTCAGATCGCAAGGTGTTTCCGCGACGAAGATCCGCGTGCAGATAGGGCGTATGGGGAATTTACCCAACTTGATATCGAAATGTCATTTGTAAATCAGGAGGATATTTTAAAACTCACAGAAGAATTATTTAAGGAAATTACCGAAAAAGTTCTCGGCAAAAAAGTACTGGAATATCCTTTTCCAAGGATTTCCCATAAAGACGCAATTAAAAAATATGGTGCAGACAAGTTTGACCTAAGGAAAAATAAAGACCCAAACACACTCGCTTTTGCTTTTGTTGTCGATTTCCCGCTTTTCACCGAGCAGTCTAAAGAGGATTTCTATCATGGTTCCGGCACCGCAAAATTTGCGCCTTCCCATCATATGTTTACCGCCCCGCATCCCGAAGACATTCCGCTTTTGGAAACAGATCCGACAAAAGTGAGAGGCCTGCAGCAGGATTTGGTTTGCAACGGTTTTGAAGTTGGCGGGGGAAGCATCAGAATTCACAAAAGGGAAATTCAGGAGAAAATCTTTAGCTTAATCGGGTTTTCCGGCAAGCAAAAAGCGGAATTTAACCATATGCTGGAAGCTTTTGAATACGGTGTCCCTCCCCATGGTGGAATAGCGCCCGGAATCGACAGGTTCCTGATGACGGCTTTAGGTGAACCAAGCGTCAGGGAAGTAATTGCATTTCCGACGTCCTCTTCCGGCCAGGCGTCTGTCATGGACGCACCGTCAACAGTCGACGAAAAAACATTAAAAGAGCTCAAACTTAAAAAACTGTGATTTCCAGGTACTTTGTTGTTATATTAATAGTCCTTTCGGCAGTGACAATTTTATCCATACCTAAAGCCGGGTTAAATCTGATTGTCCCCAATAGTGTTGCCAGTCAAGCCGAAAATTCAACTGTAATCTCAGATATGCCATACCCGGTACCGGAATCAGGCTTTGTTGAAGCTCCACAAATTTCTGCAATTTCCGCAATTGTAGTTGATAACAAAACAGGAATCACAATGTATGAAAAGAGCCCAAACCTACGCCATTTGCCTGCATCAACCACAAAATTGATGACCGCACTTGTTGCTCTTGAACAGTGCTCTCCGGGGGATGTAGTAAAAGTACAAAACATTGAAGGTGAAGGTTCACAAATGGGCCTTGAAGCAGGGGATAAAGTCACTGTTGAAAATTTACTTTACGGCCTTTTAATCCCATCAGGCAACGATGCGGCATTCGTTATTGCCCGCAATTGTGGTAGTTCCTATGAACAGTTTATGGCAGCCATGAACCGGAAAGCAAAAGATTTGGGAATGGCAAATACCCATTTTATTAATCCTGCAGGCTACGATAACCAGCTCCAGTACACAACTGCCAGTGACTTGGCACTTTTGGCAAGGGTCTCGGTAGCAAACCCGATAATTGCCAGAATCGTCAAAATAAAAAGTACTGTCGTAACAGATGTAACGGGGACAAGGACCTATTATCTTGAAAACGTTAATAAACTTTTAGGAACAGTGCCCGGAGTTGAAGGCGTCAAAACCGGTGAAACAGACGGCGCCCTCGAAAATTTGATTACCAAAACAACACGGGACGGAAATTCGGTTTTAGTAGCTGTTCTCGGATCACGTGACCGGTTTGGTGATTCAAAGGGGCTAATTGAGTGGTCATTCCAAAATTACAAATGGGCCGGAAGCGGCAGATAACTTAAAATTTACTTGTACTCGGATTAACAGTTGGTGCGCTGTTAATCAAAGCCTCATCAACTGCCCCAACATAAGCAAGGAGCCCTTCGTCACTATTAAAAATATATACGGGCTCGAGGTAATTTTGGGAACCGTCCGTTTCCAAATAACCTAATTTTACGCTTCGGATCGGGAAAATCGTGCCCTTAAGTTCTTTGTTGTATGCACCCTTCCCGGCTTTTAACTGGTCAAGCGCTTTTGAAACACCCATCAGAGGATAAGTTGAAAACTTGTATTTCAAAATATTTTGGGTCGAATTTTTCGCAGCCACTACGCCGTCGGCCGAAACCAAAACCCACAAATTAGGGTTTTTGAAATTAGCCGATATTATAGGAAGTCCGCCCAAGTCTGCCCGGCCGAAATTGACTTGCATAAGGTTTGAAGATGCAATAGATAATGCTTCCGAAAGCTTATTTCCGTCTACTTTATATTTAATTGTTCCAACCTTTTTGTTTGGGAAATTTATTTCCGGGAGATTAAAATAACTAATAAACCTTCTTGCTATACTGATTGAATCTTCTTCAGACTGCGGATTTGTAGAGAGCACTTTTTGGTTGTTAAAATAATCACTAGAAACTACAAAATTCCCGGATGCCATATCCATTGAAAGTAACATTCCCTGCTTACTGTTTGTAAAAGTTGCCTTCCCTCCGGCATTACTTGTTGGCGAGTCACCAAAACCGGCAGACCTTGCCCGCTGTTTAGCACGGTCCAAGTCCCCAAACGACGGCAGGATCGGCCCAATAGCAAAAACGTTAACAATGGTCGGCAAATTAGGTAAATTACCGCTGACTGTCTCCAGAGTGTAATTAACACCGGCCGGGGCAGGAATTCCACTACTTAAATTAACAGGTGGCAATTTGCCAAAAGCAGCAATTGCAATGTTTGGAGGTGGGAAAAGGCTATTTCGAAATGAGGCACTGAAAGTGATTATTAAAAATCCGGCCAACGCGAGACCCGAAGTTATTGCCAAAACAAGAAATGCTTTTCTGGAAAATTGGGCAGTGGCAGTTAAATTGGCCATTAAAATTAATTGAGTATAATTATAGTCGGTGATACAATTTTACTCTGAGGCACACCAAGGGTCAATTAATCCGGGTCAGTTCAACTTTAAGGGCAGGCCTTTGTCAAGCACGCTCCAGGTTAAGGACCGCCCTTGAGCCAACCGCCTGGAGCCAACAATCATGAAACAACCAAGAGTTCGCTACGGTCCGTCCCCAACAGGCATTCCTCATATCGGCAATATCAGGACTGCCCTCTTCAACTACCTTTTTGCCAAAAACCAAAACGGTAAATTTTTTCTCAGGATCGAGGATACGGACCAAGCAAGAATTGTTCCCGGTGCCGTTGAAAAAATAAAAGAAAGCCTCAAGTCATTAAATCTTACTTGGGACGAAGACATCATTGTTCAGTCAAAACGCTTGGACATTTACCAAAAATATTTAAACGATCTTAAATCAAAAGGTTTTGCATATGAAGATGATGGCGCGTGGCGTTTTAAAATCCAAACTAAAGACGCAAACATCAGCTGGCAGGATGAAGTCCACGGCACTGTTTCATTTCCGGCAAATGTGATTGAGGATTTTGTAATTGTAAAATCCGACGGTTATCCCACTTACCATTTTGCATCGGTTGTTGACGACCACGATATGGGAATCACCCATGTTATGCGCGGTGACGAGTGGATTTCATCAACCCCAAAGCATATCCTTCTCTACGAAGCGTTCGGATGGCAACATCCGCAGTTTGTCCACCTGCCGCCAATATTAGGTGCCGACCACAAAAAGCTTTCCAAGCGCGAAGGTGCAAAGTCAGTCCTCGAATATATTAAAGAAGGTTATTTGCCGGAAGCAATCGTCAATTTTTTGGCACTTCTTGGTTGGTCGCCGATAGGGGAACAGGAAATATTTTCGCTGGGTGAGTTAGTTAGCCAATTTTCCCTTGAACGTATCAACAAAAACAGTCCGATTTTCAATATCGAAAAACTAAACTGGTTTAACCAAGAATGGATAAAAAGCTTACCACCTGAAGAATTTAAGAAAAAGATCGAATTTCAATTCCCTCATAAAAATGCATATAAATCAACAGTAACGGCTAGTATTGCTCCACTCGTGGGTAGTAGGATAACGACATTAAATGACTTTCCAAAAATTGCTGACCCATTTTACGAAGAGCCAAAGTTAGATACATTAATAGTAGCAACGACGCCCTTATCAGGGGTGACCATTAATCAATATGCCCAAAAGTTAGAAGCACTTGATTCTTGGAATCCCGAGAGTATCAGGTCAGGCACTGTCAGTTTTGCTGAGTCGAAACGAGTTGCGCTAAAAGATCTTTACAGGAATTTAGGAGTTGCGACATTCGATAGCACAGTAACCCCACCACTACCCGAATCGGTAACGATTATAGGGAAAGATAAAACAATTAAGAGATTAGATGAACTCGCAAAACTCAAAAAATAAGCAAGTCTTTTCTTCGAATAGAAAAACCGTTGTTGCGGTTTTTGCCCATCCCGACGACGAATCGTTTGGCCCTTCGGGAACCATTGCCAAATTAGCGCAAAACAATGACGTCTATGTAATATGTGCCACAAAAGGTGAATCGGGGATGGGTCCCAAGTTAAACCTTTCCAAGATTCGCGCCGATGAACTTCGGGAATCGGCAAAAATCTTGGGAGTCAAAGCGGTCTATTTTCTCGGCTTCAAAGACGGAACCCTTTCCAACTCTATTTACCACAAACTCGCCTCAAAGATAGAAGAAAAGTTGAAACTCTTAAAGCCCGAAATATTAATAACAACAGAACCGCAAGGTGTTTCCGGCCATATAGACCATATTACGGTATCTATGGTTACAACTTTTGTATTTAATAAACTGTCTTTTGTAAAAAAGCTCATGTATTATTGTATAGACGAAAAAGCAGCGGCCAAAATGAAAAATTATTTTATTTATTTTCCGCCCGGCTATAAAAGGTCCAAAGTCGACAAAATCGTCAACATAGAGAAATTTTGGCATCTCAAAAAAATGGCAATGCAAGCCCACAAATCGCAGGCAAAAGACGCCCAAAAAGTAATAAAAAGAATGAAGGGTCTGCCAAAAGAAGAGTATTTCTTAGTTGCTACTAAATAGTGTTCGTAAAAATTAGGAATAAAAATTGTGCCTGTTAGAATTTACAACAGTTTTTCCCAAAAAAAGGAAGAAATTAATCTTAAGGAAAAAATCGGCATTTACGTCTGCGGAATTACTCCGGACGGCCGAACGCATTTGGGCCACGCTTTTTTGTTTGTAACTTATGATTCCCTGATCCGCTACCTTAGGTTTTTAAGTGCCCAAGTTACTTATGTCCAAAACGTAACGGATATTGATGACGACATTCTGATAAGGTCAAAAGCGGCAGGTTTCACATGGAGGCAATTGGGCAAAATCCAAACTAAAAACTATCTCAAATTAATGGATAATTTAAATGTTATCCGTCCAGATTTTTACCCTAATGCAACAGAGAACATTAAACAAATGATAAAAATAATCCAAAAACTTGTAGCCCGGGATCTTGCTTATATAAAAAATGGCTCTGTCTATTTTTCCGTCTCACGCGACAAAAATTTCGGCAAACTCTCTAAATACGATTATCCCGCAATGCTGGAAATTGCAAATGAAAGGGGTAATTTTCCTCAGGATCCAAACAAAGAAGATCCATTAGATTTTGTC
>CAZEDQ010000023.1:0-10788 GCA_964511055.1 uncultured Gammaproteobacteria bacterium
TTTTGGCTCGTGGCATTTGCCATCATTTTTGTAGTCATGCTTTGAAAAAGGTTATTGGTCAGGGTAGCGAAGAAGTCTTTCTTCTGGGTTGAGCCTGGGAAAAAACCGACTTCGGAATGATATTCACCGCGCTCGAATAAATTCTGGGCAGTTATAGTTTCGTTATAATCGGGAAGTTTTATGGGACCGATTTTATCAAGCAGTGACTGGATATATGTAAGATCAAGCGCAATTACACCATTTACGTCTTTGCCTGTTTCCTTCTTATACAAATCGCGGGCAGTTGCTGAATTTAGAAGAAAATCAGCGCTCCAATTGGAATCCCGTAAAAAGAGTTGTTTCGTTCCAAGTTTCTCGGTTATCTGCGGCGGGGGGTCGATCTTTTCTTTAAGCTGTCCGTCGATATTATAGATATCGTCAACTGAAACATTCTGGAATTTGCCGTTTTCAAATTCAATAACCGCATAATTGCCTATAAATCCGCCGCCAGGCCGGAGTTCCGTATTATTTTGCAGAAGAACCAGGTAGGTTTTTTTGCCTTCCCGGCCAACTAAATCACCGGTAAAATTAACCAATTCAAGTGCCGACTCGGACAGTTGGTTTAAGGTGATTAGTGATTCCTTTGCCGTTTTTAATTTCCCGGCAAACTGCATGAAGTTTGCATTATTTATCAGCTCACCGGCTTCTGCTGAAAGCATGTAAGCATTCTGGTAAGCGGCGGTTGGGGTTTCTAAATCAAGATTGTTGTTATTTGAATTTCTATCGATTATCGATTTGATGTCCTGGGTATATATTTGTGTCGCCTCGACAAAAAATGTTAATGCTTGTGCACCTTTGGATGATGCCAGCAAAATTTCATTTAAACTGTTTCTCTGGTCTCTGAGGACAAATTTAAGAGGTAGGGTTAAAACGGTAGTTTTATTGTACGCTGCTTTGAAAGAATTCGATGAAGACTGTGCTTTTTTTTGTGCATTAGTAAAGTCCCCGGCCATAAGTAAATCTTTTGCGAGTGTCGCATTTCGAACCCCAAGAAATGCATCAAGACCCGTCTTGGCAACTATCAAAAGCAGGATTATTAAAAATAAAATTAGTAATTTTTTTAAATTAAATTTCCTTGACAACTTTGGTACCGTTGGCAGTTTTTTGGGTCTTAAATGGGAAAGTTGTTCCCTACGCTCTTCAACAGCTAAGGCTTCCGGCCGTTTTTCCTCGACAACATAATGTGTCTTTTGTTGGGAGGCAACAATATCTCTTTCCTTAAATGACTCTAGGGTTTCTCTTAATCCTTCGTTAAGATCAACTTTAGGTGAAAATCCAAGATCAGTGATTCTAATTATCGGTTCTGTGGTCTCTTTGATTTCTTGCTTGGGGCCGGCAAAAAAAAGCCCCAGTTCTTTTGATAGGACATTTCGGGCCGAGTTCTGAATTTCGTAGGCAACAGAAAGTGTTCTTGATGGCGGTTGCGAAATGATAAATCGAATATTTTTGTGATCTTTTGTGGCCAGGAATTTCTCTACGGCTTGTATCGCGTCGTTAATGTATGTTGGATAAACCATCTCGCTCCCTTCTTTTTCTAAAATAACCTTGTCGGTTGTGATAACTTGGGCAATTAGGGCGGCAAGCTTATTGCCAGAGGAAAAATAATCCAAGTGCTTATGGGTTGTCCCTCCATCCACAAGCGGCATACCCGGACCGTAAACATCACCAACTAAAAATAGCTTTAAGTTGCTTTTTAGTTGTTGGTCTTGGCTCATATGCTCAAAAAGTTGGGTGCTTGCATAAATTGGAGCAAGAAAGAATACTTTTGTGGTGCCGGCTTTTGCGATATTTATCAAGTTTGCGGTTTGTGTCGGCAGGCTGGCAGTTTGATTAAAGGTTCCGGTTGAGGTTATTTCACTTGTGAGATTTAAAATTATGTCAAATTTTGGTAGATGTTGTGGGATTGGCTGTGTTAGGTCGATCTCGGCAAAGGTAAAGTTAGGGTTACTTAAAATGTCCCCTGGAAGGCCGTTGGTCCCAATACCATAAACAGTGTGCCCTTGTGATAAAAAGTGTCTTGACAGGTTGGAACCCAGATATGACCCGGCATCGTTTATTAACAGATTTAACTTCTTTTGGGCAGACGGTTCCATTAAAACTTAAGGTATGTTTTTAAACCTAAAATTAAAAACGCAAAAATAATACCCAGACCAAAGCCGGCAAGTGCCAATACTTTTGAGTTGAGGGAATGATAGGCAACGTCAATTTGGCCGGATATTGGGCTGAGTGTAAGGGTTGGCCCAACAGGGTTAAGTTCTTTCATTTTTTTACTAAAGGCATCAGGGATGCTTTCCATTTGGCTTTTAGGGGCACCAGAGTCCTGGGCGGTAGCAGTTATCCTAATTACTTGAGGGGCAATTTTGTTAACCGCAATTGTTGTACCAGCGCTTTTCGCCTGGCTTTGGAAACTGCCGCTTTCTAAAATCGCAACCGCCGTGTCTGTTGCGTTTATGGCGGTGCTTTGCAAGAAATAACCGCCAAAATCATAGCCTTGTGGCTGGGTAGCCTCTTGGAGTTGGTTCGAGAGGTAGAAAGTACTTTGCGCCCAGTAGCCGGACTCCAGGTGCGGAGCAATGAAATAGGCAGAGAAAGCGCCGATTAAAGCAATTACCACGATAAAAAGTGCGTTATTTTTCGTAATTTCTAAATATTTTTTAAGTTCCATGTCTATCTAGGGCAATATTGACTTGCCTGTCGGCTTCCTGATTTTTGATTCTTGGCACATGTTGGTACACAATAGCGCCGAAATTTGACTCCAGGGTTCTCACTTTGAAAATGAGGTCTCTTATTGTCGCATTTTTGACTTTAAAGATTCCATTGACTTGTGAGACGACAAGCTGGGAATCAAGGAAAAACTCGAGCTTTTCATCTTTTAAATGCTTCCCAAGCCATGTGAGCGCTTCGATTAGCGCAGTATACTCGGCAAAATTATTGGTTGCAATTCCGATGTAACCATTCTGCTCGTGAATTGTCTTGTTGTCCTTTTTTACAACAAAACCGTATGCCGCCGGCCCCGGGTTACCACGAGACCCACCGTCGGTGAAAATTTGTATCATCTTTTGGTATTTAATCACTGTGACCCGTTTGGGGCAACGGGTACGGACTTACGGTACCACTTAAAAGGGGATTTAAGCGCGATTATGAGTAAGGCTGTGATTAACGCTTCGGATACGACGGTTATTGTGCTGGCTGCCAGAAATCCGTACTTAGGAATAAAAACCAAATTAGCCAAAACATTAAAAACTGCTCCTATAGCATAGACCGTGATAAGCGTCTTTTGCTTGTCGTGGATTATTAACATATGCCAGAAAAGCGCCGAAACAAAAAAGAAGGGCATGCCAAGAGCCAGAATTCTAAGTGCCGTTTGTGAAGCGGCAAAACCCGAGCCGAGCAGGGCTGGTATTAAAAAGGCTGCTACAAAGAGGCAGGCAGTTAGGGCAATCGAGAATAGAAGGAGGGCCAGTGACCAGAATTTTATCTGTTTGTTGTATTCGTTTTTGTTGCTTTTAAATAAATTAGCAAGCAGGGGATAAAGAGCGTTACTAAAAAAGATGGGTATGGCGAGTGCTGCCTCGAAAAATTGGTATGCAAGACCGTAGAGGCCAACTTGAAAAGACGAACTACTGTAAGAAAGAATAAGAATATCAATCCTAAAATAAACAAGGTTAAAAAACAGGGCAATGCCGATTGGCCAGGCACCACTAATGAGGTTTTTTGAGGAAACTTTTGAAAATTCCGGCAAAATAGAAACTTTATAAATATTTGTGATTATGAAATAGGCAACAATGACAAAGGTCACTCCGCCCAAAACATACGCCAGGGCATAAATCAAAAGAGATGATTTTAGTAGAGCCGCCACAACAGTTAAGACTAAAATAATTAAGGTGCCAGCAACGCTGGCAATAGCCGAAAGGTCGTAGCGCAAACTTTTCTGGAAGAAAGCATTGGCACTGGTGAAAAGTGCTTGGGTCACAATTGTGGTGGAAGCAATAACTATTCCAATTTTAACCAGAGGGCTGAAGCCGGTGCCAAGATTTGCGTTATATGGAAGCAAAAAGCTCATCGATATGGCGACTGAAGCTAAAAAGACGGAGACTATCAGGCGTAAACCAACCAACGCACGAATAAGAGTAGACTGGGGCTCGCCGGTCGTCAGCTTTATGTAGATGGCGTTAAAGCCAAAGTCGGCAATGGTGTAGAAATAACCTACAAAGGTGAAGATTTTAGTGAAATCACCGTAGCCGGCGGGGCCTAAAGACCTGCCGACAATTATAGTTATCAAGAGACTTGAAGTTGCCGTTATTAATTTTCCAACAACCTGGGAGGCTGTATTGTAGATAACTTTTTTAAACATCTATTGGGTAAATATATCAGGAAGAAGATTGTTTTGGCGAACTTATTACAAAAGCAAGGCTTAACCAAAACATAAAAAGGCCCTGCTGGAGTGTCCAGAGAAAATGGTCAATGGACGCGAAAATCAGGACGGAAATAAAAAGTGCCGTTTTTCCTTTGGTATGCGCCTTTTGGGCAACGGCAAAGAGCATGGTTGAAAATAGAAGCAGACCAATAAGGCCATTTTCAACCAAAATCAATAAAAAGACATTATGGACCGGCTGCAGTAACCTGATTTGGGAAATAGAGGTCAAATCCAGCTTCGCAAGTTCAATGATGAAATTGTTTGACCCAATTCCGAAAAGTGGATTTTTTAATGCAAGACTGAAAGCTGCCTGAATTAAGGTCAACCTTTCGGCAAGAGATGCAACCTGGCTGGTTGAGATCAGTTTGAAAAATACAAGAGTTGAAAGTATAAGAATAGCTGCCCGGGTTGCAAGCTGGCGCAAATTACCAGAAGTATTAATAAAAGCTGAAAAAAGTGCAAAGACGGCACCCTTGGAAAAGCTTATAAGAGTCGCTATAACAGCCAATAATGAAGTTAGTTTTGCGGGTTTGGTGGCCATTAACATAATCAAATAGACAGTTAGGAATGCACCCAAAACATTTGGGTGGGAAAATGTGCCATAAGGCCTTAGAAGCTGGTAGCCAAACAATTGGAAGTGGGCAATATCCGGAGTGGTAGTATTAAAAGCCCTCTCCCCTAAAATCCAAAGGCCCAAAGACCTTTGGGATAAAAACTGCAAAAATACTACCACCGACTGCCAGATAAGCGAGGCAGTGATCACTTTTGGTATCAGCTTGTTAAGATTTTTGCTTTCAAAGTCGTGTGCCGCAAAAACAGAAAGAAGGCCAAACCCTATGATTTTTAGAGTGAAGTACATGGAAGCCTGTTTGGATATCGATGCCAACAGTGAATTGGCTACAAGGTAAAGCACGAATGCCCCGAGACCGTAGAGGTAATAATTGTTTTTTACCAGAAACTGTTTAAACTTTGCCTTTTGGTTTTGGCCTGCGGTTGCCAAACCCCAAATGGATACCAGTATGTACGAAGTGATTATTAAATCCGAGAAGTAAAGCGTTTGGGCGCGATAATCGATAGGAATTCCCAAAACATAGGAGTAATTTGGGAAAAAAAATTTACCAAGCTGGATAGGAAGACTTGCTAGAACTACCAAGAAGAGTATTTGAGCTTTTGACATCAACTATTTTGTAGGCAGCTCAAAGCTATTTAGGCTTAATTATCAAGTATCTGGCGTCGCCCTCTCCTTGTGAGACTGTGGTAACCGTCGGGTGGCCAGTTAGATAAGAATGGATTACCCGTCTTTCCGATGGCCTGAGGTTGTAGAGGGATTCTTCTTTTCCGGTTTCCTCCACACGCCCGGCAATGGAGGCAGCCATTTTCTCAAGCCTTTGTTCCTTTTGTTTGCGCCAACCGTCGATGTCGAGAAAAATTTCAAAATCATCACTTTGGGTATCTGCTTTAAGCCTGACAGCCAATATAAACTGAAGGCTTTCGAGGTTTGCGCCTTGCTTACCAATCAGAAGCGATGAGTCATCAGAAGATATATCAACAAAATATGTATTGTCGATTTTGGATATTTCGGCCGTCGCGGAAACGTTAAGCATTTCGATCAGGCCTTTAACGTTTTGGGCAACCAAGTTTTCGTCCAATTTTGATTTCATTCGAATTAATTACGAATTTTTACTGCGAATTTATGCGAATTCATTTTCTCCACTTCTCCGGCAGGTATTTGTTAAATGACCCCGCCCCAGAGATCGTATATTGCTGAATGATGCCGATTATAGTAAATGTGTTCCAATAAAGCGAGAGGCCAACCGGGAAACCATAAGAGAAGAAGGCTATCATTGCCGGCATAATATATACCATCTGGGACTGCATCGAAGCCATTGCATCTTCCGTACTTTCTTTTTCTTTGGCAGGTTTTTTGGAAACCGCCTGTTGTTGAGGCATAAGCATTTTGGATTGGACGAACTGGAATAGCCCGGTCAAAAGGGGAATTGCCAAAATTATAAAGCCGACATGTGACCAGTCACTTGGTTTGTCTTCAAGCCTGAACCCAAAAAACGACGTATTAGGGATTTTGTCCAGATATAAGCTCTTGGAGTAGAGCATGTTATTAATGTTATTTATAAAATCGGCATTTTTAAGATCAACTATTTTCAAAAGTACCTGGTAAAGCCCGATAAAAACAGGGATTTGTAAAAGAAGCGGCAAGCAGCCTGCTAGAGGGTTGACATTATGTTCTTTATAGAGTTTGGTTACTTCTTCTTGGTGTTTAACTTTGTCGTGACCATGCTCTGCCTTTATACGGTCAAGGTGGGGTTTTAAAGCCGCCATCTTTTGGGTGCTTTTAAGTTGGGCTGCCGTGAGCGGCCAAAGGGCGAGGCGGATTAGAACCGTCAACAGAATAATGGCAAAACCAAGCGCCCCCGGAAGATGAATAAAAGTAAAAATCTTATAGAAGACTATTAAAACGTTTAGAATCGGGGCGATAAGTACTAAGTCGAAAATATTCATTTAAGCCGGGTCAAAATAAGGTTTTTTTGATAATGGATGGCACGAGATGACCCTTTTTAAAGTTAGTACCAATCCTTTGAACGGGCCGTGTTTGTCAACCGCGTCAAGCATATATTGGGAGCAAGTAGGATCAAACCTACAGGAAGCAATGCGTGACGGGAAAAGGTAATGGTAGGAAAGGAATAAAATTTTAACGATCTTCTTCATTTTATTTTTGTAATAAGCGGTTCCAGTTTTTTTAAAACATCATCGAGTTTTAGCCCTGATATGTTACTTTTGATGATTATTTTAAATTCACCTTCGGCTTTCGCGAACTTTTTGAATCCCTCTTTTAATAGCCTTTTTATTCTGTTTCTGTCAACTGCCTTAGGGGCAATTTTTTTTGTTACTATTATTGTTAGCCTGAGAGCACCCGGCCTTTTTTTAAAAACCAAAACAAGATCTCTTGATATTGCTTTTTGGGTTGGAAGGCTCTTAATTTTTAAAAGAGGGCAACATCAAACGGCAAGTTTTGATCTTTTCTTGGCCCTTCTCCTTTTTATAACTTTCTGCCCACCAGAAGTTTGCATTCTCTTTCTAAATCCGTGTGTTCTTGCCCTCTTTTTTTTCTTTGGTTGGTAGGTTCTTTTCGGCATGGGGAAAGCATATATGACAAGCCTTGATTTTGCAAGTATCGAGGCCGTTTTCTCGGTTATCCACAAACCGTTTTTGGCTGTTGACAAGTGTTGAAAAGTTTTGTAATCATAGTAGCCGGAGCAAAAAATTCAAGATCTTCTTCTTGCGAAATTAGATCTTCAAAATACAGCCTGCAAACGCGCATCCGCGCACCGCTCCTTATTTTAAAAAATACTTGAGGTGTAAGTGTATAAAGAAGGACAAAAAGTCTGGAGTGAGATAGTCTCCAAGTTAAAATTGCGGGTTTCAACGTCTATATTCAAGACCTGGTTTTCTGGGTCTTTTGTTTTGGACTATAAACTAGAAGGTGGAAAAGGCCTCTTAATTGTTGGTGTTAAAAACAATTTTCTTAAAGAACAGATTGAAAGCCGTTACAAGGAAACAGTTACCCAAATATTAGTAGACTGCGGACACAAAAATACCGATGCGGTTTTCGTCGTTGCTAACAAAGAAGCGGTTGCCCCTCTGGTTAGTGCACCTATTTTTACCGGTGTAGTGCCGGAATACTTTGTAAAATCTACAAGGGCTGACTCTTTAAACCCAAACCACACGTTTGGTAATTTTGTTGTCGGGTTTTCAAATAATCTTGCGTATCTTGCCGCAAACCGTGTAGCCGAGGATTTGGGTGGCGCTTACAACCCATTTTTGGTTTACGGGGCCGTCGGTGTTGGGAAAACCCACATTTTGCAGGCTATTGGGAACCAGGTTTTATCGAGAGTAGTCGACGCTAAAGTTTTATATGTAACTGCCGAAAAATTCACCAATGATTACTTGGAATCTTTGCGCAATAAAACACAAGCTGCTTTCAGGCAAAAATACAGGAGCCCCCACCTGCTTTTGGTTGATGATGTCCAATTCTTGGCTGGCAAGGAGAGTACCCAAGATGAATTTTTCCACACTTTTAATGAAATCTGCCTTTCGGGCAGACAGGTAGTTGTCGCCAGTGACCGGCACCCAAGGGAACTTGGGCGACTTAAGGAAAGACTAGTCAGCCGCTTTTTGGGTGGGATGTCTGCCGATATCGGACTACCGGACGCGGAAATGAGAACTGCTATTATCCTCGCAAAGTGCGCGGAAAGGGGAGTTAAGCTCGCGCCGGAGCTGGTTGCCTGGGTTGCCCAAGAAAGCACCGGTGGGGTTAGGGAGCTTGAGGGTACTTTAACCTCGACACTGGCATATATGAAGATTAACGCCGGCAAGGCAAGTGTTGACGATATTAAATCTGCAATAAACAATAGCCGCCGACCAACACAACCCGCCCCCACACCGGGCCGGGTTATAGAGGCTGTGTCAAAACATTTTAAAGTTGATGCCCTTTCTTTGCGTGGTTCAAGCCGAAAGGCGTCGCTGGTTTTGGCCAGGCAGGTCCTGATGTACCTTCTGCGCACCGAACTTGGTTTGCCTCTTGAACAAATAGGTGAGCTTGTGGGTGGGCGGGACCACTCAACGGTTATTCATGGAATAGACAAAATCAATAACCTAATTTCCTCAAGCCAGGGCAAGAAGGATGAGGTCTTAAGAGTACAAACATTAATCCACGGATAATTTAATGTTCTCCACCTACTTTACAGCTTTTCATATGCTTTTAAAAAATTTATACACTACTTTATCAACACTGTTTCGCACTTATTTTAATGGTCTTTATAAAGTTATCCACACTGCTTATAATATGACGACGTTTTTAAGAAAGCTTTTAGTTAAGCTTTACAATAAAAACCTTATAGATTTTGCCCTTGTTGGGATTTATAATCTAGATAGTTTATAATCCCCGAGTCTGTCCCCTAAGATTATGAAAGTAATAATACCTCAGAACGAATTACTAAAAACCCTGGTGGTAAGCAGCAGGTCCCTTCTTAATAAGGCTAATTTACCAATTCTCTCTAATGTTTTATTAGTTTCCGCTTCTAATAAAATGGAGGTTATAACGACTAACCTGGAAACTGCAATCAGGGCAGCTGTTGGGTGCAAGGTTGAGGCAGAAGGGAAAGTAACTGTGCCAGGGAGGGCTTTTTGGGAGTATGTTTCCCAGATGCCGGACTTGGATGTGGTAGTAGAAAAGCTTGGTGAAGAGGTGGTTTTGTCTACAAAAGGGTACAAGGCGAGATTTGCAACGCTCCCGCCGGAAGAATTTCCGGCGATACCAAAAATTACAGGCGGCAAGTCATTTAAGGTTGGGGTGAAGAGCTTTTTAGAGGCGGCAGAAAAGGTTGCCTTTAGTGCGGCGCAAGACGAGAGCAGACCTATATTGACAGGCGTTCTCTGCGAAATCAGCAAGAAGGGGATGGTAATGGTGGCAACAGATGGTTACAGGTTAAGTTACCATGAAGTACCAATAGAAAGCGGGGAGTCGTTGATGGGGATGAAGCTAGTTGTCCCCGCAAAAACGATTATTGAGGTCTCTAAAATTATTGGTGAGGTTGGCGGGGAAGAAGATGGTATGGTCTCTGTTGTTGTTGCCGACAACCTGAGTCAGGTGAATTTTGGAATTGGTAATGTTGAGTTTACTTCAAGGCTTATTGAAGGTGAGTTCCCTGGTTGGCAAAAGATAATTCCGAGCACATTTGTTTCAAGGGCGATTGTTGCTAAACAAGAGTTTATAAACGTTGTCAAAGCGGCATCCGTGTTTGCAAGGGATTCTGGAAGCATTGTCAGGTTAAAACTTGACCCTTCCAAACCGGGAGGCAATGGGGCACTTGGGGTGAGTGCGGCAACTGCGCAGGTTGGCTCAAGCGATGCGGAGATTGCCGTTAAACTTGAAGGTAAGGGTGGCGAGATAGCTTTTAATTTCAGGTATCTTTTAGAGGCCCTTTCTGTAACCGGCGGGGAAGACGTTGCTTTTGAGATGAACGAAAGCCTAAACCCCGGCAAGATTACTTCACTTGACGGGAAGGACAAATTTTTCCACATTATAATGCCGGTCCGTCTTCAAAGTTGAAGACGGACAGTTTAGAGTATAAAGTTAACAGTTTACGGAAAATGTTTACTTTTGAAAAACTAGAAGTTTACCAAGAGGCTTTAAGATTGGCGCTTGCGATTTATAAAATTACCAAGAGCTTTCCAGGGAATGAAGCCTTCGGGTTAGTGAGCCAGCTAAGAAGGGCTGCTGTGTCAATTTCACTAAACATCGCCGAGGGTTCTTC
>CAZEDQ010000023.1:10798-11279 GCA_964511055.1 uncultured Gammaproteobacteria bacterium
TTCGAGAGGCAAAAAAGAGTTTGCCCATTTTTTGGATATGGCTCGCGGATCATGTTACGAGCTGATCCCACTCATTTTTATTTCACGGGATTTAGGTTATATTAATAAGCCCCAAAGCCAGGCTTTATACGAAAGGGTAGATAATCTTGCAAGACGAGTCAGCGCATTAAAAAAATCTGTGAACCGTTAACTGGAAACTGTTAACATCTTAATGTATGTTTAAACCAGTCGGAAGCATGTTGGGTTCGCTCACAAGGCGCTCCAAAACACCGGAGGCAATTCTGGCGCTTCAAGTGAGGCAAGCTGCCAAAGATACAATCGGGAGAGAACTGTTTGATATGCCGAAGGATGTGGTTGATTCAATTAGGGTTAAATCGTTTAAAAATGGGCTTCTGGTGGTTTGTGCCCCACCGCTTATAGCAGCGGAGCTTTCAATGCGCTCTAGGGGGCTGAAAGATGCTATTAACGAGACCCTTGGGAA
>CAZEDQ010000024.1:0-11032 GCA_964511055.1 uncultured Gammaproteobacteria bacterium
TTTCTTCTTATCTCTTCTTTTCTTCTACCTTTTTATTTCTTAGTTAATTTATAAATATCAGTTGTTAACAATACAGCCTCATGCTAAACATTTAATCTTTCGAAATTAATCATTTTTGTTAACTATGAACTACTTACTATGAACTATGAACTATGTACTATCAACCACCTACTATTAACTATGAACTATCGACCATGAACCATGAACTATATAATCGCTCCTTCCACCGCGTACCAGATTACCAAAAGCACAAATCCGAGCATCCCCAAGTGCGCAACAACTCCCGGCCTCAACTCCAAATTATCGCGCCTGACAACAAACAGGACTTCAAGCGCAAACAGCAGGAATATGAAGCCGACAATAACCAAAGTTGCGATCCTCGAAATAGAAAACTGGCGGCTGGCCAAAACCGTTGCCTGGCTTCCAGGCCCGCTTACCGGTTCCAGATTCACATTTTCAATTGGATTGACAATGGCAATTGGAATGGGGGTTACGGTTGGCGTAGGTGATGGAACTACGGCAACCTGCTGACCCGCAGCCTGGCCGCCGGGAGCAGGTGTTGGAACAGGTGTCGGGTTGGTTTGCGCCAGAGTGGGCGTAGTCGGAACTCCCGCAACCGGCGTCCCAAACATCTGGACCACTAAAATTCCGTCAGTCCCCGTCAACTTGCCGTCGGCAACTGCAACACCGATTTCCTTGAAATTAGAATCCAGTATATTTTCCCTGTGCGAGGGCGAATTCATCCATGCGCCAACTACCGAACCGGCATCGTTAAAATCCCGCGCCAGGTTTTCTCCGGCATAAACATACTTGTAACCGGCTGCTGTAATAAAACTCCATGGAGTTTTGCCCAAAGGTGAATTATGTGCCCAATAGTTAACCGTAAACATGTCCTGTGCCTTGGCGGCAGCAGCTGTTGCCAGCTGGCCGTTATAAACCAACGGCCCTAACCCGTTTTGCACCCGCCGGGCGTTAGTTAAGCTAATTATCTCCTGAGCCGAAAAAGAGGCAACTCCCAAAACCTGCGGCGCGCGGACTTTTACAAAATAAAGCCCTGCTATTAAAAATACGAAAATCTGGAAATACGCAAAAAGGGCCGGCAGTGTCAGCGCATGCGCGTGGTGCTGCTCCCCGTCTTCATGGTGGTGCGGGATAAAATGCCTGGCCAGTTTCCGGTGGATCACACTCTTAAGTATAACGCAATTACAATTGATTGACATGTCAGCACAATGTCAGTACAATGTCAACATATGCAAAAAGTGTTTGTAAATGGTAATTCACTTGCCGTTACTGTACCAAAAGCTTTCGCCGACCAGTTAAACATTAAAACCGGAACACCTATCCAGTGGGAAAAAACAGAAAAAGGTTTATTGCTTTACTCGCCGCAAATAGCCGCGAAAAGCCCAAGCTCAATAGACCCGAAAGTTATTTCCTTGATTGAGAAAATTTCCAAAAAATACTCCCAAGTGTGGCAAGAATTAGCAAAACTCTAAAATATCTCTCCGAAGCGGAACTCATTGCAGTTAATCACGAAATGATTGCCGTGTATGGGGGCTTGCATGGAGTACGTGATATAAATTTTTTAAGGCTAGCCATTGGGAGGCCACAAATGTCCGCCGGCCTAAAAGATGCCTACCCGACAATCTACCTGAAAGCAGCTTCAATGTTCCATTCCATAATCAACAATCATCCATTTCTGGATGGAAACAAAAGAACATCACTTTTCAGCGCTGTACTTTTTCTTGAATATAATGGGTATCATATTAAATTCACAAAAACAGAGGCTATTAATTTTACCTTAAAAGCACATAACAGCGACTGGACTGTTGAACAAATTGCCGCTTGGATCGAAAAACATACAAAATAGCATTTTATAAATAAAGACCGCAAAAAAGTCCAAAAAACAACCCATCGCAAAAAACGATGAGTTGTTTTAAAGAAACAGAAATTCAGTTTCCTGTTATACAAAAAACTACTCAGCTACCGTAAAACTATTAAGCTGAAAGGATGCTGTTCCACTTGTCAATGCTACTCCTCTTGCATAACCAGAGCCACCGAAACTCAAACCAACCTCTTTAACATTTTTTAAGGCGTTGGTAAAACCGTCGTATGGCGATTCTGCTGGGTATGTCCCCCCTACGCAGTCTGGACCGGAGTGAATAGTCGCGTCAGTCGCTGGCAAACCACATATATTGATCCAGTTTGCGCGGTTTGAATCTGAAGTTGAAGCAATTATGTCAACATCAGTACCCAGCGCAGACAAAAGTTGTCTATTTGTTGGCCACCAATAGTCGTTTACACCCCAATTACCTTCTGCAGATTTAATAACTATACCCACAGTGGATGTACTACCATCACCTCTTGTTACAAATGTTGCGTTATCTTCAGTAACACTTACATTCGCTGTAATGGTCTTGCCTGTCAGATCACCATTGTAGTGAGCCTTAAGATAAGCCGTGTACCAAGTCGTTGCACCCACATTGTTAAATGTGAAACCGACCCCACCATTATCAAGAACCGTTGCTTTGTTATCATCCCACAGCTTTGCAAAATCACTGCTGCGATTGTAGACAAACCAGTTCTTGACCAAAACATCATTCGCGGGCTTAGCTGCCAAGACTGGGATAGCCATGCTTCCTAGCATAACTGCACCTGCTGCCGTTCCTACTAAAATTTTCTTTATATTCATTTTTTTCACCTCCCCTCCGGGCCAGAGGCCCTACGGGCCGGTGGCTCTTCTTTTTGTAATTGTTCAATAAATTTCTTTTTCTTATCTCCGTGCCTTTTTAAGTTATATTCAACCCATCTTGCTTCACTTCTCGTCTCATAAACTTCTGTACCTACCAGAACGAAAGGCGTTCTACTTTTTGTTGATCTAACCAATCCTGAATTGTGTTCTATTAACCTTTTTTCTATATCGTAAGTTTGACCAACATAATACTTTTTATCCTTTAAACTTTGCAGAACATATACAAAATATTTCATCTGTCTCTCCGAGCCAGAGGCCCTACGGGCCGGCGGCTCCCTGGCCAAAGGCCTTTATGGGCCGGCGGCATCAAAAAACCCGCACTATTTGCGGGTCTATCCATTTAAAAACTGAATTTTGTCTAAAAAAGCCATACAAAGTGCAGGCTTTTGTCTGTATAAAACATATACTTAATAGGTCGAAAAGTCAACCGAAAAAACTGGCTAACTATATCAATATATATAGTAAGGATAACTTTGTGTATTAATTCGGAAGAGATTGCAGTTTAAAATACTTTGTCAAGGCACTAACCGCCAACTTTGGGGAATTGTCATCGTTAAAAATGGCAGTTGAGCCTCCAAAGGAAGTCCAGTAGTTAAGCCCAATAACCTGCGGGTCTTTGGAAACACCCAAAAGTGCCGCTTCCAGCCAATCGGCCTGTTCCTGGTCTGTCATTTTACCGTGGATATCAGGAATCGGCGCACCGAATTCCCCTAAAAATATTTTGGCGTCTGTCTGCTTTGCCAAAGCATTTATATCGCCAACCAACTTTTCAGTGGTTTTAACATAATGGTCAATGACAACTACCCCACCCATTGCTTTTGCCGTCTCAGGATCCATAACGAGTTTGGCAACATCCATGTTCATTGACCATAAACCACAATTGACGTCCTTTCCGATTTTCTTAAATGCATCGTCACAAGCCTGCTTTTCGTCGACCATAAATTTACGAAAGCCTGATACATCGCCGTTTCTCGGATCTCCCGGCCCACCGTTTTCGCATTCCGGACAAGGGCTAAAGTAGTCACCATCCGCAAAAATATTAGGATTCTTTTCTATAAAGCTTTGTGTCATTTTAATATGTTCTTCCCGGGTCAAATTACTATCCTGACCAAACCAACCTTCCCATGCCGAAAAATTACCCCTGAACCAGACATGTAAATCGTAGCGTCTTGCGGCAGCCACCCATCGCGCTAAAACAGGCACAAATTTTTCGTCATAAGGTGTGGCTATGGCAACGGTGTTGGCACCTGTTGCGGCAATTGCCCTGACTTGCGTATCTATCGTCGTATCGAAAGTAGAATCGCCAAGCGCCTGGCCCGAAAGGTCACGCGAGTATTTCATTGTATCTATAGATTTAATCTGCCAAACGCGCTCCTCTTTGACCGGGGAAGCCGGTTTCGTATTAACTAGCGGCTTTTTTGCAAAATACCAAGCTCCGGCAAAAACCATTATCAGGACAAAAATCGCAACCGTTTTCTTCATATTTTATTTTTGCTTGCCCAAAATCGGGATAACATAATCCGTTTTATATTTTTTGTAAAGTTTCTTTAAGGGCATCCGCAATTAGTAAATCCAATTTCTTTAAATTGTGTTTGTCTGCTGCTTTCATCGCCTTGATATATTTTTGTCTGTCCCTGGTTGAAACGGCTTTAATTTCGAAAGCAGGTAATCCCAAGTTCAAAGCAATAAGATTAGTCGTAAGTCTTGCGATTCTACCGTTATAATCGTTGAAAGGATGGATCCAGACAAATTGATGTTGAAACCAAGAAAGAAGTGATACGACCTCTTTTAAATACTTTTCATCTTTTGTGACTGGTGGAATATGTTGTAGCCTTTCGTCCAGATCCGCGCACAGATCTTTAACAAGCTCCGGGACCTTACTAAAATGAGGCGGTTCAAAATCACCAACGGCCACATTTATCGTTCTGAATTTGCCTGTCCATTCAGGAAAAATAAAACCAAAACTTTCTTTGTGGATACCACAAATTAACTGTGGGGTGATTTCAGCCTTTTTTGAATTTAACTTGAGAATATATTTAAGGCCTTTTGCAACACCTTGTTTTTCTAACTGGATTATTTTTGGCCTGGGAAAAATCCCAAATACTGTTTCTTTGTAACTAGTTGCCCCTTTGGGTTTTGTTGATTTCGCCACAATAACTTAGAAGAAAATTACCTGAAAAGTGTTTTAGCTTCTTTTTTGGTTATCTTTTCTCCTTCAAGCTTCATTGTTCGATAAAGAATTTCCGGAAAGAACTTCCTACTATTTGGTTTTTTACCACTAATAATATAGCGTTCCCTATAACGCTTAAAGGCTTTTAACAAACTTCTGTTGTTTTTATTGCCAGTCATGTGAGCCTATTATACCTTATTCCCCACCTCTTATAGCGATTCGCATCAAAAATATTCCTTTTACTTTTGCCTGCCAAATATCGGCTCGTAATTTAACCTGTCCAAGAACTCCGGCTTAATCTCATAAATGTCGGCAAACGGAAAACTCTGGACTTTATTGTAGTTGTTTTTGAACCCGACAGTATTTTTAATAAGCTTGTACACCTGGTCATTGTCATCGTAAGTCCGAACTATTATCCATCTTGCCCAATGTTCCGGCCCACCCGTCGCACTTTCCCAATATGCCCCTGTCCCCTCGTGGATAAAACGCTTCATCGGCAAGCCGGATGAAAAAATAATCGCATCATGCGAAGCGGCCGAAATCAAAACAAAGCCACGTTCATCTTTAGCATTGGCCTTAAGCCACCCGGAAACCTCACTGACGTTTTTCTGGCTTGAACCAACCCTCGCATCGTCTATGGTCACCGCATCTACGCTTGTGAAGGAAAAAAATGTCACAAAAAGTAAAAGTCCCACAATAACCCAGCGGAAATCACGGAGCCTGTCAACCAAATACCCGACCAGAATAGCAACCGTTGGCATCATCATCACCCCGTAGCGTACGTTAAACCAGGTATTTCCCGAAATCCCCTGGATAAACAAAACCGAAAACCCCAAGTAAAGCGCCAGAATGTTAAAAGCAAGAGGCGCCATCAGGGCGCTTGATCCGATTTTGACGCTCTCCTTAATCTTATCGTTTGCCCAGAAAAAAACCGCCCCGATTGCCCCCAAAACCAAAGGCAGGGCGCCCGTGTTATAAAACAGCGCGTAAAAGTACATTTTGGTAGAAAGCCACAAGTTGCCTTTGGTAGCCAGGTTGCCTGCCTCCAAAAGCTGTTCCTGCTGGGCGTGAGCCGAATACGGCCCGAAGGCAAAATACAAAGGGTCTTTAAAAATTGCCAAATTCCACAAAAACCACAAAACTGCGCCAAAGGCTGCCAGTGTCGAAAAGAAAATGAGGTTCCCTTCCGCAGCTTTATAACCTTTCTTTTTGTAAACATGATAAAGAATCAGAAGCCCGGCCCAGATCAACAAAAACCAGCCGTCATAGCGCACAAGTGTAGAAAGTGCAATCCAGAACGCCGCCTTAACAAGCCTGAAAATCTTATCCGAAACGTGCCACATCACCAATTCATAAACTCCTGCAGTCATGGTAAAAATCAAAAGCAGCTCCGTCATTGCCGTTGACTGTAAATAGAGGATATTTAAATTGAAAGCAAATACAAAAACCCCCACCAGTCTGCCTAAATAACCAACACCAAGGTTCTTTAAAAACTGGTAAACCAGAAGCCCTGTGCCGACATAAGAAACCATCGAAACCAAAGCCCCTGCCAAACCCGAATGCCATAAAAAATCGTTCCAGATAAAGGGAATCATCAGAGCGTGAGGCAAAGGCAACCAGACGGATCCAAGCTGCGCCAAACCCGGCTTTAAACCCTCAACTACCCTTCTGGCAATATCCAAATGCGACCTGGCGTCGTTATACGCCAACCCTAAACCGTTTTGGTAAAAAACCAAAAAAGCTAAAATTGAAACAGCAGAAAGCGCGAAAATTATAATGGCATAAACATGCTTTTCCAGTTTCTCGCCTGTTCTTCTTATAAAATTATTGCCCAGCAAAAATTCCAGGCTGCCGTTTTCTATTCTTATCATCTATTTGTTCCTTTCGGGTAAAAATAGGATTAAACCGGAAGCAGAAATTATCGAAACAAAAATTATTAAGTAAAAAACCTCGAGGGTCATAATAGGAGTCAGATATGTTTTGTAAAAAAACGAGCTGCTAAGGCCTTTCTGTAAGAGATCCCAATTGAGCATATAATTCCATTTCATACCCAGAGCAACAGCCTCAACTTTTGGCGGCACCTGGTTAGTAGTTAGCGCCCCTAAAAGGTTAACACCTACCCCATAAACAAAAAGCAGAGCAAAAACTATTTTGAACCAAACCTTCTCCCTAAAAAGGTCTACCGTCTGCCCAATATAAATACAGGCCAAAGCGAAAAGAGGCACTAAATAACGCGGGCCGAAAGCCCAGCCACCATACGGATCTCCCCACATTGTATACAAAACAAGAATAAATAGTATTGTCCCCAAAAGAGCCACCGACTCATCGTATTTTTTCTTTGTAAGCTGACTAACCCCTAATATTCCAATCAAAATTATTGGCGCGTAATATATTGTCCCGCGGTCCTGGTTAAAAACCAAAGTCGCAAATCCGTGCGCCATTCGTCTTGTGTTAAAAAATCTTGAAGTGTCTTTCTGGGTAGACAAGGTTTTGATAATTGGCGCATTATTTTTGTCGAAATCTCTAATGGAAGTTAAGGTTCCCGACAACTGGAACGGCCTGTTAAAAACCCCAAAGCTGTAAAGTGAATAACCCCCTAATGCTATTACTAATCCGATTGCCGCAAAAAGGTATTTAACATTTACAAAAATCCTAGTGTAAGCGTTATCTTTTTGAATCTTTAAAACCTTCTGGATCGCATAAAAAACCAGCGGTATAAAAAATATCGGGTTTTGCGAATCTATCCAAAACGAGAACCCCGTCAAAAAGGCAGCCATTCCAAATCGCAAAACGTGCTTTTCGCTAAACAGAAGTGCGGCCGCAGCAAGCAGCAAAAACGCCGTAATTTGGTGCTGGTAGTAAGAAACGCTATAGGCAAAAGATGTTGTTGCGAACAAATAGCTTAACCCTCCAAGAATTGCACCTCTAAATGAGATTTTTAGCTGTTCGCAAATTTTTAATATCAAGAGGAAATTCAAAACCGCAAAAAACGCAGGCATTCCGAAAGTAAAAACCTGAGCCAGGTTAAAACCCGCTCCCAGTAAATAAAAAGGTACACCCAAAAACGATAATCCAGGTGAAACAAGAAGCGTGTATTTCCCCTTATAAAATGCCAGATCCGGAGTCACAATCCTGGCAATATCCTGTTTCAGGAAAAAACTGTTATCCCGAGCAAGTGACATTGTTAGAGCATACCTGCCCCTCTCGGGCGAAAGCTCAAACGGCTGACCCATAAAGCGCTGGTTGTCATAGATATCACCAGGTGTGGGATTCCCATAATTGCCTTTTATGGTCAAAATAAAAATAAAAGAGATAAAAATAACAATAAGAGCAGTAATTATTTTCCTCACGCCAACTCCTTTGTAGTAGTTGCCATCGACCACTTTGAATCAAAACTGCCCTCCAAAAGCCTCGCCCTAAAAGCGCAATATTTATTAATCAAAAAAATATACAGGCAAAGCATTGGGTCTTTCGCAAATTCCTTTATCATTACAAGCAAATAGGTTCTCATCGGTATTTTTGTCTCTCTTTCTACTAAATCCCGTGGAAAATATTTTGACAACCTTATCGGCGCCGCCAGAAATCTTGTGTTCTGGCGAATCTGATCCGCTACTGTCTGCGGCGATCTGTACCAGACAGTTGCCGATTGAACATACTTGTATTTATATCCTTTGTATAAGCAGCAAAAATATGCAAATGCGTCGTTGGCGATCATATCTGCCGGAACACGCACAAACCTTATAAAACTGGTGCGAAAAGCAAGCAACCGTCCGTCAGCAGAAAACAAATTATCTCCGCCTCTTACCTCTGACCTGAACTTACCATAGGCCTCACAAGTATAATTGACGGCTTTTTCCAGATAAGTTTGTGCCTCAAGTGGCTTTGGGTTACCTCCACACATTCCTATTCTTTTATCCTTCAATATGGGTTGGATTAAATCATGGATCACCTTGGGGTGAGAAAAAACGACATCGCAGTCGGATTGGACAAGAATATCAGAGTCAAGGGCGGTATAAATTTCGTTAAGTCTTTCAGATTTACCTGCCCTTTTTCTATGGGCAATCAATTTAATGTTAGTTTTTCTAAAACTCTTAACAATCTTTTCGGTGTCGTCTGTCGACCCGTCGGAAATAACGATTATTTTTTTGAGCTTAAATCCAATCTCGTGCTGTGACAAAACAGACTCCAAAAAAGCTTTAATATTTGCCTGTTCGTTGTAAGCACTTACAGCAACAGTTATTGTCGGTTTTAAATTAGCCATATACAACCTTCTTTGAACTTTTAGATATATCCCAAATAGACGAATAATTTCTTTTTCTCAAAAAAAGTATCCTTGCATACAAGTTGATTAAAACATAGCCTATTAAAACTACCGGGCTGGAAATTGCAGAAATAACTCCAACCTTAAAATACACACCTAAGGGAATCTGGTAACTCTTTTTAGTCAATTCCTTATATTCGGTTTCTATCTTTTGTCTTCCTGCCATAAATCTTAAGCTTTGCTTAATATGGTCATTAATGTTTGTAGGTGAACGAAAGATCACATTAGCATCCTCACAAAATACGAATTTATAACCATGCATCCTGCAAAAAATATAGGAGTATGCATCCTCCGGAAAACCTTTTGCCCAAACTATTTTTTTGTAAAGATCGCGCCTTAGGGCTCTTCCCCGGCCATGACATAAATAAATGTTATTTCCTCCGTCTATCTCCTTGTAAAGCCTCTTTTTAATTTCATGACTTCCTGCAATTACTCTCTCAAAAAGAGTTTTCGGCTCGGAACTTATGGTGTCTGCCCCCACAAGTCCGACACTTTTGTCGTAAATAATTGGCTCTATAATCCTATCGAGAAAATCATTCGCATGTGGCAAGACGTCACCGTTCAAAAGGACAAGGACATCCCCTGTTGCATGCTTTGCAATATCATTTTGTGCAACCGCCTGGCCCATTCTTTTCTGATGGACAATCAAGCTAATTTTTTTGCTTCCGGCCGCCTTTATAATCGAATCGGTTTTATCCGTACTTCCATCGGAAACCACAATAATCTCCTTTAAAAAACCCTTCGTTATCTTTTGTTTCAGTAAGGATTCAAGTAGCCGGCCGATATTTTCCTCCTCGTTATAAGCCGGAATTCCAACTGAAATAGACGGCTTGTGTCCCGTGACCTCAACTTTAGGTTGACATTCAACCAGCTTTTTAGAAGAGCTGTAAATTTCGTGAAGTGCAGAAAAAGCAGACCGTCTCAAAACTGCAATTCGGTTCGTTACCAATTCGCCTAAAAATAATGTCGTCCAAACGGGATTTTTTCGAAAATTACCAATCAAATGCCGCAAAACAAAAGTTGGAGAAATCATATATTCTGACTGCAGCCAGCCCTTGGGAAAATGGGCTTCAAGCGCAGCTTTCCCGCTTATAAACTTTTTAACCTGCTTTTTGCGGTCGCCAAAAGTCGTAACGTTCCTCATATAAGCTCGCGCTTTCGGGTTTCTTATCATCCCTAAACCTAATTCTTTGAGCTTGAAATATGTGTATGCATCTTCCGGAACGTGCTTTGGCCAACGAAGCTTTTGGGTAAATTGCCTTGACATTGCTTTCATCGAATGGCCGCCGGCGGTGTAAACGTTTATACCTTTTTTCCAGTCGGCAAAAAGCGCCCGCTTAAATTCCAATCCGTTGAACAAGATCCTTTCATAAAACCCCTGCGGCTCAATAGGCAAACCTTGGCCGACCACCATGCCTAAATTTGGATTATTCTCACAAAAAGGCCTAACCAGCTCCGCGAGTACATTTTCATCAGCAAGCAGAATATCCGCCTCAATTACCGCCAACACATCTCCTTTAAAAGTTTCGAGCAATTGGTTCTGTCTTACCTGCTGACCAAGCCTACTCCTGCCTTCGATAAGTTTGATTGGCCCCTTCTTATACTGTTTTACAAGCTCATTTGTACCGTCAGTACTACCGTCCGAAACAACAATAATCTCAACAAGCCGAAACCCGTCCTGCTTTTGCCTAAGTAAGGAATCTAAAAGGTGCGTAATGTTTTCTGCTTCGTTGTATGCCGGAATACCGACAGAAAGTGCAAATTTTCTCTTCATGTTAAATAACTCTTTTTG
>CAZEDQ010000025.1:0-1628 GCA_964511055.1 uncultured Gammaproteobacteria bacterium
GTTGGAATAACAGTTGGATAATTTTGACGAGATGGGCCAATTATCCCCAAAATGCCCCTATGGTTTCCCATTTGGTAACGGGTAACAACAAAACCGCATGGTTCAAGGTAAGGAATACCAAGTTCGTCGCCGAAAAGAATCCTAATTTGTTCCTCACCGCGCATCTGGTCGATAACCTGTTTTAACGTTTCAAACCTGTCGACCATTGAAAGGACTGTTCTGGTAATGTCGATATCGTAAAATTCGGGCATATCCAGAATATTGGCCATGCCGGAAGCGTAAATGTCGCCATCTTCGTCGGTTGCGACAGCAAGAGAGCGGGTTTGGTTTGCAAGACTTTGGGAAATATGTTTGAGAAGACGGTTGAAAGGTTCGGACTGATCCCGAAATTCTTCTTTGATTGCAACCTCGTCTTTTAGGGAAAGTGATTTTTCTTCCATCAGCTGGTCGACATAAAACTTCATACCCATTGAGGTTGGAATCCTGCCTGCTGACGTATGCGGCTGGCGCAAATAGCCAAGGCCTGTTAGCCTGACCATTTCGTTTCTAATGGTTGCTGGTGAAACGCCAAGGCGGGCTTCTTTTTCGATAGTTTCGGAACCGATTGGTTCGGCTGTTTCGATGTATTTTTCAATAACAGCCCTAAGTAGGTTTTTTTGTCTTTCGGTTAGATCAATCATAACTAAGTTTAAGGACAAACCTAATACGGTTTTTCCTTAATATTCCTTTTCCCTTTATTGTGTAAATTTTCCTGGCAAAGCCAGATAAAATTTACGGGTTAGGTTTAGATTAGCAATAGATTATCACGAGTGCTAATTGTTGTCAAGGGTGAATTTTTTAGAAAAATTTACCTGTATTGGTAAGCAGGGGGCATCTGGTTTTGATACTGCCGCATGTAAGGAGAGTAGTTTTTTAGATAATCATCTTGGACTTTTGGTTTGTGATTAGCCTTCCATTGCGAAAGCAGCATTAAGGTGCCAATTATGATAAGGGCAATTTTAATGGTCTGGCGGTCCATGTTGATTTTAAAGCTTGGGTATTTGTCGGAAATTCCGGCAAAGTAAGCCATCTGGGAAAGTGTAAGCCTGGTGGAATCGCGTGCCAGTTCAAAAGTGCTGTCCGGATAGCGGCCATTGAAAAAGACCGGGATAGACGAGGCGACAACTCCGACTTTGGCACCGTTTCCGATTACCTGGCTGTAGATTGCATAAGGGATAATCAAAATTCCTCTGGCTATTACACCAAGGATTGGAACAGCAAAAAAGACGCCGGGGGTTTTAGGGATTTCGTATTTTAGGCTGAAATCGCCGTTTAACTTAAGGTCAAATCCCGGATATTTATCGGAAAGGCCGTAGAAGAAAAAGGTCGTTTTGGCAACCAAATTGTAAACTCCAACCGTCATTTCAAAACAATACGGCCAGTATTTTTTTGAAAAAAGGACATTGAAGGAATTTATTATTTGCAGGATAAATACATATAAAAATAAAATGGCGATTTCAATAAAAACGGGAATCAGGATTATGATTTTGGCAAGTCCGCCAAGAACGGGTATAGCCCACCCGCGACTGGGGTTTTTAATTTTAGTGATTGTAAGTTCGGGGTAAATAGGGTTTTCGGCGGCCATTTAA
>CAZEDQ010000025.1:1728-10471 GCA_964511055.1 uncultured Gammaproteobacteria bacterium
GATTTTAGATATGACTCCAGTATGTAGTAATGGTCGAAGGCAAAGTATTCCTTGGGTGGTAAACCGGTAAGTTCAAACCAGTGTACCGAATCAATTTCATCGTCGTGCTTGCCGGTTTTCTCACCCACCTCCACCAAATAGATAAAAGAGACGTTTTGTCTGTCCTCGTTTATTCTATTGGGGTCGTCGAGGACTTTTATAAGTTTGGTGATTTTTCCGCTATAGCCTGTTTCCTCTTTAAGCTCGCGAATAACTGCGTTATCTGCCGTTTCGTCCCTGTTGAGAAAGCCGCCAGGGAGGGCGTACTTTCCCGGGTTTGAGTATTTTGGGCCACGTTTTACAAGAAGAATTTTATTGTCTTTTAGGCAAATTGCGTCGACTACAACATGCCTGAGATTTGCTTTATTGCCGTTTTCAAAAGTGCATTTGATCATTTTCCAAAGTATTCTAAAGAGTAAATTTTACTGTTTTTGTGAACATGAGATTTATGAACTGTGAGACTTTTTTTGTTTTTTATAAAAAATTCGTTGATCATGGCATAATCACTTGGAATCATATTTTTTGGATTTTTAATAAGTTCTTCTTTTGTAAACCATTTTGGTTTTCCTTCAGCAAATTCTTTTATTTGGTCACTTTTGGCCAGAGTTTCACAGACCCAGATAACAAATTGTGTCTCGGCTTTGTTATTGTTATATAAAATTTCGCTCACAATGCCACGAAAACTTATAAACTTCACATCCAGCCCTGTTTCCTCTTTAATTTCCCTAACTATTGTGTCTTGTGGATGCTCACCAATTTCCAGCTTTCCGCCCGGCAAACTCCAAAGCCCAGGGTAAGGCGGTTTAATTCTTTTAATCAGTAAAAATTTGTCTTTGTAAATGACCGGAGAGATTACTGCATTTATAATCTGGTATTTTTTCTTCATTTGAATAGTTTTGGGTGGATAAATCTTGTTAAAGCGGAAATTACCCCATGCTGGTATGCTTCTTCTCTTAAAAGCGCGCCTTTTGACATTAAGCCGAAGTGCCCCTGTTTGTGTTTTGTATTTTTCTTGCCAAAAAGCATGTCGTCAATGTCGCCCAACTCCATCCCCTTTTTAACATATTTCATCATTGCAGGCGGGCTTTGCATGCGAATTGATGTGCCAATCCCAAGGGTGCCTTTTTTGTCGACGACAACTGCCCAGCCTGTATCAAACCACATACCATTTGTTTTATGAATTCCGCCCTCAAGGCCTACGCCGAAATCGGCACTTGTGGTTTTTAACGCGCGTTTTGCCCGGTTTGTTGCACCTTTTATGGATTCTTCGTCGGACATGGGTTGATTGGAAACGCCGGATTCAACCTCAACACCAACTATTTCCCAAATTTTCTTTGGCCAAACTTTTTTGAAAGCCTGTTTAGCGGCGTTGATTTTTACCGGATTTGTGGAACCAACCGCGACTTTCATTATTTTACTTTAGAAACTAAATCGAGATTTGATCCTTTTACTACCTTTGATAAATAAGCCAAGACTTTTTCTTTGTAATTATTGAATGTATCTTCATCTTTTTTTAAATTTTTCTGATCGGTTGTAACTTCGATTTCGAATATTTTACCAACTTTTTCGACTGTATCTAAGTTAAAAACTGCATTTCCTTTTTTCCATTGTTCACGTTTCTTGACAACAATTGCTCTGACTCCCAGCGTATTTGAAAGAAACATAAGAAATTTATTATCTTTAATTGGGTAAAGTATGATTTTTGCAGGATTTGCTTTGTCTTCTTTGAAATCTTCCCTCCCATAATAGATTAAGGTCTGTTTTTGGTTTTCGATCCTTAATTTTAGCCGGGCATTTTGTTTAAAATTTGGTAAATTGAAAAAATAATCTTTTTGTCTCGTTGTTCTATATTTCTTGGCACCTATTTCCAGTAAAACTTGTCTGATTGGCAAAAAATCCGGACAAAAATATTTAAGTTCCAGATTCAGCTTATTTTGCATTTTTTCAATTTTAGCATTTTATATCTTTTGGCCATCGATTAATATAAACTAATGTTGCAAATGCCGAAAAAATATTTTTTCAAAAAGGAATTTTTGCTTCTTGCCCTAATTCTCGCACTTGCCGTTTTTTTCAGGCTTTACAGGGCACAGGAATTGTATACTTTTGAACTTGACCAGGACCTATTTTCCTGGATCGTTAAAGATTTATTGATTAACCATCATATAAGGCTTATCGGGCAACTGACCAGTATCGACGGGGTTTTTATCGGCCCACTTTATTATTACCTTTTAGCCATATTTTTCTTCATTTTTAAAATGAATCCCGTAGGCGGATTGTTTTTGGCAACCGGGATTTCTGTGGCAACAATATTAAGTGTATATTATGTTTTTTCTAAATTTTTTGGAAAGAATGTGGGGATTATTGGGTCTTTGCTGTATTCTTTTTCCTTACCAATTATCCTAATCGACCGATGGATAGTCCCAACGCAAACAACGCTTCTTTGGTCTATTTGGTATTTGTGGTGTTTGATCGCGATAAAAAATGGCAATAAAAAAGCATTTTTAGTAGCCGGCATATTGGTTGCCCTTATTTGGCAAGTGCATATTGCGCTGTTGCCGCTCGTCTTTCTGTTGCCGGCCGCATTTTTTTATAGTCGGAAAAAAATTGCTTTGAAAATTTATATTTATTCGGCAATTTTATTTCTGGTTTTCAGTTCACCATTTTGGCTGTTTGAATTAAGGCACAATTTCCAGCAAATAAAAGGGGTTATTACAGCAACAACTGTTACAAGAGACGGTACAAACATTTTCTGGCGTCTATATTTGGTTATTGGGAGTATTTCAATTGAAATTAACAAGATTTTCCTTTATCTTATTACAACTCCTTGGTTTGTTGGTATTCCTGTTTTTGGGTGGATAATATTTTACTTAAAAAGAAAGAGGTTGTTAAAAACCGGTGATATTAATTTGGTTGGATTTTGGATTTTGGTGATATCTTTCTCACAGTTTATAAGCAGAAGACCAATAAGTGATTATTATTTCAATAGTCTTATAATACCGGTACTTCTCGTTTTTTCGCTTTTTTTTGCACAACTTTCCGGGCGTTATTTTGCCAAGTTTATATTGGTTATATTATTCATTTCAATATTAGTGTCCAGTTTTGTTTCCCTATCTAAAATGAAATCTGAGAACAGTTTTTTGGTAAAGAAGAAACTTGTGGAAACTATTAAAAAAGATGCTTTTCTTAATAATTATCCATGTATTAGCGTGACTTTAATAGCGGACCTTGGAGCCGGATTTGGGTTTCGGTACTTGCTTTGGTATGAGGGCTTAAATGTAATTAGGCCAACTGCGGGGGTCCCAAATTACGACATCCTTGTAGGTTGGACAAAGTATGTTAAAGACATAAACTTAAAATTCGGCTATTTTGGTTTAACCATGCCGCGTGAGCAAAAATTTACTGCCGACAAAAACGCATGCAGTGATCCTAAAAACCAACCGGAGCAACTCTTAAACTTTACCAATTAAGAAGAAGGGGTACAGGCTTTTTTTATAATTTTAATACTGCTAAGAATGCCTCTTGGGGAATGTCAACGGAGCCGAAACGGCGCATGCGCTTTTTGCCTTTTTTTTGTTTTTCCAAAAGCTTGTTTTTGCGGGTGACGTCGCCGCCATAAAGTTTGGCGGTTACATCTTTTCTGTATGCAGCAACTGTTTCGCGGGCGATTATTTTGCCGCCGATTGCGGCCTGAATCGGCACGGGGATATTTTGGCGCGGAATTGCTTCTTTTAATTTTTCAGTGAACTTGCGGCCGAATTCTTCGGCGTGTTCTTGGGGAATAATTTGCGCCAGGCCTTCGACCGGTTCGTGGTTTACCAAAATATCGAGTTTGACGAGTTGAGCGGGCCGGTATTCTGTAATTTCAAAATCGAAAGACGCATAACCGGAAGTTTGGGTTTTTAACTGGTCATAAAAACCGATCAGGATTTCGATAAACGGTATTTTTGCTTCTATCTTTTGCGAAGCGCCAATATTTTCCAAGCCTTCCTGCACTCCCCTTTTTTCGTAAATTAACTGGGAAATGACACCGTAATATTTTTGCGGCGCAAAGATTGTAACTTTTGCATATGGTTCTTTAATGTCTTTGGCGGTCGGGTCAAAGTCCGATGGTTTATTGATTACTACCCCGTTCTGCTCGAAGTTGACGGAAGGTGATGTGACGATAATATCCAAGTCATACTCACGCTCTAACCTTTCCTGGGTTATTTGAGAGTGCAAAAGGCCAAGAAATCCGAGACGGAAACCCTGGCCGAGAGATAGCGATGATTCGGGGGTAAAAGTAAGTGCGGCATCATTAAGTTTAAGCTTTTCAAGGCCGACTTTTAGTTTTGGTAAATCGTGGGGGTCTGTTGGGTAAAATGACAAGAAGACAACAGGCTTTGCCTCTTTGTAGCCCGGAAGCGCCGGCGCCGGGTTTTTGGGCGAAGTAAGCGTATCACCGACTTTAATTTTAGAAAGGTCTTTGGAGTTGGTAACAATAAAGCCGACTTCTCCACTTTTAATTTCATCCATGTAAACCGGTTTTGGGGATAAGTAGCCAATTTGCAAAACTTCGGCGACAGCACCGGTTGCGACAAGTTTAATTTGATCACCTGTTTTTATTTGCCCGCCAAACATTCGGACAGTTGCTATTACCCCTTTATAAGGGTCAAGTGAGGAATCGAAGATCAAGGCTTGGGTTAAAGGGTAGGTCTTTGCTGTTGACGTTTCCGGTTTAAAGCCTGCCCTTTTTTCAGGCGCAGGGATACGGGTGATAATTTCGTTGATCAATTCTTTGACTCCCTCGCCGGTTTTGGCACTGACTTTTAGGATTTCACTTTGGGAAAAACCGATCGATTCGAGTTCTTTTATGGTGCCAGCGACATCGGCTTGTGGCATGTCGATTTTGTTTATAACGGGAATTAAAGTTAAGCCTGCTTCCAAGGCAAGATTAAAATTTGAAAGGGTCTGGGCCTGGATCCCCTGGGTTGCATCCACCACTAAAACCGCTCCTTCGACGGATGCAAGAGAGCGGGAAACTTCATAGCCAAAATCAACGTGGCCGGGGGTGTCAAGCAAGTTCAAAGTGTAAAGTGTAGAGTGCAAAGTGTAGTCGAGACGAATAGCTTTGAGTTTGATTGTAATGCCGTGCTCACGCTCGAGTTCTAACGAGTCTAAAAGCTGCGACTGGTGGTTAGCTCCAACTGCTCCGCAAATTTCCATGATGCGGTCGGCAAGAGTTGATTTGCCGTGGTCGATGTGGGCTATGATTGCAAAGTTGCGGATTTCCATTACGGTGTTTTGTCTTGGGCCTCAATTGAAGTAGGACTGGGGGTTGCAAGTTTGGTCGGCCAGGCTATTACCCTTTTTAGAAGATGGCCGTAGATATAAAGCTGTTCAATATTAAAAACCCAAGACAGGAAACCGTAAACAAAAAGGCCGGAGAACGCAGCTATTGAGGTTAAAAGGATTAATCCAATATTTTTAGTTGTGTCAAAAACTAGTTGGTCTAAAAGTTTCATTGGCACATAAAGGGCGACGGTTGTAATAATTGTAATTAGCAACATTTTTAAAGCCGGAACGATTAGGGCAATCCTATTGAACCCGCCAACTTTTTTGTCCAATAGATAAATCATTAAAAAGAAGTTGAGGATGTTGGCAAAAGAATAAGCGACCGCAAGCCAGACAATTGAAGCATGGAGCACAAAAATAAAAGTGAGGCTTAGGGTAATGTTGACGGCAACAGTTGCAAGGTTAACTTTGACCGGTGTTAAACTGTCGCGTGTTGCATGGAAACCGCGGGTCATTAAAAGGCTAAGGGCTGCAGCGGCAATTCCAAATGAGAAGGCAATTAAGGTCCTGCCTGTGAGAACAGTAATTTCCCATGGGAGTTCTTTGGCTCCGAATATTAAACGGACTGTTGGGATCCTGAGGATTGCCAAAATTGCACTTGCAGGCAGAATGAGAAAAAGGATTTGGTGAAATGAATCCAAAAACAGTTTTTTAAATTCTTCACTTTTGTCGGCATTAAATTTGATTGAAAGTGACGGTAAGGAGGCCTGAGCAAGAGGGGTGGCAAAAAAAGCTATTGGAGCCAACTGTAGGACCTGGGCAAAATTAAAGGCAACTATAGAGCCGACTGCGGCGATTGAAACTAAAGCAATATTGATAAGATCGGAAACCCTAGCCAGGCCAATTGCCAGTGACCTCGGCCAAATAAGAGAAAATGTTTCCCTTACGTCCGTGTTTTTAAAATGGAGGTTCGGTTTATACCTAAAACCTAAGGATATGGCCAGAGGCAATTGAACAATCAAGTGGAGCAGGGCACCAATTATCATCCCGACTGCCGCTGAATAAATTCCAATGACAGGAGCTAAAAAAATGATGGCAATAATTATGCCTACGTTGTAAAAAATCGAGGCAATGGCCGGTACAAAAAAACGCTGGAATGACTGAAGTATACCTGTTATAAAAATTGAGACTACAAAGAAAAGTTGGGCCATGATCATTATCCTAAGAAGACGGCCAATGATAACTTGTGTTTCCGGATGTTTTGCTACCAGGCCGGGGGCAATAAATGGTGCAATATTGTTTGCAAAAACCATTACGAGGACTGCAAAAACCGTAAAAATTACAAGGCCGATGGTAATCATTGTCGAAGAAAATACCCAAGCCTTTTCTATTTTTTCCCTGGAAACATATTTAGAAAAAATCGGTATAAAAGCAAGTGCTATAGCACCAAAGATAAGAACATCAAAAATTGCATCCGGAACTACCGAGGCTGCAATATAACTGTCTAAAAGTTTTAAATCGTGACCAAAAAAGGCTGCTAAAAGCCTGTAACGAACGAGGCCCAGCGCGCGGGAAATACCAACCGAAACGGCGATTACAAATGCGGCGGAAAGTATATCGTCCTGCTTTTTGTTAAAAATGATTTTGGCCCCGTTTTTGAGAAAATGAAACATTATGATAGAATACTTTTTGAGTTAAGCCCAGAGTGAGACTGAAACTCTGACTTATATTAATAGAAATGCCGGTTACAAAACAAGCAATAAAAAAAGTCCGTCAGGACAAACGTAAAACTTTAATTAACATTAAAGTGAAGCAGGCTTATAAGAAAGCAGTGCGAGATTTTATGAAGAAGCCGACCGAAGCAGGGCTTACAGGCGTATTTAAGGCTTTGGACAAGGCTGCTAAAAGCAATGTAATCCATAAAAACAAGGCTTCGAGGTTAAAATCAAGGCTTTCAAAAAAGCTGCCAAAAACGGTAGCAAAAAAGCCGTCTTCTGTTAAAAAATCAAAAGGGAAATAAACCGCTAGTCACTTGACAAGAAATGTTCAAAGAGATTACTCTTAAATATAGAGTCTTATATGAGGATCGCCTGCTTTAAATCTTCTATTGGCCGTGTAATTGGATTTTTCACTTCGCTTTTGATGTGGCTTTCATTTTCCGGAAATGTTTTTGCCCAAACTGCTAGTGGTTCCGCGGGTAAGGGCGGAACAAACGGCGCATTGCCAAATGCAGGGTCAACTGAAATTACTTATTTCCTTTTTATCGGTGGTTTAATCCTGTTTGTGCTTGGAACCCTAAAGTTAGCCCTCAGTTTTAAGGAGTAGTTCTTTTTTAGTTACTTTCCCCTGAATACCGGTTGTTGGTGCCGGTTGCCGCTGTTTTAAAAATCTCTCCCTGAACATATTCCGCCAAATCCGTCCAGCTGCCTCCTTTGGGAATTAGGACATACTGGCCTTGGTAATTTTCGGGCAAACCGACTTCCAGACGGCTATTTTCCTCGCTTGCCGTCAAGACAATCCTTCTTACTGTTTGTGGATCTATCTTCAAACCAAGTTTGGCAAGAAGAGGAATTTCCTGGCTGCCTATATCCGTGTCTATGGATGAACTGAATGTTTTTTCAAGGTCTACAAGTGTTGCGGGATTCGTTAAAGTTTTGGAGGAGATTACTTTGTCCCTAAACGCCAGGATTACCTTTTGCTGTCTGGCACTTCTGGCAAAATCGGATCCTTCCCCGTTTGTTCCGTGGCGTGAACGGACAAATTTAAGGGCAGTGGCCCCGTCCATATGTGTGGGTCCTTTTTTAAACGATAGGGTCTCATAGCGGCATGTGAATGGGTCATTATCGTCATTAATTTTACTGATAGGCGTTGCCGATCCGGTTGCATCTTTAACAACCTGCTGGTCGGTACCATCTATATTTTGGGTTTCTATAGTCAGGCCGCAGAGGTCGTTTTCTTTGCCTGTTATTGGATAACGGGAGTCGGCAAACGGGCTGTCGACAGTAAAATCCAAACCCCCAACAAGATCAACAGCATTAACGAAACCGTTAAAGTCTATTCTGAACGCATAGTGGACGGGTATACCAAAAACGCCGCTTATGGTTTTTTTGGCAAGATTTAGACCCTGGCCGTTTTTATCCTGGCCATAAGCATAAGCACCGTTGATTTTTGCGCTGAGATTTGGAGCCCATAAGTCCCTGGGAATAGAAACAAGGGCCACGTCTTTACCTTGTGAGTCGACGGATGCCAGGATCATAGTATCTGTCAAATCCGGACCGTCATGGCCTCCACCGCCGATACCGAGAAGCAGAATGTTTGTTCTTCCTTTGTCCGAATTTAGCCCTGTATCAGTTATTAGCTGGACAACCGTTTGGGGACCGTTAAAAATAATTTTTTCCAGCTTGAAAATTTTTATGAAAACAAAGGCCAAAAC
>CAZEDQ010000026.1:0-7632 GCA_964511055.1 uncultured Gammaproteobacteria bacterium
AAGGACAGTGATTTAGCTAAAATAAAAAGCTGTTTTGCCCTGGCAGGGGTTAATATAGAAGCAAACAAAAAGGACTGGGAAAAACTTATCCAAAAAGATCCTTTTCTTTCACAACTGGCAAAACCGAAAATTGTCAATGACACCAAGGCAGCCCTACGGTCGGCAACGGAAGACAAAAATGCCATAGTGGTAATTTGCGGCACAGGTTCCAATTGTTGGGGACATAACCGGGAAGGTAAAGAAGCGTCAAGCGGCGGCCTTGGGCATATTCTTTCGGACGAAGGGAGCGGGTACTCAATCGGGCTTGCGGCCCTTCACGCAATTACAAAGGCTTTGGACGGCAGGGGCGGAAAAACGGTGATGACTTCCCTATTATTTGATAAATACGGCTTGAAATCAAAAGATGATTTGGTAAGCCTGGTTTATGGAAAAAACAATTGGACAAAAAAAGAAGTTGCGCAGGTTGTTGAAACAGTAAAATCTGCTGCCGAAAAAGGTGATAGGACGGCTGGAGAAATTTTAGAGGATTCGGCCGGAGAATTGGCTTTGATGGTTAAAACTGTTTCCCAAAAACTTGAAATTCGTGATAAAAAATATTTGCTGGCTATGTCCGGGAGCGTTTTTAAGATAAAAAAACTTTTTGCAGATAAATTTGCCCGGAAGGTCAGGCAATTTAGTCCTCTTGCAGAATTTGAGAATCCCAAAATGAGTACAGCGGAAGCCGCAGCCATTTTGGCAAGAGAGGAATTTTAAAAAGCATACGTGCACCTTTTTAAGATATCCTGTAACGATTTTAAGAAGGCAGATTTAGGATCCTGATTCTTTTGAAGTTTTTGCGGGAGCTGCTGATAAGTTAAACATCGCATTGCCAAATTATTTATGTTCCCCCTCTTGGGAAAAATTTTCGTCTACTTTCCAAACCCCTTTTTCGCGGAAAGCCGGTATCGTTTGACGCTTTGCGGCGTTTAAAAATGCCGGCAAGGATCTTGCGATGTTTTTTGCGTATTGAGCAAGCTCAATAATTTTTGCACCTTTAAGGTATGCGGTTCTTTTGTGTAATGACTCCATAACAGATTTGGCAATTATTTCCTCCATTATTTTAGTGTTGTGATTGTCCTGATATGCCTTAAAAGCACTATAGTAATAGTCTTTTTCCTTATCCCTAATAATAACGGGTGGGAAACCGATTTTTAAAAGCTGGAGATTAATAATCATCCTTCCGATCCTTCCATTTCCGTCAACAAACGGGTGAAGTGTTTCAAAATCAAGATGAAATTTGGCTATTTTATCCGTGAAGTAGGCTTCCTGGTCACTTGAGTATTCGCTTAGTGCATCGCCAAGAGTACGCTCGATATGTTCCGGTGCAGGTGCAATATAGGTTCCTATGCGAACATATTCGCCTTTTTCCCGAAACTTGCCTGCTATATCGTCTTTAATGTTTGTAAGAAGCATTCGGTGTAATAGTAAAATGACCTCCCTGGAAATTTCATGAGTGCCGCTTTTGACATATTCCATAACGCGAGCCAAATTTTTTGCCTCAAACACTTCCCTGAGTGATACGTTTTTGGAAACCTCCAACTCCATAAGTATTTTTTCCGTCTCCTTAAGCGTTAAGGTTGAATTTTCAATGGCGTTGGAGTTGTAAACACTTTCCGGAATCTCCGCTTCATCAATCATCTGAAGCAGTGAATCTTTACCAACTTTCAGAAGGTCGTATTCCTTTTTCAGTTTTTTTATTCTTTCCCTGGCTGGCCTCTGGATAGACATAAACGCTATTATAATATATTCACTCAATATTGTCAATATTACGTGAATTATGTCCGTATACTGATATAAATTCACGGGTTTTATCCAGTCAGCAGTCGGGATTGAGTACCTTTTAGCGTTTTAGGATCCTGATTCTTTTGAAGTTTCTGCGGTGGGTTCTGCAGCTTTTTTCTGTTTCAATGTGTGGTGTTGGAACTTCTGCTAAAATAAATTCATGAATTACAGAATTCTTGGTAAAACCGGGCTTAAGGTTTCGGAAGTTGGAATGGGAACATGGCAGCTTGCTGGAGAGCCTTGGGGTTGGACTGTACCGGACGAGGCAGAAAGTCTTCGCGCTTTAAACCGTTTTGTAGAACTTGGAGGTAATTTTATCGATACTGCGTATGTTTATGGGAGAGCTGACGAATTAAATGGCCCAGTTGATAAACACACTTCCGAAGAGCTGATCGGGAAATTTTTAAAGGAAACGAAAAGTAGAGGAAAAATTATCGTTGCAACAAAAATTCCCGGGAAAAACCGAAAGTGGCCGGCCTGGAAAGGTGTTGGGATTTCCGAGGTTTTTCCGGACAATTATATTGTGGAAATGGTGGACGCTTCCCTTAAGGCTTTAGGTCTTGAGACTATTGACTTGATGCAATTTCATGTTTGGCAAGATGATTTTGCAAAAGAAGACGGTTGGAAAAACACAATTGCCAAAATCACTAAAGCGGGAAAAGTTAAATTTTGGGGACTTTCTATAAACGATTACCAACCAAGCAATTGTTTAAAAACCTTAGATACCGGGTTAATTTCTTCGGTGCAGTTTATTTTTAATATTTTTCATCAAAGACCGATTGAGCGGCTTTTCCCTTATGCCAAGCAAAATAATATCGGCCTGATAGCCCGTGTTCCACTCGATGAGGGTGGTTTAACGGGGAATTTAACAGTTGATACAAAATTTACTGACGAGCTTCATTCTGTTTATTTTAACCAAGAACATTTAAACATGCTTATACCACGAATTGATGATCTTAAAAAATTGTTAGGGGCGGAAGCAAAAACAATACCGGAACTTGCCCTTAGATTTATTCTTTCCCATGATGAGGTGGCGACAGTAATTCCTGGGACAAGGAAAGTTAAAAATGTCGAGGCGAATGTAGCTGTTTCCGACGGAAAGAAATTGACGCCTGAAATGCTGGCTGAGTTGAAGAAACACACATGGGAAAGAAACTTTTATCCCGATATTGACCCTTCTATGAAAAATGTCGGTTATATTGAGAACTAAAATTCCCATATAATCAGCTAATCCATCGTCTAATTTAGCTTTGACTTTCTATTGGTGTATAATCCTCAGCATGTCAGAGGACGAACCTCATGCAAGCCAAGCGGTAGAATTCGAAGATTATCCCGAGCAAACCTTTCGTGGACGTGTGGTAACCCATCCTGTAATGGCCATTTCTGATAACCACGGCGCCGTAACAAGGTTTAAGTTTGAATATGAAGAAGATGGACAAACAATAAAACGGGAAGTAGGTGCCTATGGGGTTGATCTAGCAAGGCATGCATGCTCAGTTACTGCCATTGGCCAAGAGGTAACAATAATTGGTAGATATTATATCCGTGTTAGGCAAAAACCCGGAGGCAAAAAACACTTTCACAAAATTATTAAAGCCGCGGAAATTAGAACCTGAGATGATCAGACCCACGATCAAGCTTAAAATTGGTTTTGGTTTGATAAATTGGGATTTTTTGGTTATATCCCCTCTCCAATATGGGAGACAATATGAATATTAGAATGGCCGGCGAGTTGTGTTCTTGGGATCATCATGCCTGTTATTGTGTGATTAACCAAGTGAACTGTCACATCCGGAAACGTAGCCGCAATGACAAGCGCTGTCCGCGGATCGTCTTCAAAATGCTCAACATCGTTGCCATCCTCTAAAAAACCTCTTATTACATCCAGTTTGCTTTCTGTGCTGCTCATGCCGGAAGGCTTAAATGTATATCTTTGAACATACGGGTCTATTCCAAGCCGGGTAAATTGGCCAATAGTCATTTGTGTCCATTCGAGCTTATTGGAGCGGCCCGTATTGACTACGTTATTACTTGGGTTTTCGCCTTCTCTTGTCTGGGCAAGTGCAGTACGGACTCCAGCAATCAGGTTTCTTCTGGAATGGGCAGTTAAGGATAATTTTTCAAGTATGCTTGTTATACGGGTGTTTTGGGGTGAATGATCATTTTGTGGAACTGAGCTCAAATCAACAGTTTTATGCGTTTTGCCCCGTGCTTTCTCAACCGCAAGTCCGAATGCACGAACTAGACGTCCACGGTCAACTAATGTGTCATCAACATCGAATGATCGAACGAGCCTTTCAGCCATTGGGGAGGATTTTAACATTTAGGTTGCCAAAAAAGCAAAAGGGGCCAACTAAAAATTCACCTGGATAAATTATAATACTGAGTGGAATCGAAGTACTCAGTGTATAGCCGGTACCGATCCAAATAGACCTAGCTTGATATAATTTTCAAATGACCAAAGCTATCATTTTTGACCTTGAGGGCGTTGTTGTTGACAGCGAAAAGCATTGGGACAGGTGCGCTTTAATATTTTTAGGAAGACATGGACTAAAGTATGAACGTGAACCCCATAAGCCCCTTTTGATGGGCAAAACACTCGAGGAGGGTGTTGATATTTGGAAGAAAATGATTGGTTTAACGGGAAATACCAAAAAGCTGGCTCAAGAGCGACGGGATGTTATAAGAGACCTCTACTATGATACTAATTTTATACCCGGATTTATGGGCTTTTTTAAAAAAGTCGAAAAGCGGTACAAGCTTGGCGTCGCAACATCGATTGAACGGCCATTTCTAAGGATAATTGATGGGAAGCTTGGGGTTACTAAATTATTTAAAAATAAGGTTTATTCAATAGAGGATATAGGCTTTATTTCAAAGCCAAACCCCGATATATTCTTGTTTGTTGCCGGCAAATTAAAGGTTAATCCCGGCGATTGCGTTGTATTTGAGGATTCCCCCAATGGGGTTGAGGGCGCAAAAAGGGCCGGGATGGCGTGTGTTGCAATAACAACCACGACCGACCCAAAAAGGTTATCTCGGGCTGATTTGATAATTGACTCGTGGGGTAGCGGAAAAATCGTTGATTTTTTAAATAGATAGGTATATTGTTTACTTGTATTACAGAGAGGGGGTGATTTAGATGGCAGAAAAATCAGTAAAACAGTTAGATAAAGTTCTTGAAGATTTTTTTAAGCAGTTGCCCCCACTACCCGCAAATGCGGTAGACGTTATTTTCAAAATTACTCCGTGGCTTGCTTTAATTTTCGGGATTTTGGGCGTTTTGGGTGCTATTTCCGCATTCGGTCTATTTTCCGTACTTGCACCTTTTGCCGTTGTTGGAGGGGTTGGCAATTGGGGCTTAGGGATGGTTGCAAGTATCGGATGGCTTGTTTCGAGCGTGATGATGCTTCTTGCTTTTCCCGGCCTTAAAGCAGGCAAAATGGGCGGCTGGAATTTATTATTTTGGAGCGAAATTGTAAATATCGTTACATCTGTTATAGGCATTTCGATAGGAAGTATTATTGGTGCGGCAATAGCACTTTACTTGCTTTACCAGATAAAGCCTAAATACAAATAGTATATTGTGCTAATTTTGTAAAAAAACTCCAAAAGGCGTCCTTTTTGTGGTGGGCAATTGGTGTGTTTGCACATGGCGTTGCCGCTTTGCCCCCGACCGCTTCCCCAACGCTTATTTTTCTTGATTGAGCAGAGGGTCGAAACCAGGTTAGTCTCCATACCTTGTATGTGAAATTGCTTTGATCTTTGGTATTTTGTAATGTGAACTTACTTTCGGTCCCTGTTTTCCCGGCAAGCCTTTTGTGCGCTTCCAGAGCTTTATTGCCAATAGATAAGGTGGAAGATTTTAGAAGGGTATATTTTCGTCCTCAGCTTCATTTTCTTCTGCGTTCTTTAGGCGAAGCGTACCAAGCCTGTCTCTAGTGTATTTCCATGCACCTGCCGCTGAAGAAGATGCTCCAGCTATAGTGGCAGCTATTGCCGCAAACAGCATATTCTGGTCGGGCTCTCGGGCGTTACCGGCATTTGGCAGGTATTTAACAACACTTGGGCCTTTAGCCTTTGGGGTTTGCGTATATGCCGGCATTTGGGTTTCTGTTGGTTGGGGAGTAAAAGTCGCTGTCGGGACAGGGGAACTTGTTTCGGTAACTGCAGGAGTTGCTGTTGCGGGAAGACTGGTTGGGGTTTCTGTGGGCGCAGGAGTCGGCGTTTCGGTAGGTGTTGAAGTAGATGTTGGTGTTGGTGTTTCGGCATTACAGTCAAAGTTGGGTGTTGTCGGTGAAGGCTTATCGGCACCGGATGCATAGTACCAACTTTCCTGCAGTCCGAAGTCGGGACCCCATATCGTGTAGAAACCGTCTAGATCTTCCGGTTTGTCCTTTGTGTTTTCAAATATCCAGTCTGTCTGAATACCTTCGTCGCCTTGTACAAATTGATCCTCGGGAGGACAGTAGCATTGCAGAATATTTCCGTTTTGCAGACTGTATACGTCATCGCTTCCTTCAAGCAGTCCGTCACCGACTATCCAGTGCAGCCCTGTATCGTAATGAGCAATATCGCCGGGTGGTGTCTGGTCTTCACAGTTTGGAAATTCCGAGAATGGTGTTGAGGTCGCCGTGGCTGTTTGCGTTGGGGTCGATGTCTCGGTAGGCGTTGAAGTTGGGGTAGAAGTTTCTGTAGGTGTCGGTGTTGAGGTCTGGGTTGCAGGCGTAGTAGTTGGAGTTCCGGTTGCTTCGGATGTCGGAGTCGATGTTAAGCCAGGTGTTGCTGTTTCCGTCGGTGTGGGGGTGAAGGTTAGGGTTGGCATAGGTGTTTCTGTAGGTGTTTGAGTGCCTGGGACCCCTGTTGACGTAGGAGTTGGCGTTGAAGTTTCCGTTGGTTCTGGAGTTTTTGTCGGTGTTTGTGATGCTACAGTTTCTGTTGGCTTAGGGGTAGATGTTTTGGTGGGAGATACAACCGGGGTGAATGTTAATGTCGGCGTTGAAGTTGGAGTTATCGGAGTAGCTGTTTCTGTTGGTGTTGATGTGGCAGGAATGGGTGTTGATGTTTCTGTCGAAGTTGGCGTAGCTGTCGCTTCCGGCACTTCACAGTTGTTGTTGTAAATTGCCTGATTGTCCGAATCCCAGTTTCTTCCATCAGAATCCCAATCTCCGGGAGGGATAATATCCTTTCCGTTTTGATGATTATCACTGTTGTGGCCAGAGCCTGAATCCACAGCGTTGTCATCAACTGTAATCTCTACATATGGATTATTATCTGAACCTGTTGTGTGACAAATAGTCACTTTTTGGTCTTTTTCGTCTTGTGATTGGGTTGAGCTTTCGGTTGTACTTTGAGGTATCGCTGGTGCCGGTGCTTCTTGCTTTGGTGGGGCACTTTGCGCTGTTTCTGGAATATTTACATTAAGCTTTCCGATTGTTTCAACAGTTTTTTCGGTTACATTATAAGTTCTGACTTCCCCGTCGCTGACTACGTTATCGTGAGCAGCCCCCATAGAATCCGCAAGTTGAAATGCTTGCGTATCGTCTAATTTTGTTCCTATTTTTCCTTCTACGTCGTCCCTTATTGCCCAAATCACCGTATCAAATTTTTGGGGTCTTTTAGAAGCATCAAGTTTTATTTCTACTTTTTCACCCAGGGCAGACTTAACTTTTTCTTTAGTAGTCAGCGGTCGGGCGGGATTCGAATTAGGTGACTCTAAAATCTTGTCCATTTGAGCTGCCACCGAGTCATATTGAGCTTTTTGGTTTTGGACGTTTTGTAAAGTTCGGGCGTCTAAACCCAAAAAGTCTC
>CAZEDQ010000026.1:7642-10440 GCA_964511055.1 uncultured Gammaproteobacteria bacterium
ATTTGGGTCTATCGTGAAAGATGAACCTACCCGATGAGAAATTGGTTCTTGCCTTGCGGGATTTTCCAATTTTGCGGCTGTTGCTGAAAGGCCTAGACCTGCAATAACCCCGGTACTAAGCAGTGTTTGTTTGTTTAAAAATCTATGGCGTGTGCCTTTTTCAATATTTGACATGTATAAATTTCCTTAAAGAAGAAGACTAAATGAATTTTGTTAAGAAAATAATAAAGTCGTGTAATAAAACTGTAAGCTGATTTATTACCGTATCACTACTTTTTTCTAAATTGCAGCTGATCCTGGCTCAAGTAACTTTAACTGGCTTGCATCGTTGAATTTAATATACAATTAAGTTAACCCTAATGCCTTTTTTGGCGATTATTCCCATTGTTGTTGTGAGCCTTGTTTCGATTGTGCTTTATTCAAGGCCGAATAATAACCCCCGGCCTGCACCGGGGCCTGTTGTTTCCCTGACCCCACCTTCTCCACTAGCTAGCGCTGATGGCGTTGCCGCTTCTCCATCCCCGACCGCTACTCCAACACCTGAGTTGTTGATTGAGCAGAAAATTGAATCAAAGTTAGCCCCAACGCCTACTCCTACCCCTACTCCTGTTCCGACAACATCTCCGGGAAGCAGCACAAGTTCCGGTTCCAACTATACTGTCGCGACATTTGACATCGGCTCGACAACTATTGTCACCGACAGCGCAAACGACGACGACTGTTCAAACAATTGCCCCGTTAAGCCGCTTGCCCAGTATATTTCGGAAAACGGGGGCAGGGCAGGTATCAACGGCACTTATTTTTGCCCGCCGGATTATGCTTCCTGCGGCGGAAAGGTAAATACCTATGACTTCCCCGTTTGGAATAACCGCAAAAAGAAATGGATGAGGGCAGATACACTTTTTTGGAACGGGCGGGGCATGATGGTTTTTAGGTCCGGGTCGGTACAATTTTTCCCTTGCGCCGCGTGTGTGGGTGCACCTTCCGACATAACCGGCGGGATAGTCAATTACCCTTCACTTATAGCAGGCGGCAATACTGTTTTGGATGAAGGGTCGTTAACTGATCATTTGAGGGTTACGAAAGGTACAAGATCCGGTATTGGCTTTGGTAGCGGGAAAATTTTTCTGGTTGTTGCCAGAAGCGCCAATATGGGCGACATGGTAAATATATTTAAAGCCTTGGGGGCGACAGATGCACTAAATCTGGATGGCGGAGGTTCCAGCGCACTCTTTAACGGTGGCTACAAGGCAGGCCCGGGCAGAAATTTGCCGAATGCAGTTATTGTGAAGTAGCTACTTGCGTTTTTTATTGAAGAGCTTTGGCAGGACAAACCGGTCCAAGCCGAGCCAACCGGCTGTACGCCAGGCGAGAACTAGAGGAATTTCCAAAACAAGTAAAGTAGGGTTGGTGCTGACTGTTCCCGCAAAGAGATAGTTCAGGTTCATAAATCCGCCAAAAAATGCGGCAAGGCCGGTAAAAAGTCCAAGGATTAAGCCAACCCCGACAAAAAATTCCCCAAAGGCGACCATATAAGAAAAGGCGACGGTGTGATGAATGGCAAAATTGTTAATGAAAGCTGCGTACCAGTCTTGGACGTCGGGGTGGGCACCGGAAGTTTTTTTAAGCGCTCCCATTAAAAACCCCTGGACAGCGACCCCAGCTTGGTCACCCACCCACTTGGCGCTTGCGGGCCCGGTGATTTTTTCAAAACCGGCCTCCAGCCATTGCCAGCCGACATAAAGCCTTACAATAAGCCAAAATATGGCCATTTTGGTATCGGCAAACAAAAACTTAGAAAAACTTAATTCGGGCAGTTTCCCCACTAATTTATTTATAGCATAAGCATGCGAAAAAACAAATTTACTGGGCTGGGCTTGGGCTTGGTGACGAAGCTTCCTTTTGCAGGATACAGGGTTCTAGCTTTGTTTTTTCTTCCGCTGAGAGTGACGATGTGCTACCCTCCGACACTATTTTTTGGATGCTGTCCGTTGAGATAGCCTGTTTTACGCAGTTCACGTCAACTAGACCAATACCAGGTATTAGTGTTTGCGATGCTTCTTGGGAACCTGCTGATGTCGGCGTGGATTGGGGAGATGAAAAAAGACCAGCGAAGGCTCCCTGCCTTAGGCTTTGGACAATAACAACCAAGAGGAAAGCTCCTATTACTATCCATATAAGAAAAAAGATGATGCTAAGTGAGAAAGTGATGCTCTTGAGGCTTAACCTTGATTTTTTTTGCTCAACAACAATTTTGTTAGTTTGGTCTTTCGGTTGGACTTTAGTGGCTTTTTTAGTCGGCATTTTTGGTTTTGTGTAGAATAAACAAATTCACAGATTAAATCAACAGGCAATATTACAAAAGGTTAAGACCAAGGATTTTTGAAGCGGTGTAGATTGCTTTGAATTTCTCTTCGGATATATTTTCTTTTGCCGCTTTTCGTAAGACCATGATTGCTCTAGGTGTATTAAAGTCATCGTCCAAGGCTTTGAAAAAGTCCGGGAGAAACCTTTTTGCCCGGTTGAGGTCTTGGTTATCATCCTGCCTTGTTGGGGACTGACTTTTGCTAAGGCCAGACCTTTGCTTTTGGCTAACCGTTGTTAAGGTCAGGCCTTTACCCAACGCTTCACTTAATTTTGCGGCAATTTTTTGAGCGGTTTCCAATCCTTTTTCTTCGTAATTCCATGGAATTCGGTAATGGCGTGAAAGGAGAAAAATACGTATTGTGTTTGCGGAATATTTTTTCAAAAGGTCGGAAACGAAGACCATATTGCCAAGGCTTTTGCTCATTTTTTTG
>CAZEDQ010000027.1:0-9941 GCA_964511055.1 uncultured Gammaproteobacteria bacterium
AGCCGCAATCCGTAACCGGAAAGTTTTTTAAGTCAGTCCTTTATGAACTTGGAAAAGACGGAAAGCTGGATTTCGCGGCAATCGAAAAACAGGCTGTCCGCGAAAAACCCAAAATCATAGTTTGCGGCTTTACCGCATATCCACGGGTTATCGATTTTAAAAAGTTTGCGGCGATCGCCGATAAAGTCGATGCCTATTTATTGGCCGATATTTCCCACATCGCCGGCCTTGTTGTTGCGGGTGTTCACCCATCTCCGGCACCATATGCCCACATCATAACCACAACTACACACAAAACTTTGCGCGGACCGCGCGGAGCATTAATTATGGTCACCGCAAAAGGTTTGAAAAAAGATGCGGACTTAGGTAAAAAAATCGACAGCGCCATTATCCCGGGAATCCAGGGCGGCCCGCACGATGACCAAACCGCCGCCATTGCCGTCGCTTTAAAAGAGGCCTCAACCCCTGCTTTCAAAAAATATTCAGCTCAGATCGTCAAAAATTCCAAAACACTGGCAGCAGAACTGACCAAACTAGGTTTTGATTTAGTTTCCGGCGGAACGGACAACCATTTAATTTTGATAGATTTAAAAAACAAAGGTGTAAATGGTGCAATTGCCGCCTATGCACTGGAAGTTGCCAATATCGTCGTCAATAAAAACGGCGTGCCATTCGACACTATGCCGCCTTTCTATCCATCGGGAATCCGTCTCGGCACTCCGGCCATCACAACCCGAGGCATGAAAGAAGCGGAAATGAAAAAAATCGCTGCATGGATGAATGCTGTTGTAGAAGAGGTAAAAAGCGAAAAACTGCCAACAGATAAAGAAAAGCGCTCCGACTTTCTCAAAAACTTCCGCGACCGCGCCAATAAAAACAAAGAACTCCTTAAAATCGCCTCCGAAGTCCGCGCCATGACAAACCGCTTCCCAATCCCGTAAAATCCAACCATGACAAACGAAAGACATCTTGGAGAAACGGAACCGGAACCGCAACAAACCGTTAATGAATTAAGAGCTAAACGTATTCGTTCCCTCGGAAAAGCAAGGATTTTAGGAGAAATAACAATGGTCGTTGCCGGAATCGCAACAGCAGCAACCGGAGGTTATGTCATTCATCAAAAAGCAGAAAATAAAGATAAGGTGGTAGCAGGAAGCATGATCATGCTCACCGGAGGTACAGTCACAATGCTTGCCGGTGGACTAATGGAAAGAAAATCCAAATAATTGACAATAGCCTTTAAAAACCAAATACTTTAATTATGAATCGATCAAAATTATTAATTAAAAAGGCGACTTTCAAAAAATACTTTTTCTTAATCATTTTATTTGCGCTTCCTATAGCAACATTTTTCATAGGCTTAAATATTAGAAAGACACCGCCACAATCAGATACTGCAACTTTACAAACGTACGCTTCTCCATCTGCTACACCAAATTGCGGGAACCTACCTCAGACAGTAAAAACAGCTATTACTCCGGAAAAGGACATTTTCATAGACGGACCTCACTGGTCTTACGACTGCAGATATGCTGCCTGGGCAAAGAATCCACTTTCCTACGATATACGCGATCTGCTGCCAAAAGTTTTCCTATATAGGACACAAAACGACAGAATCGAAGAAATAAAATCTCCAATAGCAGGGAACCACCCCATCTCCAATCCAAAGTGGACAGAAATTGGCTATCTTCGAGTAGATACCACCATGCCCAATATTTCAGGTAACGTGAGAATTTATTACCAACCGGGTGGGGGTTTCTCATCAGAACCGGGTTCCGGTACACCTCAGCCATTGCAATTATTCAATCCCTAGCAACTATTTTTAGAAAACTATAAACTATCACTATGGCACAAATCTTAGACGGCCGCGTTGTCCGCGACCAAATAGAAAAACGTCTTAAGTCTGAAATCGAAACCCTTCGGGCCGGAGGCCCTCAGGGCCGACGGCCTAAGCTTGTGATAATCCAAGTCGGCGATAATCCCGAATCAAACACTTACATCGGCCAGAAAATTAAATTCGGAGAAAAAATAGGGGCAATAGTTGAACTCAAAAAATTCACTACAGATGTTACTCAGGAAATTCTTAAATCATATATCGTAAATCTAAATTCGGATCAGAACATCCATGGCATCATCATCCAGCTTCCTATTCCCGAACACTTAGATAAGGATGCACTGATCGAACTGATCGACCCCAAAAAAGACATTGACGGCCTCACAACCACCAACCAAAAATTATTGGAAGAAAACAGCCCAAATGCAATTATTCCCGCAACCGCCAAAGGTGTGATCTCGATGCTTAATTTTTATAAAATACCGGTAAAAAACAAAAAAGTTACAGTCGTCGGCCGCTCCAAACTGGTCGGCACACCGATTGCACAGCTTCTTGGAAATCTTGGGGCAAATGTAACAGTCGGCCATAGTCAAACGCCGGATCTAACTGCAATAACAAAAAATGCGGATATTATTGTGGTTGCTGTCGGCAAGCCAAATTTAATCGGTAAAGATCATGTTTCCCCCGGCCAAACCGTAATCGATGTCGGCATAAATGTAGTTAACCAGCCACCAGAGACCAGAGACCAGGAAGAAGGTCAGGCCTTGGCAGAAAAGGTCAGGCCTTGGAAAACTGAAAGGCCTGACCTTAAAGAAAAACGCATTTTAGTCGGCGACGTTGACTTTGACTCAGTGTCCTCAGTGGTTTCCGCCATCACCCCCGTCCCCGGCGGCGTTGGCCCCATGACCGTTGCATCCCTTTACGAAAACTTCCTCGAAGCATACAAATCCCAAACAGTTTGAAATATCTCCCCTAATCTGATATAAAACCTCCCTTATGGAAAGATCAGACCTGCTGTACTTTAACGCAGTCAGATTTTGGCGAGCGCTAAAGCCTGAAGAATTACCAAGCAAAGCAGAAGTAAGTGACTTTATAGAAAAAGCCGAGGTAAGTTTAGACGAACTTATTCAAAACTTGCCGCAAAGAAGAGCTGAAACAATATTGGAGCTGCGCGAACTAAGACAATTAAAAATACAAGCCCAGCAAAGCTACTCAAGACCATCATTGTGCGTCGATTTGTTGCGTGTCTCCGTTTCGGTACCTGTAATAAGGGAAGCTGTAGACGAACTTGAACAAGATCATAAAAGTAACTTTTCCATGCTGTTTGATCTTTCAACAGGCTTGGGAGAACCAATCGGAGCCGTTAAAGCAGCTGAAGAAATGGTTCGAGGGACGGATTTTGCAAAATTAATCGCGACAATGGGAAGTACTCAAGGCAACCATATTGCAACTCAGGCTGAAATCTACCGAGAGGCCCATGCGCGAATAAGCGAATACGCCGATCTGCTCAAAGCAGATCCGAGCGGCTTTACGGTTGTGGACAAATGCCTGCAAAATCTGCAAGCACAAAGCTTCACACAGTCAAATAAACAAATAGTCCTTGTGGGTGCTAAATACAGCGCCGAGTTATATAAAGCAGTCTACCCTCTAAGCGAACCGGTCCATCTCGTTTAGCCAATTTAGTTGACCATTAACCACTGGCGGTATACGATTAAATTACAAATGAAATCTGCCCGAGTTTATCCCAAATCCTACCGAAAGGGTTTTGTACCGATAATCATAATAATTGTTGTTGTAGCATCCATAGCTCTTGCAGCCGGAGGCTTTTACCTTAAAACAAAACCAAAAACAGAATCGCCCCAGTCTCAGACAACAAGTCCCTCAGAAAGTCCCAGTGCGTCAGCTTCAACTTCAAATTCCAAGCCAACTACCACCAACACCCAACCCGCTCCAAAAAGCAGCAGCAATCCGCAAACTTCCCCGGCGGAGCAAATCAGTATTCCCCCAAAAACTTACAACGCCGGTGACTTCAAGGTTACAATCTCCTGCAGACCCTATGCCCCAAAAGTGGTTTTCAACTGGCCGGACCAGGATGACGAAACCGGTTACTATTTGGACATAAACGACGCGGCGTGGACCGGAAAAAGCACACCTTCAGGATGGGTCTTTGCAAAAGTTGGAGCAAACACCACAACCTACACCTGGGACACTTCTAGGGGCTTAGAAGGCGCAGATTATCCGACCCCTCAAAATTCAAAGACTTATTGGTGGAGGCTCAGAGTCTTTAACGACTCGACTGCCACTTACCAAAGTAGAGATCTTTATCCGGGAACTAACAATAATCCACCAGGTGACTCATTCGAGACACCCAATTGTGTACCCAATGCATCATCTTACAGCCTAAGCGGGCCTCCTCAAGATATTACAGTAAAGTTAGGTCAGAGCTCTGGGATTATTCCGGTTTTAAGAGACAATTTCGGAAATGTTGTCTTGCACCAGGAAGACTTTACTTATTCATGGTCGCAGGAAAGCTCAAAAGTAAAACTTGTGATCCTCAGTACTTGCACAAATGACATCCAACCACCATGCCCGAACGCTCAAGCAATTCTTAACAGCCAATTCATAGGTTTGGATAAAGTAATTGTTACAGTAAAAAGAAAATCCACAGGTCAGGAAGTAGCCTCAGCCACTTATAACATTACCGTAAATTAAGTAAAGTCGCTTGAGTTCTTGATATAATCCAAGCGCTATGTACGCTGATGTAGTCGTCCTAACCTACCAATCCCCCGAAATAGATTCCTATACTTACCTGATTCCTAAAGAATTGGAAAAAGAAATTAAAATCGGACAACTTGTCGAGGTGCCGTTTGGAAAAAGAAACCCCCTCGGCATTGTCGTAAACACAAGCCGAGAAATTCGAAATTCGAAATTCGAAATTCGAAATTTAAAGGAAATCAATTCAATAAAACTAGACAAACCTATTCTTCTTCCTTATCAAATCACCCTCCTTAAATGGATGTCTGCTTATTACCTTGCCCCAATGGTTAATTGCCTCAACACAATTCTTCCAGAATTGCCGCGTAAATTGTTAATGGTTAATGGTTCATGGAAGAAAGAAAATATAACTACCAACTATGAACTATCAACTATGAACCAGCATCTCATCCTCATCCCCTCCATAAACCGCATTCCGGAAACCTTGGCCAAATTCCCCAAAGCCAAAAATTACGTTGTTTATCATAACGAGCTAAAGCCTGCTGAAAAATTCGAAGCCTGGCTTAAGATACTTTCCGGTCAAATCGACTATATTTTCGGCTCCCGTTCGGCAATTTTTACACCCTGCCCAAGCTTGAAAGAAATCGTAATCTACAACGAACACGACGGAGCCTTCAAGGATGAGCGTTCGCCTTACTTTGACACCTTAACCGTTGCCCAAAAAATTTCAAATTTAACCGGCGCCCAATTAAAAATTGTCGATCCCGCCCCAAAAATTGCAACCTACTTCCAACTGAAAAACCACATCAAAATTCAAAACTTTGCTCAAAAAACTACCATCGTAAACATGCAAAACGAAAGACAAAGCGCAAGATATAGCCCTGTAAGTTTCGACCTGGAAGAGGAAATCGAAGACACCCTAGATGAAAAAGGCAGTATTTTTCTTTTTTTAAACAAAAAAAAGGAATCCGGGCACCTTTTCTGCAAATCTTGCAAAACTGCTGAATTTCTGCAGAATCATCCGAACCTCTGCCCAAATTGCAGTTCACCAGACATTTTTTGGAATGTTTTAAATATCGAATCTCTAGCTTTGGAAGTTAAAAAACTGTTTCCAAAAACCAAAGTTAACATCATCTCAAGCATTAGTCCTTTGTCACAGAGCATTCGTCGGCAAATAGATATTGGCACAGCCTACTCACTCTATGCTCCTCTTTTAAAAAGGTATGATCTTGTCGCCCATATTCAAACAGATTCCCTAGCCAACATCACCGACTTTAACTCCCAGGAAAAACTTTACCAGCAAATCATATCACTCAAAAAGCTTCTCGCAACAGGCGGTAAACTTTTCCTGCAAACTTACAATGTCGACAGCAACGTCGCCAATTTTGCAGCAGCCGGCAATTATCAATCCTTCTTTGATTCGGAACTTAGCCAAAGAAAACTCCTCTTTTACCCCCCATATGGCGTGCTTTGCAAATTAACTCTAAAAGGAAAAGACAAAGATAAAACATTCAAAGATGCCGAACGGTTGGCCGCAAATTTAAGATCAAAAGCGAAAGATCCTCAGTTGGAAATTTTAGGCGCTTATCAGCTTCTATTTTGGCAAAAGAATCCCACCTATAATATAATTCTAAAATATAAGCTGAAAAGCTTCGATTTGGCCCAAAGAGATACCGCAATCGCGAAAATCAAAAACTTAATTGGCCCCCTGCCAAAAGGCTGGCAGAAAATCGTAGACCCAAGCTCGATAAACTGATGATAAAAGATATTCTCAAAATTCCCGAAGACAACCAGGCCCTTCGGCAAAAGTCGCAAGCGATAACAACATTCGACAAATCGGTCGAGGGTATTATCGCCGACCTCACCGACACCATCGAAGCCCAGGTCGACCCCATTGGCCTCGGCCTTTCGGCACCGCAAATTGGAGTTTTCAAAAGAGTTTTTATAGCCAGAATCAGGAATAAGCTGAAAAGTTTTGTAAACCCAAAAGTCGCCAAATTCTCAAAAAACGAAACGAGTTTTCTGGAAGGCTGCTTTTCCGTTCCCGAGATTTACGGTCACGTAGTTCGGCCTTCCGAAATAGATCTACAGTCACAGGACATGCATGGCAAAGCATCGCTTATCCACTATAAAGGGGTTCCGGCAAGAATCATCCAGCACGAAATAGACCATTTAGACGGTATTCTTTTTATAGACCATGTCCACGACCAAAATGGCAAAGTTTTCAAAGTAGAAAAAGACAAACGCGGCAAAGAACAGTTTGTCGAAGTCCCGCTGCCATGAAAATAGCGTTTTTGGGAACCCCCCGTTTCGCGCAAATTATTCTAGAAGAGCTTATAAAAACCGAATACAAACCCCAACTAGTTATAACGGCACCGGACCAAAAAGTCGGCCGTGGGCAAATTTTGATGCCATCAGAAGTAAAAGTTGTAGCCCAGGATAACGGAATCGAAGTGCGCCATGAATTATTTGGCATTCAAGACCAGATAGATATGGCAATTCTTGTTGCTTTCGGACAACTTATTCCTGAAAACGTCTTAAATCTTCCAAAATTCGGCTTTATAAATGTCCACCCGTCGCTTCTTCCTAAATATCGTGGCCCGTCACCAATCCAAACAGCAATCTTATCAGGTGAAGAAAAAACGGGCGTGTCCATAATGCTTCTGGACAAAGAGCTTGACCACGGCCCAATCCTCACCCAAAAAGAGCTGGCAATTGGCCTACAAGACACTTATTCAAGTTTGCTAGAAAAGCTGGCAAAGCTTGGCACCGAACTGCTCCTGGAAACTTTGCCCAAATACCAGTTGGGCGATCTCAAACCAATACAGCAAGATAACTCTAAAGCAATCCTCTGCGAAAAAATTACCAAAGAAAGCGGCAAAATCAATGTCACCAACCCGCCGGATCTAAAAACGTTAGACAGGATGATCAGGGCTTTCCACCCTTGGCCAACTGTCTGGACCGAAATCGACGGCAAGCGGATCAAATTTTTACCAGAGGGTAAAATCCAGCCGGAAGGCAAACGGCCTTTAACAATAAGTGAATTCAAAAATGGATATCCACAAATTGCTAAAAAAATTGAATCGATTTGTTGAAACAAAAGTGAAGCCCTGAGCGGAGTCGAAGGGCAAACGACCGATGACTAAAAAAGAATTCTTAAATGGATATCCAAATTTAATATCAACAATTGGGAAATTAGTTAAGCAGTAGCAATTGACGTAGATACTTTCGCAGGCTTTTCAACCTTTTTGGCAACCTTCTTGGCCATTTCTGCCTTAACCCGTCTTAGACACTTTGTGCAAAGCCTCATGGTCTTACGAACACCATCATGTGTAACCTTTACGCTATGAAGATTCGGCTCCCATACTTTCCTCTTTTTGGTGGCCCTCATCGCCCACCCTCCACCATATCGGTGGGCGCCGGATTTCTGAATAATTGATTTTTTGCCGCAAACGTCACAAGCTTTCATTTTTTAAAAAATTCCTTTTTTCTAATTATATAAATCTGTTTTTAAAAAATATCAGGAAGCTTCCACTAATCTTTAAAAATCTGCGCAGCAGATTAAATTACATAAGAAAGCTTGGCTGATATAAAGTTCCAATTTTCTGGTAAAATATACCATATCGCCACAACCCAAAACAAGGCCAAATAGATTATGCTTATTCTAAGCCTCTTACAAACAAATCCTCTCGTTGCCCTTGCTTTTATCGCGGGCTTGGTTTTTGGCATCACAATCCACGAATTTTCCCACGCGCTTGTTGCTTACCGTCTTGGGGACCCAACCGCCAAACTGGCAGGCCGCCTTAACCTTAACCCCGCTTCCCACTTGGATCCGATTGGGACAATTGCCCTTTTAGTGGTTGGCATGGGTTGGGGCAAACCCACACCGTTTGACCCGTTTAATTTAAGGAATATTAAAAGGGATTCGGCGCTAATTTCCGTAGCAGGAGCACTTTCCAATTTTCTATTCGCTTCCATAATGGCCACACCATATCTGATTGCCTATTACACAGGTGCCCTCAACCAGTCGATTATTGACGTCTACCAGATTGCTGCAATCGCAATCTGGATCAACCTTATTCTTGGCGTTTTCAATCTCACTCCTGTTTCACCACTGGACGGGTTCAAGGTTCTAGCCGGTCTCCTACCACGCGATTGGTATTATGATTTTATCCAGACCGAACGCTATGGAATTTTTATCCTGGTCCTTTTACTTTTTACGGGCGTTATCGGAAGAATACTTTTCCCTATTGTATCAGTCCTTTTTAACTTCCTGATGCCGGGCTTTTCCGCCCCGTTTTAGCCTCAAAAAAGGGCTTTTCTTGGGTTGACTTTTATGCTATTATTAAATTGTTCACAGGAAGCAAACCCTACTGAGGTTGCACTTTAAAAAAGTTTTAGCCTTTTTCTTCGCCTTCAAGTATTATCTTGGGAATCCGATAATTGCGTTACCAAGGTAAAGCGATGAGGATACCCACCTGGGACTGACCGAAGAAAAACTAAACCATGCGCCGAAAGTAGGGTCGACATTATCATCAAACCAAGCCAATCGCTTGGTTTTTATTTTGGCTTCACGAAAAACGGATTAAGGGCAGGCCTTAACCTAGGTTACTCCAAGAGAAAGGCCTGCCCTTTACTCGGCAACCAGCAGTGGCCCACAAAAAAACTAAGCTCTCGCTTAGTCTTATTCTTTATTCTTATTTGCTAATTTTTACTTTGTGCCGACAATAACTTCAATATCCGCAGAGTCTGTCGCGTCTAAGCTCTTGGCTCCGGCAACAGCTGAATATTTGTCGGAAAGGTCTGTTATTAATTGGTCTTTATATTTTAGAAAATCCGCCTTAAAGTCAACCTCTGTGTCTGTATAGTCGGTAACATCTGCGTTGCCAATGGAAGAAACAGTATACCCTTTGCCTTCAAGAAAATCCTTCACAGCAGCTGCCTTGCCGGCAATGCCGCTTCCGTTCAGTACCCTGATTTTTGGCAAACTCCTGTCAAGGGTTTCCGGTACCGGTGTAGATTCCTCAACCGGTGCAATTGTTGCCTCGGGTGTCGGTGATGCCTTCTGGGCAAAAGGGCTATATTGTGCAAATGGTCCAATGCCCCTAAAGAAAGCGAAAACCAAAGCGCCAACTATAATCAGGATTATAAGAAGCCAAAGCCACTTGGCATTTTTCTCCTGAGATTCCTGATAAATTGGGCCGGTTGCTTGTGGTGTATTTTGATCGTCCATATTTGAAACCGACCAAATTGTATCAAATCATGTCAAGTGGGTAAAGAGCCGACCTGTTTTTCGTGCTATATTATCCCTAAAGCAAAATGGGCAATCTTGGCAATATCAAGGCTATAATTCTGATTACATTTGTTGCTTTGGGAATTTATTTTGCCCGGG
>CAZEDQ010000028.1:0-9885 GCA_964511055.1 uncultured Gammaproteobacteria bacterium
TTGCATGTCAAGCGAAAAATAGATGCATCCATAGGCTTTTTCCGGTAATATCTTTTTAAGGTGGTCAGCGTATGAAGCCTGACCCAATGTTTCCCTATCAACTTTCTTATCTACCGGCAGCCAAAAACCGGAAACCTGCGGAAAACTACCCATAATACCTTTAGTAGCCACATATAAAACAAGAAAGGCCGCGCAAACAACTACAACTATATCCACATTATTTCTCAGTCTTTTTTTACCAAAATATGATAAGAAGACTAAGAGTAGTAAAGATAAGTAAAACCACCCGCCCAAAAGCCAGATTTTGGAAATTATTTGCATAGTTTAATTGCAACAAAAGTATAATAATATAGAAAAGATAAAAAAAGTACTTGAAGAAGCCAAAATAGAACTTAGAAGATTATTTAACAAATGATCCCTGGTTCATAATTCATAAATCATAATTCATAATTCTTGATACCTGATACTTGATACAACCCTCGCACGGCCAGCCGCGCCTTTTTGCCCTTATAACGTCCCGGCCAACAAACAGGACACGATCCTTTGCCTATATATTTATGCCCACGATTGCAAACCTTGAAATTACTTTCCTTTTTCATTATCTCCCTCAAACTTTATCCCTCGACCGCAACTTCGAAACCGCCATATGCCATCCGTTTCATGTCAAATGGCATAGACATATCTTTCTGGTCTTTATACTTTTCATTCATTTCATCCATCACCTTTTTATTAACTTCATCACGATGTTCTCTTGATCTAAAAACGATAAATGAAAACCAAACGGTTTCATCCTCTTTGGTGCCTGCCAATTGGCCAAATCCCAAAGGTTTTACACCGCCCATTTCTTTTGGGACAAGGTCTTCTCCAACACATTCCCTGTACTCCAATGCCCCGTGTTTCATCCACACATCCCTTCCTTCGGTTGCCATTTTCTTGTACTCCTCTACCTTATCTTTGGGGACTACAAGCACAAATCCGTCTACATATTTTGCCATTCTATTTACTCACCCCCCTCAAAAGCCACCTTAAGCTGGGCTATATCAAATTTCTTCATCGGCAAAAATGCCTTCGTTACCCTGTCAATCTGCTCACGGGTTCCGTTTTTCAACATCTCACTCATTAGAATTGATGTAACTTGCCACGAAACACCAAACTTGTCTTTTAACCAACCGCATTGCTGGGCGGCAGGATCGCCCCCTTTGGTAAGCTTTCTCCAAAAATAATCAATCTCCTCCTGGTTTTTGCAATTGACCATAAGCGAGACCGCTTCGTTAAAGTTAAACTTGTGTTCCTGCGCGCTATCCATGGCAAAAATTTCCTGTCCGGCCAGGACAACCGCGCCATGCATAACAGTACCTTCCTTTTCAGGCTCCATTCCTGCCGGATATCTCGCTATGTCGCCTAATTTTCCATCAGGGAAAATTGAAGCATAAAACTTCATCGCCTCTTCCGCGCGGCCGGCTACATCTCCGACGAACATCAAAGTCGGGGTTATTTTGTGTTTGTACTTATAATGACCATCATCAAGTATTACCTGCCATGATAGTCCGTATTTGTCCGCAACCCACCCGTAATGCTTGCTGAAAGGGTATTCGCCAAGCTCCATAAGGACACTGCCGCCTTCGGAAAACTTTGTCCATAGGCGATCGACCTCATCCCTGCTCTTACAGACAACAAGGAAAGAAACGGAAGGGTTGAACTTAAAAATCGGCCCGGCCGAAATTGCCATAAAAGGCTGTCCTGCAAGTTCAAAAGAAACGATATCTGCATCTCCCGAAGGCGTGTCGTGCAATGTCGTTACATTCGTGATTTTTGAATCGGGAAACAAGGATGCGTAAAACCGTACTGCTTCCTTGGCTTCCTTATCGAACCATAAATGCGGCGTTATTTTTTTCAATTTATTTATCTCCTTCCCAAGGGCTTATCAGTTGAAAGTAATTTCCGTCCGGGTCTGCAAAAGTTGCAATCCAAAAACCATCACCCATTTCATATGGCTCTTTGATAACCTCCGCACCTAAACCATTGATCCTTTCGAATTCTCCCTTAACATCTTTTGTTTCAAAATTAAAAAGGATCCTGTCCGGGTTTGGGCTTTTGCCGTGGATTTTGTCATGCTCTCCGATACTGAAAAACGCGCTCCCCACCAAAAACCCGACGTACTTGTCCTCTTCCATATCCGGTTCTTTTTCAAAAACTTTTTTGTAAAAATCGGAAAGTTTTTTTGGGTCCTCCGTTGAAAGTAAAATTGAATTAAAGTTAAGCATTCAATTCACCTCCTCCAAAGATCGGGTTAGTTTCTCAAGTGTAGACGCCCAACCGTCCTTCATACCGCTATTTTTCATAGCCTCGAATTGTTCCTCGTTCTCCGGTTTTGGATACTCGATTGTCAGTTTCGTTTTCCCGTCACCCGCGTCCCTAAACCTGACAGTCACTTCCTGCTCTTCTGGAAAGCCGGGCTGCTCAAGCCCAGCTTCTTGAGGGGTTATTTTATTGCCCTTCTCATCCGAAAAATAATCGGTCACTACAAGCTTCTCGTGAGGTACAATTTTCTTATAAATTCCACCGCTGTACATATCACGGTCAAACTCACTTCCTTTTGGCCCATGCATACAGAAAATATATTTGCCGCCAACCCGAAAATCCATTCTTATACTCGGCGCCCAAAAGCCTTCCGGCCCCCACCAGCGCTCGACTTTCTCCGGATTGGTCCAGGCATCCCAGACTTGCTCTTTTGGTGCATCAAAAACACGCTCAATAACTATTTTTTTGTTATCATCAGTCATAATTTAACCTCGCTTTTTCAGCAAAAGACCTCATTTTATACACCCAAACTGCACATTTCGGTAAAAAAAATGTATTAAATCTGTAAGAATCAAATCCTATTTGGAAATAGGCTGCAGAATGCTCACCCGGTTTCCCTCGCTGTCACGAAACGAAACCCATACACCGATCCCGGGAATATCCTGGGGTTTTCCAAGGAGCTTCCCTCCGGCCTTTTTAATATCTGCCATGCTCTTTTTAAGGTCATCAACCGCAACCACCACCGAAGGCTCTTTTATTTTTTTGGACCATTTGTAAAAACCTCCGTTTATAGTCCCCGGAATCTTGACCATCATGTTTTTGTCTGTTTCTGCTGCGTAAGCCAGTACGTAATTGCCCATCTCGGCACCCGTATCATTCATTCCCCAGCCGAAAACCTCACTGTAAAACTTGGAAACGCGCTTGGCGTCTTTGTAGGGCATTTCAAAATGTACAACCGGGGACTTCTTCATATTGAAGGGTCATTATATCACGCAATTTCAAAGCTAAAATGCGAGGAACTTTAACTTGATAATTTTTTGTCTGCAGTCTTTTTCCACCCAACCAAAATCGGTAAAACAAAAGTCAAAGCATAGTATAAATAAACATCCAGTTTGTAATACCCGTCGGCAGGCTTAAATGCTTTAACAAGGAAAAAATAGTCGCAAACTACGGCTATCACAACCCAAACAACAGCCAAAAGTAGAAAATATCCTAAAGTTTCCCCTTTAACTTTTTTAAACAAAACCCAAAGCGTCAGCACTACACCAATGGGCGTAATGATCCAACCGATGATACTGATAGGCACAACCGAAAAAAGTATAATTCCCAGACCATACCCCACCAGCCAAAGTAGAAATCCCCAACCCAATGCGTCCTTTACTAATAGTCGACTCATAAGCAGAGTTTACCAGACAAAAAGCGTCTCTTCAAACCAGAAGCACAAGAAAAAGGATAAGCCCAAAATATATTTCAACAGGCAAGTTTTCGTCTGTAAGCAAAATTACAAATGCCCTAAATCAAAAACATTAATCCCTAATTACCTCAACACTTGAATAAAAACGCTCAGGCTCAATTACCGGCAACACCAGGTATTGAAACCTCAGGAGTATTAGGGTTTTCCCTTAAAAATCTCTTAACAAATGGTTCTCTTTCAAATAAAAATAGGGTTAAAGGAGTTTGGTCATTTATTTGGGGAGGCCTGTCTGTAATCGATTGCCTGTGGTTTCTGGTAACCTCAGGGTCTGGTGTAAATTGTACCGTAGTAAAACCATGCCTCCTTCCCCAGGAAGCAGACAGTTGTGTAAGGCCGTAAATCATGTGAACATCACTTAACTCACCCGTTAACCTTCCGGCAAGAAGGTGTAAGTCTTCTCCTAAATTTGTCAAGAAAGCCTTAGCCCTTGCTACCGGCGTTTTAACCTCAGCAAGCGGCTCAAGATTTTCCCTAAAATGAAGCGATATCCATCGCCCCGCCCTTTGTGTGTATTCATGAAGCAGAATACTGGTGTTAGTACCTACAACTTCCACTTGTTCCGGCGGCAAACGGTCGTAATTTATCCCCTCTGCTAACAATTGTTTGCAAAATGCATCAAAACCCTGAACAGGCAGGTCTATTGCTCTAGGGTCTCCTATAACTCCTTGCTCCTTGGCCATAATGGGGGAAATTATATCAAAAAAAGCATTTGAGCTGGAATAGCTGGCTTCCCAGCGAGATTGTTATTGGTGGCATTGGTTTTACTGCCTGCGAATACTACCATCCTTATAAAATGGCATACGGGTTACTTTTGCTTCATATAACTTGTCTCTGGCTGATATTTGCAATTCGGCTCCGGTCTTGGCATATTCAGTCGGTACGTATCCCGTCGCAATCCCAATTCCAAGTGACGGAGATATTGTTCCGCTTGCCAGGCTACCAATTTGTTCGCCATTTTGAACAATTGGGTAATTTTGTCGGGGAACCGGAGTATGGTCTCGCTCCAGTTTAATTCCCACAAGTCTGCGCTCAAGACCACTTTCCTTTTTGGATACCAGTGCCTGCCTGCCAATAAAATCCTCTTTGTCTAGCTTAACAACCCAGCCAAGCCCTGCTTCAAGTGGATTAGTCGTATCGTCTATTTCGTGGCCGTAAAGACAATAACCCATCTCCAAACGGAGGGTATCGCGTGCTCCAAGACCACAAGGCCTTACACCAAGATCTTGGCCAACAGCCAATAATGTTTGCCAAGTCCTGACAGCTTCACCGGCCGGAAGCCAGATTTCGAAACCGTCTTCGCCTGTATAACCTGTTCTGGAAAGATAAGACCACGACTTGGCGACTTCAGCCTGCGCAAATCTGTAATAGGCAATCTTGTCCAAATCAGTGGGCGTTAACCTCGATAGTAATTGTTGGGCTTTTGGACCTTGAACGGCAATAAGCGCCGTTTGTTCGGTAAGGTCATCGATTTGTACATCAAGACCTTTGGCATGTTCTTGCATCCACTTTAAGTCTTTGTCCTTATTGCTGGCATTCACAACCGCCAAAATCCTGTCTTCCAACCTGTAAACCAAAAGGTCGTCTATTATTCCTCCATCTTCATGGCACATGGCAGTGTACTGTGCCTGCCCTGCCTCGAGTGATTGAACATCATTTGTTACCACCCAATCCATAAAACGGACTGCATCACTGCCCTGAATTTCAAAACGGCCCATGTGGGAAACATCAAAAAGGCCAACTTGCGCTCTAACTCGCCTATGTTCTGCAAGAGTTCCTTCCTCATATCTAACCGGCATTTCCCAACCGGCAAAACCGACAAGTATTGCTCCTACCCGCTTGTGGGCCTGGACTAAAGCTGTTTGCTTAAGGATCGTTTCGTTCTCGGGTGACATTTGCTCCTGAAGGCAGTGGGATAATTAAAACTAACAGGTTTGTTTACCAGTGGCAATAGCCGGGTCAAATTATGCAATATCTTTAACAACCTTCCGATTTTTTATTATTCCCCAATCGGCAAAAAAACTACTTTTTAATATTTCCGAAATGTGGGTCATTCTTTCCATGCAAATTATCTCTTTATGAACTTATTCAATAGCTAATTATTCAAAAAGAGGGATGAAAAAGTAATAAACTTAGTAAGAATTTAAGACCCTGCCCACGGTAAAGTGACAATACTCTTAACCAATTAATAAAGCAATGAATAAAATTTATTGCAGAATTTCAAGCCAAACAGCAGGCTCATCACCGACAGTCCAACCGTCATGTCCGGGAGGAATAACTCCGCAATCCCCTGCACTAAATTCCTGCTCTTCACCATCATCAGTGCGGGCAGCAATTTTGCCCGAAAGCACATAAATCCTGTGGGTTTTCTCACAGCTTTCTGTGCCGGCAGTCTGCTTTAAATGTTTCGACCATTGCCAACCCGCTTCTGCAGTAACCTTCTGAATTTTTGTGTCTCCAACTGTCACGACCTCTGCCTTCATTTTTTCTCCTGGATTTAAAGTTTCATCTGGGGAATCAAAATTCTTTTTAACTATACTTGCCATATATTCACCTCCTTTCTACGAAGGGTCTTTATATACTATGAAAAAAAATACTTCAAGCGGAATTGGGTACTAAAAATCTTGCTTCCCTACTTACTGTCAACATTGAAAAATATTTGGGTTTATGACTTTAAAAGTAAAAGCCAGGAATATTAAAGCAGTTTTTTGCTTCGAAACGTTGTAAAGTAATACTTTTTCGAGATGACAATTGCCCCAACACCCACAAATAATACAATTAGCTTCATGAGGGGCCCGATAACCGGTATGAAACCCACTAAATAATAAGCCGCCAGTGAAGCAATAAAAACCCAATACGAATTCAATTTCCAATGAGCCCGGCCGGCAATATATTTACCAAAAACCAAAACCACAAACAGTTTGGAAAGGTACAATATGACAAAATAACCAAACAGAAGAATCAGGCCTATTGGAATTCCAACAAGGGTTATCAGAAGTATCAAAACTGCAACCGGCACAACAATCAAAGTAACAAACCCCAAAAGCAGACTCAGCCAGAATTTACTTCGAATAATATCAACAGTTTTCTGTGTATAAACGGGCATCAGCCAAATCAAAAGCAACCCAACTACTAAAGACGAAATAAACGAAATTACGGTGAAAAACATACCTATAGCGGCAAAAAATCTTCTTGCGGCCTCCTGCCTTTTAGTGTTTGTCTCCTCCGTCTGGTGGAATGTTGTCTTCCCCGCAATCTGAACACTAGGCGCAATTGTCGCTTTTTCAACGCTCCAATATTCCAAATTGCCACTGACTCTAGAATCCCCAAGAATTGTTAATGTTCCTGCTCCTGCCGTCAAATTTCCCAGAACAGTACTCTCTATCTTCACATTCCCACCGGCTACGGATAAATCCTTAATTTGGGAAAGCACATCAACGTTTCCTCCTGCAATTGCCGCGTTTCCTGCAATTTGCGCACTTTTATCCAAAGTCACATTACCGCCCGCAACAGAGACATTTCTGCCCACTTCCCCTTCAATAACCACATTTCCTCCTGCCGCCCGGACATTTTGGGAAACCTTACCGCGGACCGTAACTTGCCCGCCGGCAACCAGTAAATCACCGTTTATTGTCCCGTTAATATCTACTTGCCCGCCGGCAACATACGTATCGCCGTTTATGGTGCCGTTTACAATAACCGTATTGCCCGCGGCAAAATAATCGTGGTCTATTGCTTCGTCACTGTTTAAGATAACTATTTTTTGGCCGACTGCGGGATTGGACTAGGCAAAGACACCAAGGGGAAAAAGTAATAGAAAAAGGAAAGCAAAAAGGGGCAGTATTAACTTTTTACGAAATAAGCTCATACCGGATACATTTTACTCTTTCTGTCAAACCCATTATGCTAGAATCGACTTTAAATGAAATTAACCAATGACAGATATACGATTTTAATCGGCACCAAAAACTTCACCGAACGTTACTTCCGGGACAAAAAAGGCTGGTTAAAGATATCAGCAAAAGGCAACACATTCCGCATGACTGCCGAACAAGTCCTAAATCACCTTTTGCCTGCCCTTTCCGGTATTAAACAAAACCTCAAAGTTAAAGTAGATTACAAGAAAGAAGATTAAATCTTAAATTGGAATAATATGCTCCCGGTCAGAACTTAAATTCTCTTTCATATTTCTTGCATATTTTTGACCTAATTTTAACCAAACCCAACCATAATTCTTTTTACCGCAAAGATTGGAGGTGATTAGTGTGGATATAAAAAATATGATGGACCATTTGAAAACGCATCAGTCTTACCCTGCAACCCGCGACGAGTTGGTAGCCGAGTGTGACCATCTCTCGGATTTTTCAAAAAGCGACAAGCAGTGGTTTAGGGACAATTTGCCAAAAGGCACCTACAATAGCGCAGAAGATGTAATACAAGCGCTGGGCCTAGAAGACAAGAGGATGGGCGCAATGGCCTGATTTATTTGGCGCCATTAACCCAGCCCTCCTTTCAGCCTGCAAGCTTTTTTGACAAGCCAAACGATCTTTACCTCTTCGGCAGGGGTCAATTTCTTTAGTGCGAATGCAACCGGCCACATGTTGCCTTCATCGAGTTTGGCAGTATCGTTGAAACCTAACGTTGCATACCTTGTCTTGAACTTTCCTGCGTATTGGAAAAAGCAAACTACCTTGTCATCTTTTGCATATGCGGGGAATCCATACCAGGTTTTCGGCGTAAGCATTGGTGCTGCCTTCTTTATGATCGCATGTAGCCGTTTGGCACTACTTCGGTCGGGTTCCGACATCCTAGAAATCGCAGCAAGAACATCACTCTCCCCTTGAGCTTTATTCTTGTTTGACTTTGCTTCCGCCGCGAGTTCCCTGGCGCGGGCCTGCATCGCAGCCCGTTCCTCGTCTGAAAATCCCCTAGGCTTCTTTTTCTTGGTGATGATTGTCATAACTTTTGATTATATCAGAGGCAAAAAACCCGAAAAAACACAGAAATAAGCCGCGTCAACAATATTGTAATATAGTATGATTGCGAAAAAGGTCATCCCATGCCCAAACTTGTAACAGTTAAGCTATTGAAAAGATTCCTGGAAGCATTCAACCAGCATAATCTGGATTCCATCATGGACTATTTCGCGGACGATTGCGTCTTCTATATGCCACGGGGCTCGACACCTCGTGGTGATAAGTATGTCGGAAAAACAGAAGTGCGGGCAGGTTTAGCAAAAAGGTTTGAGGGTATTCCAAACGTCCATTACGGGGAAGACAGCCATTGGGTGTGCGGCAACTTCGGAGTCTCCGAATGGACGCTCACCGGCACATCCGTATCGGGAAAAAAGATAAAGGTGCGGGGGCTTGAATTTAACCGGGGAAAAATTACCCGTAAGGATTCTTTCTGGAAAATCCTTGAGTGACATGGGCTCAAAAAAAACGTTGCCCACCGAGTGGGACGATTTCAGCACAGTCAAACGTCAATTTTCTGTTATGATCTAATTGATGCAAAAGAGATCGCAAATTCTATCATTCGCTTTGAAAATCAAACTTCTCCCAGTACTATTGGTCATCTCTATCTTTCTCTTTTTTGTAGGTGGCAATGAATTTGTTCCATTTATCTTTGGAATGCTAGGAATTAGTTTCATTGCTAATGGCCTTATAGCGGTAAAAATTATACAAATCCGCACTATTCCAACACGTGCCTTATTGTCACAAAAAATAGGAGGTCGTGAAGCAAAGTTTTTAGGCTATATGTATATAATATTTGGAATTATTTTGATATTTCTGGCTCTTGCAACTGCTTTAGGATATCTGCAATTGAATCCAAGAAGATTTTCATAAAGTTTCGAGTCATATCCATAGTCGCCTACTTTGTATAAAACCTATCATTTATCTTTTTATTACGCCAAACACTTAATTTATATGTGATAAAAAGAAACACAATAAAAAATAAGGCAATCAACCCAAAAATTATCCAGTTCATATATCTAACATACAACAAAAATAGAATAAGTTCTAATCCTATACGGAGGTTAAAAGTTTGTTAAAATAGGCCGGAAAAAAGCAGAGTCAAAACAACCGCAGTGATAACTGCAAAGATTCCTACGG
>CAZEDQ010000029.1:0-9692 GCA_964511055.1 uncultured Gammaproteobacteria bacterium
TTTCCCTCTTGCATTTTGCCTAAATTTTAATTAAACTATCCGAACTGGTCAGCCTACTGGGGCTGATTGTGCTTTTACAATCAAAAAATGGCAACAGGAAAATACGAAAGAAATAAACCACACGTCAATATCGGAACCATTGGTCACGTTGACCACGGTAAAACAACGCTTACTGCGGCAATTACCTCAGTTCTTGCCAAAAAGGGTTTGGCAGAAGCAAAAGCTTTTGACCAGATTGACAACGCCCCCGAAGAAAAACAACGCGGAATCACCATCAACATCACCCACGTTGAATACGAAACAGAAAAACGCCACTACGCACACATCGACGCTCCGGGACACGCAGACTACATTAAAAATATGATCACAGGCGCCGCCCAAATGGACGGTGCAATTTTGGTTGTTTCCGCACCGGACGGCCCGATGCCTCAAACAAGGGAACACGTTCTTTTGGCGCGCCAGGTCAACGTTCCGGCAATCGTAGTTTTTATGAATAAATGCGATATGGTTCAGGATGCGGAGCTTTTGGATTTGGTTGAGCTTGAAGTGCGCGAGCTTTTGGACAAATACGAATATGACGGCAAAAACGCTACCATCATCCGAGGCAGCGCCAAAAAAGCTTTAGAAGGCGACGCCGAAGCAGTCAAAGCAATTGAAGATTTAATGGCTGCGGTAGACGAAAAGATCCCGACTCCGGTCCGCGATCTGGACAAACCGTTTATTATGCCCGTCGAAGACGTCTTTTCAATTAAAGGCCGAGGCACAGTTGTTACCGGCAGGGTAGAACGCGGAGTTGTAAAAGTTAACGAAGAAATCGAAATCGTAGGCATCAGGCCAACTAAAAAGACCGTTGTCACAGGTGTTGAAATGTTTAGAAAAGAGCTTGAACAGGGTCAGGCCGGTGACAATATCGGAGTTTTGCTTAGAGGTGTTGAAAAAGACGACGTAGAACGTGGCCAAGTTTTGGCAAAGCCCGGTAGTGCAACACCCCACACCCAATTTGAAGCAGAGGTTTATATCCTGACCAAGGAAGAAGGCGGACGCCACACACCATTTTTCACCGGTTACCGCCCGCAATTTTACATTAGGACAACAGATGTTACCGGTGAAGCTACTTTGCCGGAAGGTACAGAAATGGTTATGCCTGGTGATAACGTTAAAATGAAGGTTAAGCTCATTGTCCCCGTAGCACTCGAAGAAGGCCTTAGGTTTGCCATCCGTGAAGGTGGCCATACTGTAGGCGCCGGAGTAGTTTCCAAAGTAGTTGCCTAAACAGGAAAGAACAAAACTCCCCAAAAGGGAGTTTTTTCCAAATTATGAAGATTACTATCAGAGCTCACACAGAACTCCCAATCTCATAACAACTTGCCTGTTTAGCTACAATTTTGGTACAATTTGTCACCTGCTCAACTAGCACTTTAAAAGGAAATTATGCCTAAAGGAAGAATCAGAGTAAGACTTAAAGCATACGACGCGCGAGTAATCGATGCGGCTTGTCGTGACATCATAAACAGTGCACTTTCAACAGGAGCCAAAATATCCGGACCGATTCCCCTGCCGACAAAGTTTGAAAAGTTTACGGTTCTAACTAGTCCACACACAGACAAAGACGCCCGCGAACAGTTTGAAATGCGAACGCACAAAAGGCTGATAGATATAATTGAGCCCACGAATAAGACAATTGACTCGCTTACGCATTTGGATTTGCCGGCAGGCGTAAACATTGAGCTAAAGATGTAAGCTGATCAATTGTCTTGCGAGAGTTACACGAACTCACTCTCTAAAAACAATCGATTTGCTCACACGCTTAGATCTTCCCGCCGGAGTAAATATAGAATTGAAAATGTAGCATCGATAAATTCGAAGCACGAAACCCGAAATCCGAAGCAAGTCCAAATTTTCGAATTTCGAATTTAGGATTTCGAATTTTAAAAACACTGGAGGTGTTGGCAAAAAACAAAATAGGAGAACAATCGATTAACGATTTCCAATCCAAAAAAAACGTTAATCGGTAGGATACCTGAAACCCCTCAGATTTCTGGAGGATCAATCTAAGGTAGTCCTGCCTTTTTGCTGTTTAAAAGTAAAAATGATAAATAGTTTGCTTGGTACAAAACAGAATATGACTGTCCGGTTTACAAAGCAGGGCGCAAGAGTAGCTGCGACTAATATTGTGGTTGATCCTAACGTGGTCATAAAAGTTGCAGGTGAGAAAACCGTAATAGGCATAGGCCAAAGAAAAAAAGTAAAAAAAACTGATGGACTTTACGTTAAAGCGGCAGGTATCATGCCAAGATTTGTAAAAGAAGTAACGTCCAAAAATCCACAAAACATTAAAGCCGGAGACAAATTAACAGTCTCCGTTTTTGAACCTGGAGACGAAGTTAAAATAACAGGTACTACAAAAGGTAAAGGCTTTGCCGGTGGCGTTAAAAGGTGGGGTTTTCATGGTGGCCCAAAAACCCACGGCCAGTCGGACAGGCACAGGGCACCGGGTTCAATTGGGGCAGGTACGACACCGGGTAGGGTTTATAAAGGCAAACATATGGCCGGACATATGGGGTCTGCCAGAATAACAATAAATGGGCTTGAGGTTATCGATGTAGATACTGTTAATAATCTTTTAACTGTAAAAGGTGCCGTGCCCGGAGCCAGAAATGGATTTTTAATAATTGAAAAGGTTGGTAAGGTCAAAGGTTACACTCCGCCTCCTCCACCAAACGAAGAAAAGCAGGCAGAAAAAGAAGCAGAAGCTGAGGCAGAAGCAAAATCCAAAGAAGCACAAGAAGAACCAACCCAGTCTGGCGTGTCTGAACCTTTAAAAGAAAAGGAGGCCGAAAATGCCGAGTAAAAAAAATCCAAAAGCAGTAAAAATATCAAAAAGTTTAAAGGTCAAAGAAAAACCGGCAAAAACTGTTGTTGTAAAAAAAGCAGCAATATCTAAAAAGGCAACCGTAAGCCCAAAATCCCAAGAAGTGAAATCTACAGGGCTTACCGTTAAAGTTTACGATACAAATGGCAAAGTCACAGGATCGGTAACCCTGCCTAAGGAAATTTTTGGCCAAAAACCAAATAAAAATCTTCTTTCCCAGGCAATGCACATTTATTTTACAAATGCAACAGCCCATTTTGGCAGCACCAAAACAAGGTCAGAAACCAGGGGTGGTGGTAGAAAGCCTTGGAGACAGAAAGGGACAGGCAACGCCAGGGCAGGTTCCAAGAGATCTCCTCTTTGGGTTGGTGGAGCAGTTTCCCTTGGGCCAAAACCTAGAAAAACAATCCTTTTATTGCCAAAGAAGATGAAGAAGGTCGCACTTATTAGCGCACTTTCTTCAAAGGCCGCCGACGGTAGCGTTAACGTTATTTCGAATTTCGAAACCATAAAGCCTAAAACCAAAATTGTCGCAAATATACTCAATAAAGTTGGGGTCAAAGGCGCTACCCTTCTTGTAACATCTTCAAAAAGCGACAATATAAAATTGGCATCCAGAAATATTCAAAATGTAACAGTAGATGAGGCCAGAAACCTCAATCCTTTCCTGGTCATAAAAAGCAGAACTATCTTATTTTCAAAGGAGGCCCTTTTACAAATATCATGAATACTGCATTTATCATAAAAAAAGCAATTCTTTCCGAAAAAGCTTATGTCCAAATGGCAAGAAGCATCTATTCTTTTAAAGTCGACAAGAGGGCCACAAAGAAAGAAATTGCCAGTGCTGTAAAAAGACAATTTTCAGTTGAGGTGGAAAGAGTAAACGTTATCAGCAAGTCACCCACTAAAAGAAAAATAACCGGCACGCGCCGGGAGGCTGAAATTTTAGGTGGCAAAAAAGCAATAGTTTATTTAAAAGCCGGCCAGACTATTTCTATGCTTTCACCAAAAACAGAATCAAAGAAAGAAAAAGCATCAAGCGTAACAAAAGTATCAAAGGAAGTTAAAAAAGACACTGCGCCCAAAAAAGGTTTTTTATCAAAAATCACGAAATCAAATATAGATGCAAAATCAAAAGAGGAGGAAAAATAATGTCACTTAGGGTTTTTAAGCCAACAACTCCAGCTCAAAGGTTTAAATCCGGTTTGAATTTTGAAGAAATAACCAAGACCAGACCGGAAAAATCTCTTACGAGAAGCCTGGCAAAAACTTCCGGAAGGTCTTTCGGGAAAGTTACGCAAAGAGGCATTGGAGGCGGCCATAAACAAAATTTCAGGCTTATTGATTTTAAGAGAAATAAACGTGGCATTATTGCCAGTGTTGCCTCCATAGAATATGACCCGAACAGGACTGCAAATATCGCCCTTTTACATTACGAAGATGGTGAAAAAAGATATATTTTGGCTCCGCAAGACCTGAAGGTTGGGGCAAAAGTTGTGGCGGATGAAAAAACCGAAATAAAAGCCGGAAACGCAATGCCTCTTGGGAAAATGCCAATCGGAACTGTAATTCACAATGTTGAACTAATTCCCGGTGCTGGAGGATCAATAGTCAGAAGCGCCGGAACCGGTGCAATAATTGCGGCCCGGGAAGGCAATTATGTCCATTTGAAATTGCCCTCAAAAGAAATCCGCAAAGTCCATGTTTCTTGTTATGCCACAATTGGCCAGATCGGCAACATAGATTGGAAAAATATCTCATTAGGGAAGGCAGGCAGATCCCGTCATCTGGGTCGCCGTCCTAAGGTTAGGGGTGTTGCTATGGATCCTGCTTCACACCCGCATGGTGGAGGGGAAGGAAAATCCGGAACCGGTATGAACCCAAAAACCCGAACTGGCAAAAGTGCATTCGGAAAAACCAGAAGCCGTAAGAAACCGTCAAGCAAGTTCATCTTATCGAGGAGGAAGAAATAATGTCCAGATCAAGTAAAAAAGGTCCATATGTGGATGAAAAATTACTAAAGAAAGTTAACGCCCAAAAACAGGGTGGACAAAAAGCCGCAATTAAAACTTGGGCAAGAGCCAGCACAATTGCGCCGGAATTTGTAAATCACACTTTTTCTGTTCATAATGGCCGGACATTTATAAACGTTTTTGTTTCGGAACCAATGGTCGGTCACAGGCTTGGAGAGTTTGCTCCAACCAGAACTTTTAGGGGTCATGGAAAGATAACAGAAAAGGCGACTGCCAAAAAATAAGGAGTTTTTATGGATATAACTGCAACCGCAAAAAATATTAGGATCTCACCACAAAAGGTAAGGCTAGTCGTTGGCCAAATAAAGAAGATGGCACCGGCCGAAGCAGTTCAAATTTTGGACTATCTGCCACAAAAATCTTCTCCACTTCTAAAAAAAGTAATATCTTCTGCTATTGCCAATGCAAAAAATAATTACCAAATTGCAGAAGAAACACTTAAATTTAAAGAAATTCAGGTTGGGAGAGGTCCGATGTTCAAACGTTACCGGGAGGTTGCCAGGGGACGGGGACATGCAATTTTAAAAAGGACAAGCCATATCAGGGTTGTTGTAACTGGAGAGAAAGCAAAGGAAGTATCAAAAGTTACAAAGGAGTCAAATGAGTCAAAAACAGCTACCATCAAAAATACCGAGGGACAACCCGGGAACGCTGTTTCTGAAAAACTAGTGTCAACAGTAGTTAAAAAGGAGAAAAAGAATGCAAAATGACTTAAGAACCAAAATTGGATCAAGCTTTGCTTGCCCAATTTTAACTATTAAGGGAAAGGGAATATTAAGGGAAAACCGTATTAGGTTGTCCCTTAAAGTCTAATCATGGGCCAAAAAGTTAATCCGATAGGGTTTCGCATGGGTGGTGTTTATACTTGGAGTTCACGTTGGTTTGCTCCCAAAGGTGAATTTGCAAATAACTTGTTGGAAGACAATAAAATCAGAAAATTCCTTATGCAACAGCTCAAACCCGCCGGGATTTCAAAAGTAGAAATAGAAAGGTTTTTCGACAAAAGAACAATAACCATTCATGTCTCAAGACCGGGTGTTGCAATTGGCAGGGGCGGTACCGGGGTAGAACAACTCAAAGGGTTATTGGTGAAAAACCTCAAAATCAAAGACGCGGCAAAACTGGAGATAAAATTTGAGGAAATTAAAACACCGGACTTAGACGCTTACCTGGTTGCGGTTAGCATCTCAGACCAATTGGCCAGAAGAATGCCTTTCAGGAGAGTTATGCACCAAACTTTAGAAAGAATAAAGCGGTCCGGGGCAAAAGGTGCCAGAATAGCCCTTGCCGGACGTTTGGGGGGTACGGAAATTGCCAGACGCGAAACAGTTAAAGACGGAGCAATTCCCCTTCAAACTATAAGGGCGCAGATAGATTTTGCAAAACTTGATTCAAAAGCGCCAAAATCCGGGATTATTGGTATTAAAGTTTGGATATACAAAGGTGAATAAGGAAGTAACTTAGATTATGAAAAAAATTATCAAATCTAAAATTGGATCAGGCTTTGCCTGGACAATTTTGTCCATAAAGGGAAAGGAAATATTAAAGGGAAACCGTTAGGTTTGCCTTTAAAGTGAACTATGTTAGCACCAAAACGGGCAAAATATAGAAAACAGTTCAGAAACCGAAGGAATGGCCTTGCAGTTAGGGGTAGCAGCCTGTCTTTTGGCTCACACGGCCTTAAAAGTCAAGAAACGGCCTGGATTACTGCCCGCCAGATAGAAGCAGCAAGAAGGGCTATGACCCATTACACAAAAAGAGGGGGAAGGATTTGGATCAGGATTTTTCCCGATAAACCCGTTACTAAAAAGCCGGCCGAAACCCGAATGGGTTCCGGTAAGGGGGATGTAGACCATTTTGTAGCAGTGGTAAAACCCGGTGCCATACTTTTTGAGATGGGTTCTATCGATGAGAAAATAGCAACCGAAGCACTTAGGCTTGCATCTCATAAACTGCCTATTAAAACAAAAATAATTTCAAGATGAAGAAGAAAGACTTAACAGAAATAAAATCAAAACAGATAAAAGAGATTATGGCAAAAGTAAGAGATTTGGAAAAAGAGAAAGTTAATTTTCAAATAGAACTTTCGATGGGTAAGACGAAAAATGTCCATGCGGTAGCAGGAATTAAGAAAACCATTGCGCAGACGCTTACAATTGCAAGACAAAAGTTAATTTTAGAAGCAGATAAAGCCGCAAAAAAACCAAGGGAGGTTGAAAATGGCACAAATTAAAGTAGGGATAGTTGAATCGATAAAGATGCAAAAAACCGTTGTTGTTAAAGTTGAGTCAATGGTAAAGCATCCCCTGTACAAAAAATTAATTAAAAGGTCAAAGAAAATAAAAGCACATGACGGAGTTGGTGTCAGTACGGGAGATAAAGTAAAAATTGTCGAAACGAAGCCGATATCAAAGGACGTAAATTTTAAAATAATGGAGGTTATTAAATAATGCTCGCGCCAAGGTCAATTTTAAACGCTGCAGACAATAGTGGTGCCAAGAAGTTGGTTGTTATAGGTATCGGAAAAGGCACCGGAAAAAGATTTGCCAATGTTGGAGATATTGTGACTTGTGCCGTGAGAGGAGCTATCCCCAATAGCCAAGTCAAAGATCACGAGATAGTAAAAGCACTGATAGTCAGGACAAAAAAGGAAGTAGGCAGAAAAGACGGCTCATATGTAAGATTCTCGGATAACGCGGCAGTAGTTATAGATAACAACAATTTACCCAGGGCAACCAGAGTATTTGGGCCGATAGCGGGAGAAATTAAAAAGAAAGGTTTTTCCAAAATAGCGTCGCTCGCAAAGGAGGTCATTTAAAATGTTTAAATTTAAAATTGGTGATGAAGTATTGATAACGGCAGGCCGGGAAAAAGGCAAAAAGGGTAAGATAGAAAAAGTTTTGCCCAAAGAAAATAAAATTGTGGTTGGGGGAATTAATGTTTACAAAAGACACAAAAAAGTTTCAAAGTCCAAGCCGGCCGGTATATACGAAATTACAAGACCTGTAACAGTTGCCAGTATTGCTTTAATCTGCCCTAAGTGTAATAAGCCGACAAGGATTGGTTTTGAAAAAGAGGGCAAAACAAAAAATAGAATATGTAAAAAATGTAAAAGTAGATTAAATTTTAAATAGAAGTATGAATAACATATACAAGCAATATAAGGAGGAAATTTTACCGGCTCTTAAAAAGGAATTCCAAATTGAAAATGATTTGGCAGCGCCCAGAATTGAGAAGGTCGTTATCAATGTAGGTGCCAGCGAGGCACTTTCAAGTAAGGATGTTCTGGATAAAATCAAAGAACAGGTTGCGCAAATTTCAGGGCAAATGCCAAGGGTGACGGCAGCTAAAAAATCAATATCAACTTTTAAATTAAAAAAGGGAGATATCATTGGAGTAATGGTAACTTTAAGAGGTAAAAAGGCTTGGGATTTTATTGAAAAGTTTGTGTCTATTGTAGCTCCCAGGATGAGAGATTTTAGAGGCCTGGAAAAAAGTAAGTTTGACCACATGGGCAATTATAACTTGGGGATTACGGAACAAATTTTGTTTCCGCAAATCGATTATTCTAAAGTTGACAAAATAAGGGGACTGGAAATTACATTTGTCGTCTCAAATGGAAGCCCGGAAAAATCGCTGAGGCTTTTTGAATTATTAGGTTTACCTTTTAAAAAATAATATGGCAAAAACGTCAAAAATTGTAAAAAACGATAAAAAGCAAAAGTTTGAAAACCGGCACAGGAACCGATGTAAGTTATGCGGACGCCCTAGGGGTTATCTCAGAAAGTTTGCTATCTGTAGACTGTGTTTTAGAGACCTTGTACACAGGGGAGAAATTCCGGGAGTTAAAAAATCCTCCTGGTAAATAAAATTATATGGATCCGATTGCAGATATGTTAGTCATAATAAAAAACGGCTACCTTGCCAATAAAGAGCAAGTATCTGTGCCGTATTCAAAGTTTAGGTTTCAGGTGGCAAAAGTTATTTCAAAATCAGGATTCGTCGGAAACGTTTCAAAATCTGAAAAGAGTTTGGCTATAGACCTGATTTATCAGGAAAACAAAAAACCTAGGATTACTGAAATTAAAAAAATCTCAAAACTTGGCTTAAGAACATACATTAAAAGTAAGAACATCAGGCAAATCAAAGGAGGCCGCGGCACTAGTATTATTTCAACATCCGCCGGAGTTATGACTGGTGCAGAAGCAAAGAAGAAGAACCTTGGTGGAGAGATAATCTGCCAAATCTGGTAAATTTTATGTCAAAAATAGGAAAACTACCAATTACTGTTCCGCAAGGCGTTAACGTCAGCGTCATCGACCATGAAATTAGCGTCCAAGGCCCAAAAGGAGAGCTAAAATTTCAGCTTCGTCCTGAAGTGGAAGTGAAAGTTGATGGCGATCAGGTCAAAATAGAACGCAAGTCAGAGACAAAAATTGCCAAATCCCTTCATGGCCTAACCAGAAGCGTGCTTGCAAATATGGTTAAAGGTGTTATGGACGGCCACCAGAAAGTCCTCGAGCTTGTAGGTGTAGGCTATAGGGCGGCCAAACAAGGAGAAGATCTAATATTAAATGTTGGATATTCTCATTCTGTTGTAATTCAGCCAACATTAGGAATTCAGATCGAGACAAAAGAAAACAAAATCATTGTTTCCGGCGCGGATAAAGTGATGGTAGGCGAAATAGCAGCGAAAATTAGAAGAGTGAGACCCCCCGAACCTTATAAAGGAAAAGGTATAAAGTACCAGGGAGAATTTATACGCAGAAAAGCAGGAAAAGCTGTAA
>CAZEDQ010000030.1:0-7361 GCA_964511055.1 uncultured Gammaproteobacteria bacterium
TTTGACTTTGTACACATTAAAAAGGAGTGTCCGTTTTAATATGTCCTCAAAAACAAAGGTGCGCCAGTTGCCGATATGCACAAAGTTGTAAACCGTAGGGCCGCAAGTATACAAACCGACAACATCACTAACCGGCTTGAAATCCTCAATTTTTCGGGAAAGAAAATTATAAAGCTTGAGCATTCTCCAATTTTAATCCAAAAAGCAACTTAAGTCATTCCGCGCCCCAGTTTCTACCTGTCTCGGCACTCCCTTTACTAACTGCAGTCCTGACAGCCGCCCCTGCAGAGCCTTGGCGCATTTCGTATAGCCTGGCAAGCTGGTTTGCCTTTTTTTGTTCTTCTTCCCTTTTCTTATCTTCTTCTTCTTTTTTCTTTTGCATCCTGTATTCGTCGTAAATAGCCTGGATTTTTTGCCTCAGTTCCAAATACTCTCTTTCACTAAAATCGTCATCGTCCTGCTTCATCTTCTGGATATCGTCACCCGAAGCGGGAGGAGTACCCTGCGAGGACCTGCCTAAAATCTGAGTTAAGGCAGCCCTTCCCATTTTTATAAACTCATTTCCAATAGGGTTATTGGAACTGGTCGGCATTTTGCTGACCGTCTCAAGATCAAGCTTGTTTAAATCACTGGAGGGGCCTTTTCCAGAAGAGTCCATAATTTAATTGTAGTATGAAAGGTACAAAGGTACAAAGTACACAGTACAAAAGGACAAAAACCTTTGTAACTTTTTATCTAGAAGTCTTTTCTGCCCTCAAAAGCCCGTCTGACAGTCACCTCGTCGGCATATTCAAGCTCCGCCCCAATCGGAATTCCACGGGCAATACGTGTAGTCTTAATTTTCAAAGGGCCAATTAAACGCTGGATATACATAGCCGTTGCCTCCCCTTCCATTGAAGGGTTTGTAGCCAGAATTACTTCTTTAACTTTGCCGTCTTTAAGCCTTGGCAAAAGATGGCGGATACGAAGCTCCTCAGGCCCGATATTCTCCAAAGGTGCAATAACCCCGTGCAGGACGTGATAAAGGCCTGAAAAGCTGCCGCTTTTTTCAATCGCCCAAACATCCAAAGGGTCCTCTACAACACAAATAATAGAAGCGTCCCGGTCAGAGTCAGCACAAATGTCACACGGGTCAGATTCCGTAATATTCTGGCAAATGGAGCAGATTTTTGTTCTGCCCTTAAGCTCCTTCACGGATTCAGAAAGGTTCGCGGAAAGTGCATCCGGCGCATGTAAAAGATAATAAGTTAGCCTTGCCGCAGTCTTAGGCCCAATTCCGGGCAACGCCTCAAACGCGTCAATTAAATTAGCAACAGCCTTTGGAATTTTCATACTAAATCAACTTATACGGTATTTCGTCCCCCACAACCCCAGATGATGTTGCCGCTACGAAAAGGACTGCACCAGCTTCCTCTGCTTGAACCTTATGAGCAATGCCAACATGGATGTATATCATTTCGTGATCTTTGGCATCCATCAAAACAGTTTCCTTTTCCTTCGTTCTTATGTTCTCCAGAAAAATGGTGAATTTACCCGCAAGGGGCGTGAATAACTCTTGTTTAACCTTATGGTAATGATTACCGGCAAACGCTTTGGACTTTTTAAAAATAACTGTATATGAATAACGGTTGTCAAAACCGTCAACATAGGGTTTTCGCTCATCCCAAAGCACCTCAAGAAGCCTCCCCGGCTTATCCTTCCGGTCTCTGGGATTTAGTTTATAAATTGTGGCAAGCTTAGTCTTTCTTTTGGAAACAGGAATAGAGTATTGGTCTATCGGATCACTGCCGAAGGTAGCTTTCATATGAGGACATTATAATTGCGCTGGGGATAAAAAAGAAGTTTAGTTTCCGCCGAGCATTCCCTTAAGGCCTTCGAATCCGCCCATTTGCTGCATTTTCTTGGCAGCTTCCTTCTGGCTTTCTTTGACGGCTTCATTTACGGCTTCGGCAATGTCATCATCGCTCTTACCATTTGTTTCAATCGAAACAAAGCGCTGGGCCAGCGTCACTTTTACCCTAACACCCTTTTTTTCTACTTCCACAACCTCGGCGTCCAACGACTTCTGGATAGCCATCGCCTCATCGCGCATCTTCTTAAGTTCTTTAAGCTGCTGCAATTTATCAAACATCTTAAAATAAATGTTAGCTTCTTGTGCCTCGAATGTCAATTTGTTGCAACTTGGCCCCTGCCCTGAATATAATAAGGCCGAAGTGATTGTAAAAGTATCAGGCCTCCATCTAAAAAAATCGCCAAAAACCAAAGAGTATGCCTTAAAAAGGGCCGACAAACTGCTAAAATTCCACCCTGCAATCGAAAAAATCCATATTCGCTTAATTTCCGAAAAATCCCATAGGGGCCAGGAAAATGACTTTTACTGCGAGATTACTATAGCAACTCCCCGTCATACTTTAGAAGTCAGGGATATTGAACGCAATTTTGAAAAAGCAATCGACAAAGCCGTGGAAAGGATGAAAAGGACCCTAACCAAGCACAAAGAAAAAAGGCTCACCAGAAAACACCAAGAAGGCGTAAAAACCAAAAAGGAATTAAGAACACTTTAATAGTCTACCGATTTATTCTTTGTAATTGTTGATTTTGCCCGGTACTTTTCGTACGGCTTAAGCCTGTAAATTTCTATGTGGGAAAGTCCAACCTTTTTAAGGTCACCCCTCAAATCACCCTCTTTTGCCCATTGGTCATAACCTAAACAGATAACATCCGGCTCCACAGATTTAATGTGCTGATAAAAATCCGTTTCCGAACCCATTACCGCCTTGTCCACAAGCTTGCATTCACTAACCAACTCCAGACGTTCGTCCTGGTTAAACAAAGGTTTTTTGCCCTTTATCCTCTCAACATTCTTATCCGTACCAACGGAAGCAACCAAAAGGTCTCCAAATACCCTTGCCTGCTTAAAATAATCAAGATGTCCGGGGTGTAAGCCGTCAAACGCCCCAAAAACCATTACTGTCTTCACGTACGTCAATTGTCAATTGTTAATGGTAAATTGTCAAACTAGAAGCTTCCTTCAAGAACGTGCTGTTCGGGCTTTCCGCCTTCGGTCGTGATTTCGCGGGTTATCCAAATTGTGTTGTAAGAAGAATATTTGCTACTGTCATTAAAAACCAAACTCCAAGATTTTCCCGATCCTGACATAAAACCGGCATCCTTAATCTCACCGCCGTTCACAAGCCATACCTGATACCTGTCACCGCTGGGGTTTGGTAAGGTCGCGTTAACGGATAAGCTATATGAACCTGCACCAAATGTCCTGGTCGCCGTAGCCGTTGCCTGCCCTCCATACTTAACGTCTTTGAATGTTGCAGAGCCGCTGGATAGGTTAACCCCACCATTTGTAATACCGCTTGCACCCACCGAAACCGGTGTCAACCCGTGCTGGGCATCCACTAACTCGCTAGACCCTCCTCCAATAAAGCTTCCTGAGCTTATTTTCTGTTTCACCAAAAAAAGTACTGCAACAACCGCAACTACTAAAAAAGCAGCCTTAATAACCGGCACCGGAAGCGACCTCTTCGACCTGACAAATGTGTTTTGCTGGGCTAAATCTCTCACTAAATTAAATTTAAGCTTAACATATTTTAGCTGGGATTTGTACTAATTATTTATATACGGACGTGTCTTAACGGGAAAAAATGGACATGAGTTCCAGCCTTTGTCTTTCGTCGAATATGCTTAAAACGCCTGTTTTCAAGAATTATGCCATACACAACAGGCATCAAAAGTATTAAGGGAAAGGCGAGCCAGTTCCTCGGATCGGAAAAATACAACCCAAAATTAAAGTAATAAAAACCGGCAATCTCAAGTGTGCTCAAAACAATTACTGCTAAAAACCAAACAACGGATACCCCCAAACCAAGTGCAAAAACTTTATCCCCGCCACCCCGGACCTTCTTTGGAGGCAAAAGCCTTATTATTTCAGCTCTTCGAAAATAGAACATGGTCACCCATAAAATAACAATTGGCAAAGTGAGGTAAAACCATGGCAAAATTACAAATCCGCCAACCATAAAAACTAAAAGCCAGATAACAACCGAATACCAAGCAATACGCCAGCTTACATAAGTTCTCCTATACGTTTTCTTTTTCATATTATGTTTAAAAATTTTGGGGCAAATCCGAGAGGCTTCGTCTTCCCGCCATGAAAATACGACTTTTCCATACCTCATGTCAAGTTGGCAAAATGTGGGTAGTTTAATTGGAGAGGTTAGTTAACCCTTGGTTAATCTGACTCGTTCCGTCGTCTATATTGTTAAGGTTCGTGCTGTTTAAGTCTTTTTCAATCGAACCTACATCATCGCTTTGGCTTTGCGTCTCCAACTTTTGGACCTGTGAATCTTTACTAATAACCGGCTTGCCTTTTGTAATTGTCACCCTTATGCCCTCATCGTATACAAAAAACACCAAAATTAAAACTGCAACAGATGCCGCCAGAAGCAGTAGCAGCGTTTTTAAACCACCTTTAGGATCTTTACTTGCCACTTTCACTCCCCTCCCTCAAACCGCTTGCGGCTTTTAAGTTTCTAACAGCCAAAACTAAAGCTTTTTGGTAACTCATAAGTGAATCTTTGGCAGCTTTTACAGAAGCAAGCGCCGAGTGCACTGCATCTTTAACCGTGGACGTTGTGTCTATTGCCGAAACATCCGATTTTGCTTTATCTATAGCCTGCTTGGCAGCTGCACCGGACTTCTCTGCATTCAAAAGCGCCGCTTTCGCCGCAGAAGTATCTACCCCTTTGGAATTCAACTTGTCTATTCTTGCCGCAATCCTGTTGGCAATCTTATCAAGCCTTAAAAGGGCTGCGTCAAACCTGGACAAGATATTCCCAAAAGCAGTCTTTATCGTCCCCACGGCTTTTTGCCTTAACCCGGCAGCACCGCTTGCAACCTTACCAATGCCTACCCTCTCCCTGACATCCTTTTTAAATTCACGAAACTCATGCCTTTTCTCCCTAAGCTGCTCAAGTTGTGAACTTACTACACCTGCTCCGGGAACAGCATTTTGTGCAAAAACCGGTGAAATTGAAAGTGCAAATAAAAAAAGACCGAGGAGTATTGGCAGGGCAGATCTTTTCATAAAGACAATTTTCATATTATCAGCAAAACACATTCCCCGTCAATCCTTACCAAGTATCGTCATCACCTTGGGGCAATAGAAACGGTTATACCTGTCTTTTTACCGTCAACGGTTGTATTTACAATAATAGACCCTTGCTGGCCGGAATTGCTTATTTGAAATTCGTAACTCGTTGCCGAATTTTGCTTTACGGTATGATCCCAACCCAAAAGTTTCAATGAGTCGGTATAAAATTGGACAACTTTGGAAATATCGTCACTCGTGACAGAAGCGGCCCCGTATTTCCCTTTATACCCATAAGATTCCAGCACTTTTGAATTTTTATAAAGGGGTACCGCCGGGAAACCGGCAGTGTATGCACCTTTTTTGAATTCGTCCTTTGACGTACCCGAGGAAGAATTACCTATAGTCGGCATACAGCCCGAAAGTGTAATAGCAAATATAAAAACCACGAGCAGTCTGGTTTTCATTTTGAAAATATTTCCTGTGCTATCTTTTCAAGTTCATTCTCACGAATATCCATAACATTGCTTGCTACAACCGCCACCGTTGGCTTTGATTCCCTTTTTGCCAAAACAAACTTAAAACTCACAGGCCTACCAACAACTTCTTCCATGTTCTTGTCCAAGATTGCCAGTATCTTGGGTTCCTCAAGCTTTTCCTTGTGGAACCTATAAAACACTTCAAGGGTCAGCAGCCTGCCATCAAATTCCGCCGGCTTAGTCGACCTCAAAAGGGCAACAACATGGGCATTTATCCCCTTTACTCTATTTAAAAACTCTGACCAGTTTTTCTCAACATCCGCAATTGATCCCTTCCCCTTAACTTTTGGCCTTATAATATCGGTAACCTTCTCGGGCTTCACGTCCCCAAACGGTTCAGTATTTTTGTCAAGATCATCCGAAACCTCGGGTTCGGGCACCGGATCCAGATCCGGGTCGGATACTTTCTCCTGCTGCCCGGGGTCCCCGATACCTACATCGTCCCCAAAATATTTGCAAATACCAAGTACCATTGGAATCTGCGCCAAAGGGTATAACTTCATCTCATTTTCGGAAACCAAAAGTGCCCTCATCAACTCTTGCAGCCTTCCTGTTTCAAACTTTTCGGAAAGTTCAGTCATTTTTTTGATTTGGGTTTGGTCATAATCACTGAAAATGTCGCCTGAAAGCCCGATTTTGATAAAAAGCAATTTTTCCAAAAACAAAACCAGCTGTCTTGCAAAAAAAGGCACATCCCCGCCCGAATCGGCAATTTCCTCTATAGTAATTATGGATTTTTTAATATCCTTGTCTGCCAAAAAAGAGGCAAATTCAAAAAGTTGGTTCCAACCGCTTACCTTGGCAACTTTGGCAACATCCCCCACGCTAATCTTCTTACCCGATGCACCCAGCTGATCCAAAATTGAAACTGCGTCTCTAAACGAACCGTCGGCAGCTTCGGCTATAGACAAAGTCGATTCCGGCTCAATCTTAATTCCTTCGATTTTGGCAATCGAAAGAAGCATCTTTGATATCTGCTCGCTTCCTGCCCTTAAAAAATTAAACCTCTGAAGCCTTGAGACAATTGTTGAAGGAAGTTTTCCAAGTTCGGTTGTACACAAAATAAAAATTGCATGTTTCGGTGGCTCCTCCAGTGTCTTTAACAGTGCATTAAAAGCCTCTGTCGTTAACATGTGGGCTTCGTCTATTATGTAAACCTTAAAGCGCGAGAAGGCAGGTGAAAGTTTCACTTTCTCCCTTAAATCACGAATCTCATCTATTCCCCGGTTGGAAGCCGCATCTATTTCTATTAAATCCAGGCTCGAACCTTCGGCAATCGCCAAGCAGGAAACACACTTATTGCAGGGTTCTGTGAATTTTTTTCCGTCGGATTTTTGACAATTTACGGATTTTGCAAAAATTCGGGCTGTCGAGGTTTTTCCTGTGCCTCTGGGACCATAAAATAAATATCCGTGCCCGATTTTACCGGTTTGAAGCTGCCCCAAAAGGGTTTGGACAATTGTTTGCTGGCCCATTAAATCGGAGAATTTCTGTGGTCTATATTTACGGTAAAAAACTGTACTTGTCATAACACTATGTGTTGCAGGCAAAAAAGTAAGGGCAGAAAAAATTAAAACCAAACACTACTCATTCGTGATGCTGGCCCAATAAATGTTCAATCCCATGACAGGTTAATTTGTAAACCTCCTCATCAACCATGATATCATCTCGGCTGGCTGCTTCAAGTACCTGCGGCCAGCACAAAACAACATCCCCCAACC
>CAZEDQ010000030.1:7371-9532 GCA_964511055.1 uncultured Gammaproteobacteria bacterium
CTCCTTCCCGTCCTTCATGAATTTATCCGTTAAATCTTTCATTTTCCTGCTTCCGACAACCGCGACTGACACCTCGGCTATGGTGGCTTCAATTTTATATTTCAAAAAAGTGTCGGCAACCGCCTTACGTACAATTTTTCTGTTAACAGGATAGCGTGTATCGGAAAAAATAAGAGTCTTAACCATGAAGAAAATTAACCGAGCTTCGATCTTACTACACCGGACACTACATTACCATCAGCCTTTCCTTTAACTTTCGCCATTACCTGCCCCATTACACGACCCAAGTCACCGGCACCTTTGGCACCGGTTGCACTGATTACCTCATCCACAATCCTGGCAATTTCCTCCTCATTCATTTGCTCCGGTAAAAATTTCGAGATGACACCAAGTTCCGCTTTTTCCTTTTCAACTAAATCGCCTCTGCCGCCTTTTTCATAGGCATCAATAGATTCCCTGTGCTGTTTGGCGCTCTTTGCAATCTGCTCCAAAACTTCATCGTCGGTGAGCTCACTGCCTTTGGCAATCTCTGCATTCTTAACAGCTGCCAAAAGCATCCTTAAGGCCGAAACCACAACTTCATCCCGCTTCTTTTGGGCCTCAACCAAATCTACGTTAATCTGCGAAATTACGGACACTAAAACTTACTCCTTATATATTTCTTCCTGGCCATCTGTATTTTTTGCTGCTTTCTCAAAGAAGGCTTTAGATAATGTTCACGCTTTTTGATTTCCGTCAAAATTCCCTCAGCCTGGACTTTTTTGTTGAACTTACGGATTAATGCATCTGCCGATTCACCGGGTTGCGCAATAACTTTTGTTGACATATAAAATAAAACACCTCCATTCAAAATTTAAATTAATTTTTTGCCTGCTAAAAGATGCATGTGCAAATGAGGCACATGCTGAAGCTTCCCACCATTAAAACCCAAGCGGAAAGCGTCTAGTTTTCTCTCCAAAATTAACTCTCTTGCTACATTATACATCGCGATAAGGTCTCCTGAATCGTTCCCGGAAATCGTAAGCACTGAATCAATATGGCGCTTGGGAACAATCAAAAGGTGTACTTCGTTTATCGGGTTTATATCCGCAAACACCACAACCTTATCCGTCTCTTTAACGAAATCGGACTTAATTTCCCCTTGAATTATTTTACAAAATAAGCAGTCGGTGTTTGTCATATATTTAATTCTTAATTTAGCTTCCTTTGCCAAAAATTTTGCTTTTTTAATCATCTCTATGAACCATTAACCACAAGCTATGAACTTTTTAGAATCTCCACAACTTCCTCAAGTGTCATACCGGTTGCTTTCATGGTCGGATTCCGCGTAGAGCCGTTTCGAAGAAGCACTTTGGAAGCATGCAAAAACCATGTTCCAACCTTATCTTTCTCTTTTATTACATCATACGCTCGCGTTAGGTCGACATTGTGGCTGTTGGAACCTGTAACCCGGACATACCCGCCTTGGGGGTCTTTTCGGACAACCACCGAATAACCTTTTTTTATTGCAACCTCCATTATGCCGTCATTTTTTGTAAGAACGGCAACCCCTTTGCCCCATCGGGTATCAAATTTTAATCCGTCGCGCTCTATTTCTTTTTCGGCATTGACTTTAGATTGGAGAAGCTTATAAACCGCTTCCATACTATCAACAGTAAATTGAATGTGCTTCTCGTTATCCCCCGGATAAACTCCCTTTAGGCCAGAAAGAACATTATGGAGCGAAAACTCCCACCTGTCGGAATCCGGTTCAGGCCATTTGTATGAATCCCAACCGTGGTCAATTTCCGTTACAACCTCGACAATCCGCCTTAAAGCTTCATCGTCTTTTTTAACATGCCCTTCGTCGACTAACCATTCATAAACGAGCTTTGTTCCACAGGTAAATTCATTTGTTTTGTGATGGTCAAAGCGTCCGCCGCCAACGTCGACATGCAAAACGTTAGGGTTCGAATCGACAGGCTCCCTGTTGTATGTATTATCACCGGCAGGAACAAGTTCCACGCGGGCATTTTTATAGTCGGGATGAAATTTTCTCAAAAGCCAAATGGCGGGGATACCGTCAAAATCCGGAGAAACATGAGTAACTATTATCTTTTGCGACATTAATATTCGGCATTTATATCTTTATTCTTAATACCTAAAAACACTTCCTTTCTAT
>CAZEDQ010000031.1:0-9320 GCA_964511055.1 uncultured Gammaproteobacteria bacterium
TTATCGCAAGATAGGCAACTTGAAAGGGCTTCTCGCAAGAGAGGCCTTTTCTTTTGTCTTTAAAAGTATTTCAGGCTTACTACTATATCGTTTAAAACTTTTTCCATTGTCCGGGTGTCCTCATCGGCTGTTTGCTGCTGGTAGTAAATAATAAGCGGCAATTCACCGTCGAATACAAGGTAGCTTTTTTTAACAAACCCTTTTGGTACAAAACCGTTGCCGGTTGCTATTGAATCAATAATCTCCACAACCTTACCGTTAATTTCCGTGTTTTTGGCAGTGAGGACATTTTGATAATCGTTCGGATTTTCGTAAAGTTTTAAGGTTTCCTGCCACTGGCCTGGCTCAACGGGCACAACATGGATAGGCACAATGTCGTGCTCGACATAAGATGGCACGACAAACGAGAAGGGTGCAAAAAATGTACACTCCTGGTATTTGTCGTTGTAAGTTGTAAACCAGTCTTTAGGATAGGAAAGCTGAAATGAGTAAGCGGTATTGGAGCACAAATTCACGTATGATGCGATAACAGCACCGCTTTGGGTATCGGAATAGGGTTGAGGCCTATCTATTTGCCCCTCAATATTTAGTTCTGTACGCACACCTTTGACAAGGGAGGAGACGCTTTCTTGTGAATGCTTTCCTAAAAAGAATGCCCCCAGGCCATAAAAAACCACTAAAACAATAGCGCTTGTTGTCTTTAAAACTGTCTTAAACTTTTTCAGCGTCAATTTGCTCCTCCATTGAAAGGAACATTAGCTGCCCTGTCTCTATTATAAGACCAAATGAGCCTTATTGTTGAGGGTTTTCTTCTTGAATAGGATTTGACACCGGGCTACCCTGGTCACCACTTTCGGGTGGCATAGGCGGAACTTCCATTCCACCTGCGCCTGGCTCTTCCGGAGCCGGACCTGGCATTGGTTCCGGAGCCGGAGGTGTTGGTTCCGGAGCCGGAGGTGTTGGTTCCGGAGCCGGAGGTGCTATTGGCTGGCCTCCATCACCGTCGCCTTGCGGCATAGGATTTTGACCGATTTGATCATTGGGATCCATAAATTTAACCTCCTTTAGTTGATTTTAACAAATTAGGTAGGTAATTTGTAAACCCCTAGAATTCTAGATTGTGTGAAAATAGGTTTGAAGCATTTTCCCTATTTTTGGTACCAGGCTGCCGTTGCCCTCGTATTTTAAATTTTCTCCCCGAAGCCTCGCCTCCAGGGAATTTGCCTGATAGCGTACAGCTGCAAACCTATTTAGGTTTTCTTTCAGTTCTAAAAGGCGTTTTTTTTCGGCAAGCAGGTTAGTTGCGATTTTGCTGTTTTCTTTTTGTGCGTTAACCAGTTGTTGATAGGCAAGTTCAACATCGGTTGCAGAATCAGGTTTTATTTCGAGATTTGAATTTAATGTATTGGTTATATCTGTTGATACTTTAACGAATAGCTCAAGATAGGCAAGTTGTGCATTGTAATAATCCTTGAAATCGGCTTCGGGGGAAAATTTTGCGAGGTTAGTTAACGCGTCCTGGGCTTTGATTTTTTTCCCTTCGTAATAATCTTTAATCTTAGCTTTGTCGTTGCTTTCCCAAACGGAATCTTTAGAAAGTATGGGTAAGTAAAAATCCGGCCCAAGTGCCAAAAGTACGTCTTTGAAAAATTGGTGGTCTTTTTCGGTCTGACTATATGACGCTTCCGACTGCTCGTAGTAGGCAACCAGGTCGTCGGTTATACTTTTTAGCCCGGGCCCAACATTAGCTTTTTGCAGCTGTTGTTTTTGGAAAACGACATTTTGCTTTGCCGAACCAACTTTAGACAGTAACTTTTGTTTGTCTGAAAGGTCGATAAAATAGGCGGTTTGGGGGTTCGTGGAGTTTTGCAGGTTATCAACAATTGCAACTTTTGCCCCCGCTACCTGGAATGTTTCCAGGACATCATTTAAGGATTGTTTTGAAGAAATAAGCCCTACGGAGGCTGACTCCACAAAATTTGAGGCAACGATTTGCGGCTCAATGTCCTTTTTATAGTAAAAAACTAAGGCACTGAGCGTCCCTACAATTAGTAATGCGGATATAAAGAAAGTAGCAAGAGCGGTTTTGTAAACTCTCTTTTTCCTGTGAGGGCCTTTGAGGATATCGAGATATTCTCTATAAGATAAGGCGGGCATCCTGTTTATCTTATTGTAAGCGAAATTATCCTCTTTGCCAAACAAAATATTTTGCAAATATAAAGCCTGTGAGAAAACCGCCGGCATGTGCAATGTAGGCAATACCGTCAAAAGCCATAGATGTTGTGGTAATTGATGTAAAGCTAGCAAATGCTTGTATTAAAAACCAGTAAAAAAGCATAAAAGCGGCAGGCACAGGTACGATAAGAGGCAAGATAAATACGGGAATTAGGGTATCGACCTTATTCCCGGGGAAAAATTTAAGATAAGCACCAAGGATGCCGGCTATTGCCCCGGATGCACCGAGCATTGGAAGACCGGACGGGCTAATAAAAAAATACTGGATAGCCGAAGCCGCTATACCGCAAGATAGATAAAAGATAAGGTATTTAACGTGGCCGATTTTTGCCTCTACGTTATCCCCGAAAACCCACAGAAACCACATGTTGGAAAGGATGTGCAAAAACCCGCCGTGTAAAAACATTGACGTGACAAAAGGTGCAAAAGTGTTAAGGTCGGCAACATTGATATTTGCCGGTATAAGTGCATACCTATTAATAAATAGCTCTATGTTGGAAGTTGTTAATTCAAGGTAAAAGACGTAAATGTTGACGATTATAATGACCAAATTTACGAACGGAAATTGATTTGAATTTTTGCTGTCTCTAATTGGAAACATTTTAGGTTTAAAGAATACTAGTTTGGCAATATTTTAACAAATGCCATCTTGATTTTCGGGTTTTCTTTGGGTAAGATAGAAGTATCAGGTAACAAGTATCAAGATATGACAAACATCCAAAAAGGCTACCAAAAGCTTAAAGTTTGGCAGGAAGCGCATAAATTAGTACTTATGGTTTATTTCTTAACCAACAACTTCCCAAATAACGAAACTTTTGGTTTGATTTCTCATATGCGACGCGCTGTGGTTTCTATCGCAGCCAATATTGTAGAAGGTCATGCTAAAAAATCGCTAAAGGACTTTTTAAGATTTTTGATTATTGCTAATGGTTCTTTAGTAGAACTGGAATATTATTTAGAACTTTCGCTGTCTTTAAAATATTTACAACAGAATGATTATGAAAAAATCGAGCAGCAAAGGATAATCGTTGGTAGCTTGCTAAACGGGTTTATGAAATCGGTCCGTAGCAAAATGTAACTTGACACATGACACTTGATACATGACACATGCAAACGAAACCGACGTTAACGAAAAAGTAAGTGTCTGGGCATTTTTTGATGGTGATATTTTCCCTATAGCCATGAATTGGAACCGGCGCTTCGTAAAGTTTGAGAAAGTGATTTTAAAAACTTCCCATATGGTAGGAAGTAACCGATTTGTTGATTTAATTTGCTCCTCGCAAACTGCCAACTTCAAGCTGGAATTCGACAGCAGTAACTATTCATGGAGAGTTAAGAAAGTGATTGCACTGGAATAGTTTGCTGAAGATTGACTATTGAGGGCTAGATGGACAATCAACGCATTATTATCCACGCCGATTTGAATAGTTTTTTTGCAACTGCCGAACAGCAGGCAAATCCTGCCTTAAGGGGCAAACCTGTGGGTGTTGTAAAGGGAAAAGGCAGAAGTTGCATTATTGCGGCTTCGGTGGAAGCCAAAAAATACGGTGTGGGTACCGGAAGCCGTACATATGACGCTAGAAAGCTTTGTCCTAATATCATTTTGGTCCCTGCGGATTTTTCCAAATACGAATATATAAGCCGAAAGTTTATCGAGATTTGCACGAGCTATTCACCTCTTTGTGAAGTTTTTTCTTTGGACGAATGTTTTATTGATGTAACTAAAACTGAAAAATTTTGGGGCAATGCCTTTAATATTGCTTTTGAACTAAAACGTAGGCTTAGGGAAGAAGTTGGTGATTATATGACCTGTTCCGTTGGAATTTCCCACAACAGGCTTCTTTCCAAGCTTGCTTCCGAGCAGATCAAACCTGACGGGCTTTTTTGGATAACAGAAGATAACGTGCTTGAGGTTTTAGACAAGTCGAAATTAATGGATGTTTGCGGGTTGGGTTTTGGACTCTGGCATCACTTAACTTCAATAGGCATTGATAACTTCCCCAAATTGCGCGAGTGCCAAATGGAGTTTCTTTTTAAACACTTTGGTCCGTTTTGGTCTGTCCACCTATATAATTTGGCACGCGGGATTGACGAGACGCCGGTCGTAGCAATTGAGAACATACCTGATGCTAAATCTGTCGGAAGGACATACACAACTCACCGGGTCTTAAATACTAAAGCCGAAATTTATAAGGTAGTACGCAACCTGTGTGAGGAAGCAGCAGAGAAAGCGCGGGAAATGGGCCTTAGTGGCCGACACGTAGCATTTTTTTTGAGAACTTCACCAAGACACTGGTCAGGAGACAAAAATGACGGCACCACCAAATCTTGGTATGGACATAAAACGCTTTCCAGATATATTAGTAGCGGACGGGAACTCTTTAATGTTTGTGTGCAAATTGCTGAGGGCTGGCAGCCGGAAAACATAATTTTTTGCGGAGTTACGCTTGGAATGCTTACTAAAACCGGCTGGCAGTCAATCCCTATTTTTAAAGAAGACAGAAAACGCGCACGTTTAGTTTCGTCTGTTGACGTTATTAACAGACGTTTCGGGCATTATACGGTTTTCCCGGGGCAACTTTTAGGGATGCCTGTTGTTATGCCGGAGGTGACAGGCTTTTTCGGGGATAAAAAGTTCAGGTTGAACTTTTTGCGTTCCTAAGGAAATTTAGATTAAATTTCTTGCGCAGTGCCTAAAAAATTCAGGTTGAACTTTTTGCGTTCCTAAAAAAATCCAGATTAAATTTCTTGCGTAAAAATGGAATAGCCCCGATATTCGTCGACACACCCACCTAACGATGCTAGAATATTTTGTAGTTACTGAATAAATCTACTGATGAGATTCAAGTTTGCTTTGCCAATATCCCTGATATTTTTTTCGACGATACTTATTTATTTTCAAAGTTTAGGCTATTATTTTTTCCAAGACGACTGGTTTATTTTAAATAGTCTTAATACCCAACACCTCACCTATTTTTTTAAGCCGCAGACAGACATTATTTATTACCGGCCTCTCGGTATGCAAACATTCTTTTATTTATCCCACAAATTGTTTGGCCTTAATCCATTTGGTTATCATGTTATTTCCTTTTCACTCCACATAATAAACGCTTCGCTTCTTTTTTCCCTTCTTTATAAAGTGTTTAAAACAAGATTGTCAGCCATGTTAGGTGCTTTTATTTGGGCAACGGCTCCATTCCACTTTATGACACTCTCCTGGCTTTCCCTGTCTTGGAATGTTTTTGGTACTTTCTTTACCTTATGTGCCCTTCACTTCTATTTACAATTTTTGTCAAAAAGTAAATTAGTTTATCTATTTATTGTTTATGTGCTTTTTCTTCTGGCACTTGCCTCTTTTGAATTTGCCTTAATCACCCCTTTCTTTCTTGTTGTTTTTGCCTTTTTCTTCCTGAACAAAAAATTTTCAGATGTACTTAGAAAAAGCAAAGGGTTGATACTTGCAATGCTTGCTACCGGACTTGTTTATCTTGCAATGAGGTTTGTTTTTTTTCAAATTCCGGCTATTGAGGGTTACCGTATAGAACTTAATTTTGCCTCGGCAAAAACCCTTCTTTGGTATTTTCTTTGGCTTCTAAATGTTCCAGAAGAACTCAAATACCAGGTTGTACTTTCTAAAATGCAGCTAACTCCTTCAATCGTTAAAGACGGAACGGCATTTTTGCTGCCTACTATAGTTGCTTCTTTATTGACAATTGCATTTTTTCTTGCTGTCATTTACCGCTCGAAAGTTAAGAATAACGTTATTCTGGGAGCAGTTCTAATATTTGTATTATATATTTCACCTGTAATTTTCCTGCCAAGCCACACTTATTCTTATTATTTGACCATGTCTTCGCTGGGCTTAGTGCTGCTTGTTTCAAAGGCCGTTTTGCTTCTTCAAAAGCGTCCGGAGGGAACCATTTTGGTAACAATATTTGCTTGCATATGGTTTTTCTCCTCGTTTTTGACGGTATCTTTAAGCCGGCAAACCCACTGGGTAACCATGGAGCAATCTATATCGAGAAGCGCAGTTGAAATGATTCAAAATGCTGTGCCGTCCCCTATTGCGGCCGGATCTGAAGTTACAATACAAACCGGTGATACTATGCTTAAAGTGGCACTTTCAGACCAAGAAGCGCTGCAGGTTTTATTTGGTGACAGGACAATAAAGACAATCTATCACCAGAATCCCTACACCATCCCCAGGCAAACAGACTATCTGTTGAAGTTTTAATGTTATTTGACTTATTTTTAAATTTGATCAAATAATAGGGTGAGGTCAACGACTGATTCATTGAATTAGGGCAGTTGACCTATAATGTTTATTTTTAGGCTAAAAAGTAGTATAATGTAGCCCATAATATGGTTAGCCCTGAAGTAATTGATAGGATTTCCATTAGTGCCCAATTAAGTTGCCTGGGAGTTGTAAATGAACAAGGTTATAGGGCTTCAGGCGAAACACAAGCTTTCAGTGGATTTTTCTCAAGAGACGCCTGCCTTTCTTCCGAAGAAAGGTTTTTTAGACTTTCAAGACAAAACTTACCCCCGCAAATACTCAGGGAATTCCCTGTCGTGATTCATCCCGATAGATACAAAAAACCTGCAGAGTTTACCGCAATGGAAAAGGAGGCTGTTGTCAACACGCTTTTGCCCGTAAGAAATAGCCTGGTGACTATGGCCAGATTTCAGGGCAAAGTTGTTGACGTGGAAAGAGACGAGGAGCCCGGAAAAATTTCACATGAATTGAGGTCGTGGGATTTCGACGGTCAAACCCTTGCAGATACAGCAAATAATAACGTCCTTGAGAAACTTGCTTCAAACAAGTGGCCTGTAGATAAAGACGGTGTAAGGTATTATGGCTCAATTGATTCGACTCCCTTATTTGTAATGACCGCCTGTGAATATTTAAGGCAGACAGAGGACGTCGACCTACTTTTTGATTTGGACCCTCATATACGCGCCGCGATTGAATGGATGGGCACTTATGGGGATATAAATGGTGACGGTTATATACGGCACCAGGCCAAAAATAGACACGCATTAATAAACCAAGGCTGGAAAGATTCAGGTAATTCTATAAATTACCCGGAGGGCGATCAGAAAGTCAAAGAACCAATTGCGCTTGTAGAAGTCCAAGGTTATCAATACTTGGCCTTAACCAGAGCTGCGAAGCTATACGAGTCACTCGACACCCAATATGCCCAGATGCTAAGAGAAAAAGCGCAAAAATTGAAAACCGCTTTCAACCAAGATTTTTGGGTGGAGGATGAGAAGTTCTTTGCCCAAGCGCTTGATGGAGAAAATACTCAAATAAAAGATATTACATCAAATGTCGGGCACTTGCTTCTCACGGGGATCATTGATGATGAAAAGGTACCTTTTGTTGTCAACCGGCTGATGCAGCCGGATATGCTAACTGCCGGCGGCATCAGGACATTATCCTCGCGATCCCCGAACTATACTGAAAATGACCCTGATTCGTATCATAACGGCAGTATATGGCCACATGACAACTGCATCATCGCGCTTGGGCTTATTAAATTAGGCTATCTTGACGAGGCAAATATTGTAAGGGACCGGATTTTGGAAGCTGAAATGCAACTGCTGACAAAATATGGTGCAAAGCAGTCGGAGCTATTTATTGTTGATAAAAATGGAAACCTGAGGCCTTACAAATACGCGCAGCAGCCTCAAACATGGGTGATGGAGGCAGACAGTGTATTTACCGATAAAAACTGGCCGCTTCCTATGGCTGCCTAATTTGTAAATACCTGGGTTATCATCTCACCATAAACTCCCCCATTTATAGCGCCAATGCCGATTTTATTGAATGCCGGATCCAAAATATTCCTTTTGTGGCCGGGACTATTCATTAACCCATCATGGGCACTTTGAATGTTTGGGGCAAGGGCTAAGTTTTCCCCGGCGTAGGTGTAAACAATGCCCGCGGCGTTTAGCCTGTCTCCGACATCTTTGCCCTCCGGCGAATAGTGCGAAAAATAACCGCGGTTGAACATGTCTTCGCTATGGGCACGGGCAACGCCTGCCAGGTCATCGTCCCATATAAGCGGCTTGACACCTGCTTTTGCCCTTTGGGCATTCACGAGAGCCAGCATTTGCTGCTCACCCGTATAGTCAACAATCAGCTGGTCCTGTTTAAAATGCAAATCGACAGAACCCTTTTCTTCGGGGTTGACAGTTAAAAAGGTCAGGCCCTGTTTGGTAATAGGCCCAAAAACCTTATCCAGCGGACGTTCAAGGGTCGTCGCTTTATTTACAAGAACCGATCCTATTTTAGACTTAAAAATATCATTTTTAATGTCAGGCCGCAGCGGCAGTGACACAAAAAGAAGAAGGAGGAAGGCTAAAAAAAGCAAAGCGTTGGCAACTGCGGGCAAAAAACCAAGCATTTTGTTTAGCCTGTTGTTTTCGAATCTTACTAAGTGTTTGGCCAAAAATAAATTAATAACCGAAAAGAACAAGCTCTCGGTTATAATCCAGATGACCAAAAATGCCACGGGGGCTGAGACAATGGGTGCCAGGCTAAACATTTTAACCAGGAGGCTTCCAAATTGGGAGTAGAGGGTCAGGGCTGCTATCAAGGAAAGCGCAAAGCCAATGATATTTAAAAACTGGTCCAAAAACCTACTGCCCTGTCCTTCTATCGCAAAAGCCAAAATTACCAAAATAATAACGAGATCGACCCAATTCATGTAAAAATGTATTGATTTATTTTACTTCCGGTGTGGTTGATGATCAAGGCATGTTTAGATATAATAACAAACACACTTTATGGTTCTGACCCGCCAGCCCAATGGCGGGGCAGAAGAGGTTGGAATAGAAATAAAGCTTGTTCAGACAGAGGCAAGCGTAGGTAAATTCAATGTCGATATATTAGCCGAAGAAGAGAATACTGGGCGAAAGATTATAATTGAAAATCAATTAGAAACTACAAATCATGACCATTTGGGAAAAATTATCACCTATGCTTCAGGTTTTAATGCTCAAATAATTATCTGGATCGTAGAAGATGTTAGAGAAGAACACAAACAAGCAATTGACTGGCTTAATGAACACTCTGATGA
>CAZEDQ010000032.1:0-8348 GCA_964511055.1 uncultured Gammaproteobacteria bacterium
ATATTTATGATAAACGATTTAAAGGTTTGATGCTACAAATTCGGGGACCGAACTTCTGTATCTTATAATTTCATCCTTTGTCATCAGGCCATTTTGGGCGCCTATTTTGGAAATGGCATGCGACGAATTCAAAGCTCCCCACACCATCGCTTCACCGATGCCAAGGCCTTGGAAAAGTGCAGCAACAAAAGCGCCGGCATAAGCATCACCTGCACCGGTTTTTTCTACAACTTGCGCGGGAAAAACCCCAAGCTGCAGGTTCTCTTTGCCGGCGGAAGCAAATGAACCTTCCTCGCCATCGGTCACTACTACGGTTTTCGGCCCCAACAATAGCATTTTGGAAAGAATATCACGGATTGCTGTCTTTTCGGTCTTTTCCAAACCCAAGATACCGTTTGCTTCTTCCATATTAACTATCAGAAGTTCGCACCTGTCCAGTATTTTTGGGTATTTGCCAATACCTGCCTTAAGCTGGTATGTACCGGGAGCGTAAGCAAGTTTTGCACCTCCCCGGTCTACATAACGGCAAACTTCATCCATTATGTTTGAGTCAACAAAAGTTTCCGACATGGAAGTCAGGTATACCCAGGAAGCGGGAGCCATATTATCCGGGAGCCTGTATTGCCAATTTTGGTGATAGACAAATATCGTTCTTTCATTCTGAAATGTTAAGACTACCGAAAGGTTCGAACTTTTGTTGGCAGACTCGACAATATAATCAGGAGAAACCCCTTTGGCAACAAGCGCATTTAAAATAAGCTCTCCCTGTTTGTCCGCCCCCAAATTAGTGTAAATACCGCTTCTAAGGCCCAAGCTGGAACAGGCAACGGCCACATTGGCAGCGTTTCCTGCTACCCCGTGGGCGATTGATTCCACAGGTATCTTACTTCCATATTTAATACATATTTTGCATTCTTTGGTATTAAGGTCACAGGCAACAGAAGCGTCATGTATTTTGATAAATGTATCTATTGTCGAATCCCCGATAGTTATAATGTCAAAGTTATTTTCCATTATATTGAAAAAACAGGATTTTTATGGTTGTGCATTGATTTTGTGTATTCCTCTTTAAAATCGGCAATTGCCTGCATTGCATCTTCGGGCTTGTTTACAATTTTAAAAACAAGTCGCTCTTCCGGCCTGATATACATGCCTCTGGTAAAAGCGAATATAATCTCCTGCCAAAAGTCTCCATACAAAACAAGAGGTTTATGGTGGCCAAAATAAAGCCTTGCAAGACCCCAGGCCATTCCAAATTCCGAAATTGTACCGGTTCCGCCATTGAAAATAACAAATACTTGCCCGATCTCCAAAAGTTTCAGTGTCCTTTCTAAGTAATTTTTTTCAACGATAAGCGAATCGACCTTGTTAGTTTCATCACGGCCTTCAAAAACAGGAATATCCTTTGGATAAAAAGTAATACCGATTGTCTTTCCTCCTTCACTTTTGGCACCTAAAGTTGCTGCCTTCATAATGCCGGGGCCCGCTCCATTGACAACAGTGTAACCTTCTTTCGCACAAAGGGCAGCCGTTCTGAAAGCAGCTTTAAAAGGGTCATCAGCCTCCTTGGCATCGGCGTAGCCCAAAAAAGTCACATTTTTAATTGGGGCATTATTGGAAAAACTTTCGTCTGTTTTTTTGTCAGCCATTAAAATTTTACAAGTCTTTTTTAATTATCTTTTAACCTGCGCAAGCTTATCAAGCTTTTCGTAAGCAATCACATAATCAGGCGAATTATGAAGCGCAGATGTTGCTACTAAAAAGTCAGCACCAGCCAAAGCCAGAAGTGGCGCTGTCTCGGAATTTACACCGATGTCAATTTCAATTGGCAGGTTCGGATTTAATTTTTTTGAGTCTTTTATTCTTCCATAAACAGCATCTTCGAGTTTTTTCCCCGAAAACCCCGGGCTTGCGGAAAATATACATAAAACATCAATATCGTCAGCAAATTCATCAATCTTAATAACAGGGGTCTCAGGATTAATTGAAATTCCTACTTGCTTATCTGATCGCTTAATAGTGTAGATATTTTCGCGAATATCTTCTTTGGTCTCGAATGGGAAAATTATTCTTGATACAAAATCTAGACTAACTAATTTTGCTATATGCCCAGAGGGGTTATTGACCATAAGCTGGACTTCAAGCATGGATGTTGATTGGTGTTCAGAAACAACGTCACAATCTATTGTTTTATTGGGCGCAAAAATTCCGTCAATAACATCTATTTGGATCAAATCCGATACGTGCTCAGCCCGTCTAAGCCTTGCCACGTAATCCTCTTCATCTGCTGTCAATATGCCTGGAACGATTTTTGCCATCTTGTTTTTCTATCTAACTTGATAAATCATGCGACTCGCCCATTTGAGGTATCACAACCGGAATATTAAGCTCCGCTTTAATTTTGGAACTTAATGCAAGTTGTTGATCTACCTCCCCATGAGTTAAAAAAACGGTCTTTACGTTTTTCGCCCTGGATATCCAATCAATAAGTTGGGGCATATCAGCGTGTGCGCTATATGAACCTATTGTTTTAACCTGTGCATTTATATTAACCAACCTGCCGTGTATTTTAACCTTACGGTTTCCTTCAAAAATACGCCGGCCAAGTGTGCCCTGTGCCTGATAGCCGACAATTAAAATACTATTTTTGCCGTCGCCGGCAAAATTTATAAGATGGTGCAAAATTCTGCCTCCATTCATCATACCCGATCCGGCAATAATAACTTTTGGGTTTGGCTCAAATTCTATTTGCTGTGACTGGCCTACGCTGCTGGTTATGTGTATCCGCTCAAGACCAAAAAAGTTATTGTCCTTATGGTTTTTTCTGATTATCCCGCTTAAGTACTCAGGATACTTACCGAATACTCCGGTTACCTTTTGCGCCAGTGGGCTGTCAAGATAAAACGTTGGTTTACTACAGCCCTCCAAAGAGCAAAAATCTTCGATATCGTGTAGAAGTTCTTGGGTTCTTTCTATGGCAAAACTTGGAATCATTAAAATCCCGTTTTGGGCAATAGTGTTATTAATTACCTCTGCAAGTGCAGCTTTCCTTTTTGTTATATCCTCATGGATCCTGCCGCCGTATGTGCTTTCGCAAATAATATAATCGGCGTTCCCAATATGCGCCGGAGGGTCAAGAAGCAGCGATGGCACATTTCCCAAATCGCTTGTATAAGCAAGCTTTACACCATCTCCTTCAACAAGCGCAACAGAAGAACCAAGTATATGGCCGGCGTTTTTAAGGGTAAGTTTTAATCCGCTGGAAATCTCTAAAGTTTGCTCATAACCTATTGCCTCAAAAAGCTCCATAACACGGATTACGTCCTTTTTCGTATAAAGAGGTGGGTGGTTATCACGTTCGGCTTCTTCCTCCATTAACTTTTCACTGTCCTCAAAAACTAACCTGGCAAGTTCCACGGTTGGGGCTGTTGCAAAAATTTTGCCGCCAAATCCGTCCTTGACCAGCTTTGGTAATCTACCCGTATGGTCAAGATGGGCATGGCATACGACAACAAAATCTATATCGCTTGCCCGGTAAGAAAAAGGGGAGAAGTTGCGCTCTTCCGAAAGCTTAAAACCCTGGAACAAACCGCAATCTAAAAGTAACTTTTTACCTGCAGCCTCGACTAATATATTTGATCCGGTTACTTCCCTTGTTGCCCCGCAAAAAGTTATCCTCATATAATTTAGTATCAACCAAAACGGCTAGCCAATCAAGTAAAATAGGGTTGTCAAATGAAAAGAATTGCTTATTTTCTAATCTACACGACCATTATTATTGTTGTCGCCCTCCATGTTTATCCGGACAAGTTAAGTTTAGATAAATTGCTTCACAAATCCCCTTGTGACAAACCTATTTCATACAGTATCGGCTTTGTGGATAAGCGATTCAATATTAAGGCAGACGAACTTAAATCCAATATTGCAAACGCCGCAAATGTTTGGAATAAGGCGGAAGGTAAACAGTTATTCATATACGAGCCGGAAGGCAAATTGCAAATTAATATGGTCTATGACCAAAGGCAAGCGTTAACAACCCAGATAAACAAGCCCGAAGGGCAGCTTCAAGATGGCAAGCAGGCCCTCCAGCCCCAAATCGACCAGTACAATTCGCTGCTTGCGGATTTTAAATCAAGGTTAGAGAGTTTAAATGAGCAAATTGACTATTGGAATTCAAGGGGAGGGGCACCGCCGGATGAATATGACAAACTTGTCCAAAAACAGCAGGATTTACAAAAAGAAGCCGATAACCTGAATTCCCTTGCCCAGAAGTTAAATCTGCAAACCACAAGTTACAATAGGCAAGTTGTTAACCTTAATAAAACGATAGAAACATTTAACGCAGACCTTGAAAAGAAGCCCGAGGAAGGGCTTTACATTGCCGGCGAAAAGAGAATAGAGATATATTTTAACAGCAACCAAAACGAGCTTGAACATACCATCGCCCACGAAATGGGTCACGCACTAACCTTAGGCCACAACAACAACCCGGATTCAATTATGTATCCATATACATCAAAAATCCTAAAACCTTCAAGTGAAGATATTGCCGGCCTAAATACTGCCTGCAGCGCGGGGGAATTTAACTGATACCCAAAATAGAATCTAATCTTACCTTGTCGAAACCAAGTATTTTTTCAATTGTGCCATCGTCTTTTGTGATAACCGTAAAAGGCACGCCTAATTGGCCGGAAAGCTCAATCATTTTTTGTGCTTCGTCCGGGTTTTCGTCAACCAAGATCTCTGAAAACTCTATATTTTTAGAATTAAAATAATCCTTTTGCATTTTGCAGAAGGGGCATGTTGTCGTGGTATAAACTAATATTTTTGCCATTGTAAAGAATTATAACTGTTTTGTTCTATTTTTGCTAAAATTAAATGATGCCCCAAATACAAAGCCCCTACAAGAGACTTGCCCAAGCTGCTCTCCTGCTTTTTGTCTCGTTTACTCTCCTTGTCGGTTTGCAGATGCTTTCGGTAATCGATGTCAAAGCAACAATGTTATTTCAAGCTTTCGTGCCACGGGTTTTTGACCTGCCGTTTTCTATCCTAAGCTTACTTGGGTCATTCGAAATAACCGCTGGGATATTGCTTGCGGTTTTGCTTTCTAAATACGGCAGGAATCTGTTACCAATTGTGTTTGTGTGGTCATTTTTTATTTTAGGAACCGCAATCGAGATACTTGGCAAACTGTATTTATTTCATCCCGCCCCACCAAAGCTGTTTTTCCGCAACGTTGGCATATTGTTTCCGTCCGTATATATTCACACAAACTTTTCTTATCCTTCCGGTCACATGTTTAGGACAGCTTTTATAATCGTGTTTCTAACCTACCTTTTGGTGGCTAAATACAAACAGAAAAACGTAGTATTTGTTCTGCTAATTCCTTTAATTGTAATGGCAGCTTCCAGGATTTACCTTGGGGAACATTGGTTAAGCGATGTAGTCGGCGGAACACTCCTTGGGGCATTTTTCGGCGCACTTTCAATAGCCTTTCTCAACAAGCCAAATTTTAAATCTGCTAAAGCTTAATCATTTTCCGTGTTGATATAATTAATTTATGTATTTGCTATTTGCTCTGCTTTCGGCCGTGTTCGCAGCCCTAGTTGCCGTTTTTGGCAAAATTGGGCTTGGAAAAGTAGATACTACACTGGCAACGGCAATAAGGGCTATTGTTATGGCACTTCTGTTGGTCGCGGCTACATTTGCCCTAAAAAAGTGGGATCTTTCACAAATCACGAATAAAGCCTACCTCTACATCTTTTTAGCGGGGTTATCCGGAGCACTTTCCTGGTTCTTTTATTTTTTTGCCCTGAAGCTTGGCCCCGCAACCTCTGTTGCTGCAATAGACAGGCTAAGCGTTGTTTTTGTCATTCTCTTTGCAGCACTCTTTTTGGGTGAATCACTAACCATAAAATCCGTTCTTGGCGGTTTATTAATAGTCCTCGGCGCAGTCCTATTGATAAAGTAATTATTTAGTAGTCAAATCCTGCTTGCCCACAGTTTCTCTGGAATCAAGTAACGCCTGCCGCCTCGACTTTTCCCGGGCTCTTTTTACTTGAGATACGGCATGTGCTAAAACCAACAGTCCGCTAGTCTTAACCAGTTTGCCCTTAAATCCGCCCTGTTTACCAATCACGAGTGTTGTGCCAATCACACTCCCCGAAATAGCAGCAGCTATGTTGATGTTGCGGCAAGCCCGGTTACTGTTTCTAAAATGCTCAAGAGGAAGACCGCTAAAAACTGTCCCGCTATCAACCTGCTCTAAACAGTCAGTTAGGTGATGAAGTGGAAATGCAATACTATTTGCAGCCCCAATTCCAATTGAATCCCGAGGAACAACAAAAGAAGGGTTTTCGACCATTCCAAAATTATATCAAAAAATTCATTACATCTGGAGGACTATCAGAAACGAAGAAATGTGGAACAAAATAATTAGAGGCGGACCTTTAAAAAATACGACCGCCACCATCTAATTACTTAAGTAAACTTTACTTAGCAGCAGATTCTGTTTTTACAGCTTCTTCTGTCTTTGCTGCTTCTGCAGGTTTTGCATCAGTAGCGTCTGTTTTTTTGTCATTATCGTTCATAATTTTCACCTCCCCCCAATTTGTTATTCTTAGTCCTCAATTTACTGTGTATAACTTGAAGCAGCTGGTCTGGATTTTTGATAAGGTCAAGTTCAATCCAGCAGTCGTAATCATTATGTGCCCGGAGTGTATTCTTTTCGGAATCGAAAAGCTCACTGTCCAGCCAATAAAAATCTTTATTAAAATCAATAGCTTCGGTTTTATCCAAACTAAAACGGGTTGGTTGAATAGCATGCGTTAATGTGATTGTCTCGGCGTCTAAAAATTGTGATAAATATTTTTGTGTTGCCTCACTACTACCCCGGCACCTGGAACTGAGCCAGGAAACTTTGAAGTTTTTGACAATATGTTTAAGGAATTTATTTAAATGCAAGGCGGGTGTTACGCCGTGCGTTAAAATTACACCATCAATACCAAGATAAATATTTTGGTTCATAAACTACAACCTCCCGAAGAATAGGTTTAAGAATGTATCTACTTAATTAAGATTTATATTTGTGAGAAAAAAAGAAAGATACCTGCGGCAAATTTAAATAATACCTTTATCTTGTCTTGTCAAAAATGTTTCTCGAAGTTAAGCAGATTTACTTGAAGAAAAGCTATGTATGCTTTTGCCTAAACCTGCTAATTCAATAATAAGTATAACAGAGGGTGAAGCCAAAGTAAACTATGGGTTTTTGTGTGGCCCTACGGGGAGTCGAACCCCGCTTTGGACCTTGAAAGGGTCCCGTCCTAACCGATAGACGATAGGGCCCAAAAATTATATTTTTGGTCCCTGTTGCTCACATTCGTTCGCAATAGGGCTTGGAAATTTTACCACAAAACCCACATTCACAAAAAGCAAACTATATGACAACCTCTGATCTCTGGCAACTGGTTGCTGGAAACCAGTCTTACTTTTTGAACTTTTCCATCAAGGCATCAAGTAGGCTCCTGGCTGTTCCCTGTCCGCCGAGACCAAATGCCAAACCTCCGGCCAAAGCTAGCATTGCCACCAGTCCCGCAAAAAGGATCCTCAAAAGCTCTTGGGCAACACCAAGCTGGTGAAGGACCAAAAACGCCACAAAGACCACAATTGACCATTCCGCAACTAGGCCTACAGTATTGGAAACGTGCTTGCCCAGTGACTGGCTAGCGCTTCTGGCAATCCTATACCCAAGCCTCGAAAAAGCCAAACCGACCATTGCCAAAATTACGGCAACAATTACGTTTGGAATATAAAGGATAACCCTGTTTAAAACCGTATTGACAGCATCGAGCCTCCATGCCTGAAGAGTCGGAACCAAAAAGACAACTATAATTGTCCAGCGCGAAAGTTCTGCTAAAATCTCGCTCCATTCAATATCTTTCCCTTCAAGCTTAGTAACTCCGTATCTTGCCAAAAATTTCTCAAGCTGGATCATCTTAAAGAGCCCGTAGATGACGCGGTAAACTACTGCGGCTATAACCAGACCAACTATTAAAATAATCAAGCCGCCTATAAAAGCAGGTACAAAATTGATAAAAGCCGCGAGGGATTTTAATATGGCCGAAGAAACCGCAGTAGACAAATCGTTAATAATCACAAATTCTCACCCCCTTTCCACATTTACTGCTACAATTCTATTTAAGAAGATACCTATGAAAAAAGCAAGTGAAAATTATAAGATTGATGATAAAACCAAAATTGTATATAATTTCAATCACCTATTTTATGGCCCGCTAGCTCAATGGTAGAGCAGTTGCCTTTGGAACTGAAGTTAGTTTTTAAAATTTGGG
>CAZEDQ010000032.1:8358-8650 GCA_964511055.1 uncultured Gammaproteobacteria bacterium
TTCAAGCTATTCGTAGTCCTGAAAATTCCGCATCCCGTTTGGTGGGAGCACAGGGACTCGAACCCTGAACCAATTGCTTAAAAGGCAACTGCTCTGCCATTGAGCTATGCGCCCATTTAATAAAAAACTACTTCTATTCCAAACTCAACTGCCCCGCTATTGAGTGGCGGGCCAGAAGCATTAAAGTGTGTTTGTTATTATATCTAAACATGCCTTGATCATCAACCGCACCGGAAGTAGAATAAATCAATACGTTTTTACATGAATTGGATTGATCTTGTTATTATTTTGG
>CAZEDQ010000033.1:0-8580 GCA_964511055.1 uncultured Gammaproteobacteria bacterium
TGCGTCACCTGAAATGGTCCATGTTAATGAGTTGAGGAACAAATCAAAAAAATTAAAAGATTTCCAAGTCCTTGCTCTTCCGGGCGGTTTTTCGTATGGTGATGACATTGCCTCCGGAAAAGTATTGGCAATAGAGCTGATTAGTTTTTTGAAAAGTGAAATCCAAACATTTGTTGACAGTAAAGGTTTAGTACTTGGAATTTGTAATGGATTCCAAACACTTGTCAGAACAGGTCTTTTGCCTTTTGGCAATCTTGGCAAGATGGATGTAACCCTTGCCCAAAACGAAAGCGGCCGTTTCGAATGCCGCTGGGTAAAAATAAAAGCGGAAAAAAGTAAATGTCTCTTCCTTCGATCAAGCAACCTAATAATCGATATCGCAGTCAACCACGGAGAAGGAAAATTCTTTGCCTCACCCTCCATCATCAAAAAAGTAGAGAATGAAAAACTCGTTACATTTAGGTACGTAGACAATAATGGGCGAGCGACTCAAAAATATCCGCAAAATCCGAACGGCTCAATAAACGCAATCGCCGGTGTTACCGACCCAACCGGAAGAATCCTTGGTATGATGCCCCATCCGGAAAAATTTATCGAAATTACCCAGCATCCAAATTGGCACCGCCAAAAGTTTACAAAACCGCATGGAAGTTATATTTTCGAAAATCTGATAAAATTTGCACAAGACAAATGACTAAGAAAATAAGCTATAGTAAAGTCGGTGATAACTACGACACAAAGGATCCGATTAAAAAAATTGCGCAGGTTGCCGCCCGCGAGACAATCATAAACGAAAAAGATTTCAAAGAAATCACCGACAGCCGCGGCGAATCTGCTTTTGTCTGGCAGCAGGGAAATACTTTGATGGCATCGGTTGTCGAAGGTCTGGGAACAAAAAACCTGGTTGCGGACGAAATGAGAAAAATCACCGGGAAAACTTACTATGACATCATTGGTTATGACACAGTTGCAACAATCATAAACGATTTAATAACCGTCGGCGCCAAGCCGCGGGTAGTCCATGCTTATTGGGCGATCGAAGACAACAACTGGTTACAAGACACAAACCGCATGACGGATTTTATAAACGGATGGCGCGAGGCTTGCAAGGAGTCTTTGGCCACTTGGGGCGGTGGGGAAACGCCAACCCTAAAAGGTATTGTCGAGAAAAATACCGTTGATTTAGGAGGTTCTGCAATCGGCGTAATCAAAAACGCAAAACATTTAATCACCGACAAGAAACTAAAAGCTGGGGACAGGATCATTTTTCTTAAATCAAACGGCATTAACTGCAATGGTATTTCACTAGCCCGGGCAGTTGCCAAAAAATTGAAAAAAGGCTACGGAGAAAAACTATCAAACGGTCAATTCTTCGGTGAGGCAATTCTTACAAAAACAAATATCTATGCAAAATTAATCCAGGACCTTTTGTCTGCGGGCATAGATATCCACTATGTTTCCAATATCACTGGTCATGGACTTAGAAAAGTAATGCGCGCCCGCGGAAATTTTACCTATGTAATCGAGACGCTATTTAAACCCCAGGAAATTTTCTTATTTATCCAAAAACACGCAGGCCTAACGGAAGATGAAATTTACCAAACATTAAATATGGGCCAGGATTACGCAATATTTATAGACCCAAAAGATGTAAAAAAAGCACAAGCAATAATCAATAGAAATAAGTTTGATTCTTTAGATGCCGGCTATATTAAGAGTGGTCCACGCCAAGTCATCATCAAACCCAAAAATATTGTCTTCAGCTCAGAGACTCTAGATTTGAGATAATTGCTTGCGTTTGACTTTCGGCTAATTTTCGGGTATTTTTGTGCCTATGGATCTGTTCGATGAAGCTTCACCCAACTTTGCTCCTCTTGCTGACCGTATGCGCCCAAAAAATTTAGCGGAATTTGCAGGCCAAAAACATCTAGTTTCCCAAGGGAAAATTTTAGAAAAGGCAATCAAAGAAGACGCACTATTTTCAATGATTTTCTGGGGACCTCCGGGATCCGGCAAAACAACACTGGCAAGAATCATCGCCTCAGAAACAAAATCCAAGTTTGTCCCAATATCAGCAGTAACCTCTAATGTCGCCGAAATTAAAAAAATTATTCAAGACGCCCATGAAGATCAAAAGTTATATAAAACAAGAACTATCCTTTTTATTGACGAAATCCACCGATTTAACAAAGGTCAGCAGGACGTTTTACTGCCCCATGTAGAAAAAGGAACTGTTACATTAATAGGCGCAACTACGGAAAACCCCTCATTCGAAGTAATAGGCGCTCTTCTTTCTAGATCAAGAGTTTTAAAATTAGAGGCGCTAGAAGATACTGATATTGAAGAAATTATAAAAAATGCCCTGAAGAATAAAACTGAAGGTTTAGGCAAACGGAAATTAAAAATGGAAAAGACTGCCCTAAAATTACTGATCACTCAATCAAACGGCGACGCAAGGTTTGCCCTTAACACTTTGGAGATCGCATCGTCGCTAGTCAAAGATAATTCAATTTTAAAAACCGAAAACGTTAAAAACGCCCTACAGAAACACACAACATTTTATGATAAAAAAGGGGACTATCACTACGACACAATTTCCGCCTACATAAAAAGTTTGCGGGCCGGAAAAACCGATGCCGCCATGCATTATCTTGCACGCATGATAGAAGCTGGTGAAGACCCTGTTTTTATTGCCCGCCGTATGGTAATTTTCGCATCCGAAGACATTGGCAACGCAATGCCAACAGCCCTGGTTATTGCAACATCTGCAATGCAAGCAGTCCATATGGTTGGCATGCCGGAGTCAAGCCTTATTTTGGCACACGTTACATCTTATCTTTCGGAAGCTCCCAAAAGTATCGCATCAACAGAAGCAATAAGCCTTGCTCTTTCCGATGTTAAAAATAAAGAACTTTTTCCAATACCACTTCATCTTAGAAATGCGCCAACAAAACTAATGAAAGAGATTGGATATGGAAAAGGTCATGTGCGTTACCCCTGGATGGACAAAAATTCAGATAAAAAAATTTTGGAATATATGCCCAAGAATTTAGTCGGTAAAAAATATTACCAAGACCCTCGTAAAAAAAGTAATTAAATTTTGCATTTTTAGCTTTGAGTGTGTAAAATACGCAAATGGAGGCCCGAAATAAATATAAAATCGCAACTCTGGGCTCTCACTCCGCGCTCCAGATTTTAAAAGGCGCACACGACGAAGGCTTCAAAACAATTTGTATTGCAATTTCTGAACGCATCTCGCTTTATAATCGTTTTTCTTTCATTGATAAAATTATTGAAATTACAAAGTATTCTGATTTCCCAAAGGTGGAAAAAGAGTTAATTAGCCAAAACGCTATTATCATTCCCCACGGTTCGTTTGTTGCATATCTTGGCGTTGAAAACAACAAAAAAATGAAGGTTCCCTATTATGGCAATAAAAGAGTTTTAGACTGGGAATCAGACAGAAAAATGCAGAGGGAATGGCTAGTTGATGCAGAAATACCTGTCCCGAAAAGATTTAAAAAAGGCGAAAAAATAGACAGGCCGGTAATTGTAAAGTCTTATGGGGCAGCCGGTGGAAATGGATATTTCTTTGCAAAAAACCAACAGGACTTTAACAAAAAAATCAAATCGTTTAAACCAAAAAATTTCATTGTCCAAGAGTACGTAATTGGGGTCCCGCTTTATATACATTATTTTTATTCACCAATAACAAAAAAACTGGAAATTTTATCAATAGACAAGCGCTACGAATCCAATGTTGATTCACTAGGCAGGATTCCTTCCCAAAACCAGCAGGGTTTAGGGATAGAGCCATCTTTCGTTGTTGTAGGCAATAGTCCTTTAGCTTTGCGCGAGTCCCTTCTTGCAGAAGCTTTTGAAATGGGTGAGAGGGCTGTTGCCAAATCGCAAGAGCTTATTTCAGGCGGTCTTTGGGGGCCGTTTTGTCTGGAAACCATCATCACTCCGGAACAAAAATTTTCAATTATCGAGATTTCATGCAGAATAGTAGCCGGAACGAACTTATTTATTAACGGCTCACCTTATGCTTCACTGTACTGGGACAAAGAAGTATCTACCGGTCGTAGAATTGCAATGGAAATTAAAGATGCAATCAAAAAAAACAAATTAGAAAAAATATTAAATTAATGACCGGTCAACTAAAAAATTGGAAAGGTACAGCAGCAGTAATAGGCATCGACTGGGGTGATTCAGGAAAAGGTCGCCTCATCGATGATCTTTCTCAAAACGCAGAGATAATCGCCCGCTTCAACGGCGGTTCCAATACCGGCCATACTGTTGCAAACAAATTTGGCAAATTTGCAATGCACATGACACCTTCCGGAATTTTCAACCAAAAAGCGACATGTCTTATTGGGCGCAACGTCGCAGTCAATCTGGAAGTTTTAATTCAGGAAATGGACATAATGAAAAAAGCCGGTGTCAGTTTTAAAAATTTGGTAATAGACGAACAAGCACCGTTGACAATGCCCTGGCATATTATGCGAGATGGCATCAGAGAAAAAATCCGCGAGTCAAAAATCGGCACAACAGGAAATGGCGTAGGACCAACATACGCTGATTACACAGAAAGGGTTGGATTAAAAGTCTTAGATTTAAACTCAGCCGATTTGAAGGAAAAAATTTACAATGAGGTTGAAGTTCAAAACAAATTCTATAATCTGAAAATTTCACCCAACGAAGTTTATTTAAAATTTTCGAAATATGCAAAGGTTGTAAAACCATATATTGGAAAGACCATAAAAATACTCAAACAAAATTATCAAAAAGGGAAAAACATTTTGTTTGAAGGAGCGCAGGGTTACTTTTTAGATATAGATGCAGGAACCTATCCGTTTGTCACATCGTCAAACCCGGGTGTGGTTGGAATTTGGCGCTCTTACGATTTTCACCCGCAAAACTTAGACCATGTAATTGGAATTACCAAAGCCTACACAACACGTGTCGGATCAGGTCCTATGCCGACAAAAATGGATGAAGCAACTGCCAAACAAATTATTGAAAAAGGGCACGAAGTCGGGACTACAACCGGCAGAGTAAGGTCTCCGGGCTGGCAGGATTTAGTGCTTTTAAAATACGCTAACGAGTCAAACCACCTCACAGCCCTTGCCATAACTAAGCTGGATATCTTAAGCGGCCAAAAAAAGATCAAACTTGGTGTGGGCTATAAACTTAAGGGTAAAGCAGCTGAATATGTTGGGCATAACGCCGACCACTTAGGAAGTATTAGCCCAATTTATGAAGAATTTGAAGGTTGGGGCGAAGATATTTCTCATGTAAGGGAATTTGAAAAGCTTCCCAAAAACGCTAAAAAATATATAAATGCCATAGAGAAATTCATGAGAATTCCAGTCAAATTTATATCAGTTGGCCCAAAAAGAGGAGAAGTAATTTATGTCTAATGTTAAAAATTACACTATAGCCATTGTCGGCTCGCATAGCGCTTTGGATATTTGCCGCGGAGCCAAAGATTTAGGCTTCAAAACCTTAGTTGTTGTTGAAAAAGGCAGAGATAAAACTTATGCCAAGTACTTTAAAACCCGGGGAGATATAGGTTGCGTTGATGAGGTTTTGGAAGTTGAAAAGTTCAAGGATATTTTAAATCCGAAAAATCAGAAAATTTTAAATGAAAAAAATTCGATCTTTATTCCTCATCGTTCATTCGAAGTATACCTAAATGATTACGATGCTATAGAGAAAGATTTCAATGTTCCTATGTTTGGTAACAAGTTTCTTTTAAGAATTGAAGAGAGGTACGTCAAACCAAATCAATACGACCTGTTAACAGAGGCAAAGATAAAATTTCCCAAAACATTCGACAGCCCTAAAGAAATTGACCGTCTGGTTTTTGTAAAAGTAGCAGAAAAAGAACGGAAATTTGAAAGAGCCTTTTTTCTGGCAAGCTCACCGGATGATTTCAAAGTCGCATCTGAAATTCTGATAGTAGAGGGTAAAATTACAAAAGAAGCGCTTGATGCTGCAGTGATAGAAGAATTCGTGCTTGGTGTGCAGATAAATTTTAACTTTTTTTACTCTCCAATCTCCAAAAGGGTTGAATTAGTCGGTACCGACACAAGAAGGCAAACCAATTTAGACGGACTTTTAAGATTGCCCGCATATTACCAAAACCAACTTCAGGATACTGTTGAGGTAAAATACGAGGAAGCAGGGCATATGGCAGTAACTACTCTGGAATCGACACTCGAGCCGGCTTTTGAAATGGCAAACCGTTTTGTTAAAGCGGCGCAAAAACTGTACCCTCCAGGAATTATCGGGCCATTTGGCCTTCAGTCAGTTGTAACCGCCGGCCCACCTAAAAAAGAAATTGTTGTCTTTGATGTTTCGCCGCGAATGCCCGGATCACCGGGAATTTTTGCAACTCCCTATAGCGGTTATTTACACGGACAATCAATGAGCATGGGCAAAAGAGTAGCCCTGGAAATAAAAGAAGCATTAGAGACAAATCAACTTAAGAAATTATTGACATAAAACTATATAAGTAATGTGATTGTGAAACAAAAAATGGTTAAAAATATAGAATTAACTACCCTGACAGCAATAACGCCTCTTGACGGTCGCTATAGGGAAAGGGTTGCCGAACTTGCTTTATATGTTTCTGAATATGGTCTGATAAAAACAAGGTTCGAAGTAGAAGCAAAATATTTGGTGGCACTTTCTGATGCCGAAGTTATACGAAAATTAACCCCAGAGGAACGAAACACCCTTACCGAATTTGGCCAAAACATAAGCTTACAAGATGCTGTCAAAGTTAAAAAAATTGAAGACGAAACAAGACACGATGTAAAAGCGATGGAAAGAGCTTTTCGAACCCTTTTAGAAGGAACTTCACTTGAAGACCTTACTGAATCAATTCACCTTGGTCTTACCTCCGAAGATGTTAATAATCTCGCTTACCGCTTAATGCTTAAGAGAGCAACAGAAGAGGTAATTGTTCCAGAATTAGATAGTCTCGTTGATACGTTAGTAGAAAGTGCAGACGAATATAAAACAATACCAATGCTAGGTAGAACTCATGGACAAGCAGCAATACCTACGACTATAGGTAAAGAAATAGTTATTTTTGCTGCTCGGCTAAACACGCAGCTTAAAAAATTAAAGTCACAAAGATTAACAGGGAAATTAAATGGAGCAATAGGTAACTTCAATGCCTTAAGTTTGGCATACCCGGATGTCGACTGGGCAAATTTTTCTGAAAATTTTATTCGATCTTTAGGGTTTGAACCTAATATGGCAACAAACCAAATAAACCCTTACGATGATGTTATCGAATTCTTCCAAAATTATCAGAGGATAAATGGTATTATTATTGATCTGGATCAAGACGCTTGGCGTTATATTAGCGATGGATGGTTTGTTCAAGAAGCAAGAAAAGGAGAGGTTGGCTCTTCAACAATGCCTCAGAAAGTAAACCCGATCGATTTTGAAAATAGCGAAGGTAATTTAACTATTGCAAACGGCATTTTCGAAACACTTAGTCGAAAACTCGCTCAGTCTCGTCTACAGCGTGACCTTTCGGACAGCACCACTATTAGAAATATAGGTACGGCACTTGGTTTTTCGCAAGTTGGTTATAAAAGCGTACTTACAGGTTTATCAAGAATTAATCCCAACGAAGATCAAATTTCAGTTGACTTAAATCGAGATTGGGCAATTTTGGGAGAAGGTGTGCAGACAATATTACGAAGAGAAAAAGTTGATGATCCTTATTCTTTAATTTCAAGCTTGACCCGCGGTGAACATATAGATAAAACGAAATGGGGGGCATGGGTAGACAGTTTACCAATAGATGAGAGTCAAAAAAAACTTCTACGTCAGCTCACACCCGCTAACTATATTGGTCTTGCAGTTAGTCTGACTGATGAAGCAATAAAAGGCATAAAAAATTCAAAAAAACAAAAATGAATAAAACCCAAGTAGCCATAATTATGGGATCGGATTCCGATTTGGAAACACTGGCACCCACCGCCGAATTTTTTGATAAGCTGGAAATTCCCTATGTTATGGATATTCTTTCTGCCCACAGGTCACCCAAAGAAACTTCAGAGTTTGCTCAAAAGGCCAAAAGCACCGGCATAAAAGTTATAATAGCCGCAGCGGGTGGTGCAGCAGCTCTGCCTGGATCAATAGCCGCCCTTACCACATTGCCCGTAATCGGTGTACCCATAAAGACAAAGTCTCTCGACGGACTGGATTCTATACTTTCAATGGCCCAAATGCCTCCCGGTGTTCCGGTGGCAACAGTTGGTATAGGTAGTGCCCAAAATGCTGCTATTTTAGCAGCACAAATATTGGCACTGTCAGACCCGGGTGTATCCCAAAAACTTGAAGAACACAAGAAAAGTATGGTAAAAGGTGTAGTGGAAAAGTCCCAAAAGCTAAAAACAGAAGGTTATAAAAAATATCAAGATAAATTGAAATGATTCCGGCAAAGACAATTGAAAAATGGATACCGCTTGCCCTCAAAAATACAGAAGTAAAAGGCCTTGGTAAAAGACAAAGCGGTAAAGTCCGTGATTGGTATTCCCTAAACAGCATAAG
>CAZEDQ010000034.1:0-3695 GCA_964511055.1 uncultured Gammaproteobacteria bacterium
GCAGATGGGATAATCTTGGCCAAAAAATATAAAATAAAACACACATACTTCGTGCATGTTGGGCACAAAACCGGCAAGCATAAAGAACTTGAAAACTTTCTGGGCCAGTCGGCGGGGACCGATTTCCACATTGCCTATGACAACCTCGAACTTAATATTTAACCTATAGGTTGAAAACGTCCACGCTTCGGGAATATAATTGTGAAAATGAAATTTTTAAATGCTGCATTCGTCATAAATCTAGCCAAAAAACTCATCAATAAAAAAATAATAATCGCCCTGATAGTTATCTTTGCCGTATATATAATCGGCAACCGCAATGCCCAAGATGCCCCACAAATCAAACTTTACACAGCCGAACCAAAAATTATCGAATCTTCGGTTACGGCATCGGGCAAAATTCAGGCGGAAAAGTCAACGAATCTCCATTTTCAAGCTTCGGGCCAAATTGCCTGGATAAATGCAAAGGTTGGGCAAAACGTGCGCAAAGGGGAAGCCATAGCCTCACTCAACACCCAAACCCTCCAAAAACAGCTTAAATCCGACCTGAACACTTACACAAAAACGCGCACAACTTTCGACGACACTAACTTTACTTATAAAGACCAGCCGCTTTCGGACGCCATAAAACGGATTGCCCAAAGGTCGCAGCTGGACCTTGATAATTCCGTTGTCGACGTCGAAATTCGGGATCTTGCGATAAGGTTTGCAACGATCACCTCTCCAATCGACGGCTATATTGTTTCCGACCCCTCCGTTTACGCCGGAAGTAACGTCTTGGCAACCGACACAATCGCAACGGTGGCCTCAAACAATAACCTTCAATTCGAAGCAGAAGTAGACGAAACAGAAATCGGCAAAGCGCGGCTTGGCCAAGAAGCTAACATTACTTTGGACGCATTTCCCGACAAAACTTTCAGCTCAACCGTTTTGCAAATCTCGCCCCAAGCTATAACAACTTCAACCGGGGCAACTGCTTTCAACGTAACCTTCAATATGAAAAGTGCTGAGCCTTTTTTAATTGGCATGAACGGATCCGCACAGATAATAACCGACACAAAAGAAAATGTTATTAGTGTTCCCCTTGAGGCTATCGTCGATGAAAATGCTGTCTGGGTTAAAAAAGGCAAAAGCTACCAAAAGGTGGAAGTCGCAAAGGGGCTTGAGTCCGACACCGACGTAGAAATTACGTCGGGTATTTCAAACGGGGATACTATTGTTACTGCGGGCTTCGACCAGCTTCAAAAAGCAAGTCTTTTTCAAAAAATAATTGGAAGTGTTCTGTGACCCCAATAATAAGTACAAAAAACCTTTGTAAATATTACGGCGAAGAAGACAATATTACCAAGGCTGTTGACAACGTTTCTGTAAAAATAGATAAAGGCGAATTTGTTGCAATCATTGGCCCATCCGGATCCGGAAAATCCACTCTAATGCATATGATCGGCTGTCTGGATAAGCCTACAAGCGGCCAATATTTTCTTGAAAATAAACAGCTTGTTCAGTTTTCCGAAAATGAACTCGCAAAAATTAGAAACGAGCAAATCGGTTTTGTCTTTCAATCATTTAACCTCCTGCCAAGAACCTCTGCCCAAAAAAATGTTGAACTTCCTCTGGTTTATGCCAAAGTGGGAGCGGGGGAAAGGCAGGAGAGGGCCCAAAACCTACTTGCAAAATTAGGCCTGAAAGACAAGTTTTTATCAACCCCGGCAAAACTTTCAGGCGGCCAACAGCAGCGGGTCGCAATAGCAAGGGCTCTTGTCAATAACCCACTGATACTCCTTGCAGACGAACCAACCGGAAATCTTGACACAAAAGCATCTTATGAAATTATGGATATTTTAAAAAACCTGAACAAAGAGGGTATTACAGTAATTATGATTACCCATGAAGCGGATATTGCCAAACAAGCCAAAAGGATTATCTCAATGCGGGACGGAAAAATTGTCAGTGATAAAAAAATATTAAAAAACAAAAAAAATGCAAATTACGGAAATATTTAAACTAGCCCTGGAAGCAATACGTGTAAACAAATTGCGTTCAATGCTAACTTCTCTGGGGATAATCATCGGTGTTGCCGCAATTATTCTTCTGGTCTCAATCGGGTCAGGATTGCAAAATTACGTAACGGACGAATTCAAAAAACTTGGCGCAAATTCAATTTTTATTTTGCCCGGCAAGGTTGAAATTTCAGCAGCGGGTACATCTGCCCAATCGGTAAACAAGCTTACATTTGCCCTAATGAACAAGCTTGAACAGTCCAAAAGCCCAAACATCGAAAAAGTTCTTCCATTTATCGAAATTTTTGTAACAGCCTCAAATAGGAACAACTCTAAAGTCACGCGGCTTGTAGCAACTTACAATGATTATTTTTTAATTTCAGATATTAAAACCGCCGAGGGCAGGATCTACACACAAAGTGAAGAAAAAAGCAGTAAAAAAGTCGCAGTCATCGGAAAATCCGTTGCAAAAGACCTTTATAAAAACCAGTCCCCAATTGGCAAACAAATTTCCCTCTCAAAAAAGCCATTTACAGTAATCGGTGTATTTGAACCACAGGGGAGTGTGGCAGGTGTCGACATTGACAATGCAGTTATCATACCTCTTTCGGCAGGCAGGAACCTGACCGGTACTGATCTTGTTAACCAGGTTTTAGTCAGGACCACTTCAACCGAAAACATCCAGGAAGCAAAAAAGGACATCGAAAAAATTCTCCTAAGAACACTTTCGGAGGATGACTTTACAATAATGACCCAGGAACAATTACTCTCCTCAATTTTACAAATTTTAGGCGTATTAACACTAGCCCTCGGGGGAATAGCAGCAATTTCACTTGTCGTCGGAGGCGTTGGGATTTCCAATATAATGTTGGTCTCAGTTACCGAAAGAACTCGTGAGATCGGCCTTAGAAAGGCGGTTGGGGCAAGGCCGTCAGACATATTAACGCAGTTTTTAATCGAAGCCGTAATACTCTCGCTTGTAGGTGGCACAATCGGCCTTTTGATAGGTGCAACCGGATCAGTTTTAATTTCAGCCTATATTAAGTCTTCCGTTCCTCTCTGGGCTATATTCTTGGGCGTTGGATTTTCCAGTCTTGTCGGGATAATTTTTGGAGTAGCACCTGCCATCCGCGCCTCTCGTCTTGACCCGATTGTTGCCCTACGTTACGAATAAGCATAAAATTAAGTCAATGCCCAAATTAACTCGTTTTGCCGCAATAACTTTACTTGCGCTTCTTCTAACATCGTCGGCAACTTCAGCAACACTTGCCCAAACTCCAAGTGATGCCGAAAAACAGCGCCTGGACCAGGCCCTTCAGGATTATTCATATCAATTTTCAAAATATGACGAGTGCCACAACAAGTATATAACCGACCGGTCCGCATATATATCTTTCCAAACCGCAACTGCCAAAAACAGCGCGTTTATAACAACAAAAGACTGTCTTACTAAAATCTACGACGTCTACGTTGCATATATCCGCTATATTAAAGAGCAGGGAAATGTTTTCAACTGGAACAAAAAAGACGAAGAGAAAAGCCAAACATTCAAAACTTTAGACGACGAAGTAACCTACTTTCAAGACAACCAGCCAAATGTTGGTAAACTCCAAACTCTTGAGGACACTGTCCCTTACGCTGCAGACCTCAAGACCCATATCACAAAAACGACTTACCCGATTGTTTTAAAAGCCC
>CAZEDQ010000034.1:3705-7212 GCA_964511055.1 uncultured Gammaproteobacteria bacterium
GTTGCCGAAAGCGAAGCCGCCCTAGAAATTTTCGTCAACTTATCGGAAAAAATAAGAAGCCTGGTTACATCTAAAATAAACCAAGACCAGTACACATCATTTTTAGCAAACTGGGATACTGAAATTGCCGATATCCGCAGTAAATCCGAAAACTACAACGGCCAAGCAAGACAGGCTCTTTCAACTTTTAAACCCTCAACCAATAACACAGGTAATATAGGCACCGTTTCGTCATCAACAAGCAAAACCAAAACCGAACTTTTAAGGTCAAAGACCATATTTGCTGAAATACTTAAATTAATATGAACGAAGAACCAACAGGTACAATGGAGGGAGAAATTTTTGCTGAGGAAAACGTCAGTCCGGGTGAAAAACCCAATATAATCCAAAACGAACCGAAGAAACAGAAAAAACGGCTGGAATACCTTCGTGATTGGTTTTACAAGCTAAAAGCACCAAAACCGATAAGCTACCTGATTCTAGTCACGCTTTTGATTGTAATCTACACCGGTCTTTTGCTCGTATCAACAAAACAAGGCAGCCAGGCACCGAAACAGTTAACACAAACCGATGCAACACCAACACCAAGCCCTTCAAGCGATCCCGAAGTGGAGGCAATAAAAAAAGAAGTTGACCAGTACTATGACGTTATCGACCAAATAAACGCCAATACCAGAAAATTTACCCCTCCAAAAGTTGATTTGGACATCAATTTCACGGACAAAAAATAACAACCTGCTTTGACTTTAGCCTCAAAAAAGCATATAATACAACCGCATGAACACTACACAGGCAGCTAAAAGCGCGGCAAAAATTATAAGGGAACCCCTTGAGACCCTCAAAGACCAATTTGCACCCATAGGCGAAGAGGCAAAACGCGAACTATTAGGGTTTATTCCAAATAGTTTTCAAAGCAAAAAATCACAGGAGTTGGCAGACGGTGAACTGAAACGCGCCCGGGAAGCGGAAAAATTAAAGGAGATGAAAGAGGAATCAGACACCCGCTCGACAGAAGATGCAGACAATGTTGCATTTGCAATTCAGGCAATCAAGGCGCAGTATGAAAACCAAAGTGCAAAATCCCAAGAACAAGAGCAGAGGGATTTAAAAGCTGAAATTGCCGCACTTCAGGAAGAAATAGCTGCCCTTTCTAAAATCGTCGGTGAACCAACTAATGTCCACCTGGAAAGCACACCTAAAAAGGTCGGGGCGATCGATGTCAAAAGGCTTACCGTAATAGTCAAAACCTGGAGGGTTAAAGCCAAAGAATCCAAAGACGCAAGAGATTTGGTTTCCCAAAGGCAAAACGCCAAACCGGCAACCGGGATGCTCGCATGGGTTTCCGGAAAACAAATGAAAGTCCACGAACAAGGCACAATGCAATTGCAGGGCTAGTTATAATTATTGCCTCGTAAGCTCAAACCTCTCAATAATTTATAGAATGAGTAAGAATTTCTACGATAGGATAGCAAAAAAGTTTGGAGGTTATGGATATGGAACTGGTGCAAAGTATAAAAGTGTTTATCCGTCTGGAGACCCCGAAAAATATTTCAAAGAAAAACTTTTGAAATTAAGCTCCAAGAAAAAAACAGCGCTGGATATCGGCTGCGCCGATGGCAAATTTACCCTCCAAATTGCCCCATTTTTTAAAAAAGTTTATGGAATCGATACTTCAAAAGTAAACTTGGACATCGCAAAAAGCGTCAACAAAAACAAAAAGGTCAAAAATGTCCAATATTTTCTGCAAAATGCAGGCAATACTTCGTTTAAAAGGAAAACATTTGACCTTGCATACAACAGAAGAGGCCCGAGTTATTACAAGGAATACAATAGAATCCTAAAACCAAAAGGTTATTATCTTGAAATCGGGATAGGGGAACGGGACACTATTGAATTAAAAAAAATATTTGGCAGAGGCCAAAATTATGGAAAATGGAACAACTCAAGGTTGGAAAAAGATATTAAAGAGCTGGAAAAAATTGGTTTTGAAATTGTTTTCGCCAAAAATTATTATTATTTCGAATATTATCCTTCTTATGAGGCAATGGACATTTTCCTTCAAGGGGTTCCAATTTTCGAAGATTTCGATTCAGAAAAAGACAGGCTGCTGCTACAAAAATATGTAAAAAAATATACTTCGGGAAAAGGCATCGAGGTTTCTCGCCATAGGATAGTAATGGTGGTACAAAAAATTTAATTAATCGGTGGGCTCAAGAGGGCTCGAACCTCTGACCTCCACAATGTCAATGTGACGCTCTAACCAACTGAGCTATGAGCCCGAGAACTGATTTTAACACTCACTGCTGACAATTTCCATTTAGCAATTTATCAGGTTTCAAGGTAAAATATATCAATGAGTGAAAATGGACCTGAATCTTATCCCAAAGGCTTAAGGAGACTAAATCCCAATTCGAAGCGTCCAATAAGTGGTCGGGAAATGGGACCAACACGTGACCAGACACTCAAATCAGCGCAACCTGACCAGGAAAGATTTCAAGGCGACCTAAAAGATGCCATGTCCGGGTCGGTCAGAAGAATTGTTCATGGCCGTGAAGTTTCGTTGCCAAAAACTGCTCAACCAGGAATGCAAGGTGAACTGGACATAGGAGTTACCAACAGAGACAGGACAAGATCACTGCCTTTAACAGACCAACTAATTGAACAATCACTTGATGGTTACCAAGATCGCCGAACTCTCAGAAAGGTCCAAAAGCAAAAAGGTGCAATAACAGATTCTGTCATTAAGGCTGCAGAAAAAGCAGCTCAAAAGCCAAAACCCCCAACCGAACACTAATTCCTTGCGCCAAACCCCAACTTTCTAATACAATCAGATTGGTGGCAGAAGAAATTCCGATACAGCAAAATAATACTCAGGGTGGTGAAAACTACAAAAAAGTGGAGCGCCCGCTAAAAAAAATTATTATCAATAATTTCGTCGGTGGTATTGCCTGGAGTTTTGGTGTTTTGATAGGAACCGGACTACTCTTTGGCATAATAGTCTACTTTGTGCGCCAAGTTGATTTTGTTCCCATCCTTGGCAAATTCCTTGCAAACGTAATACAATCTGCGCAAACAAACATTCCAAAATGACCACCCAAAACTTAAAAGACCACCGCGAAATTGGCCGCGAGCAGGAACTTTTCTTTACGGACGATTTAGCTCCGGGTGCCCCTTTTTGGCTTCCAAACGGGATGATAATCTTTAAAGAATTAGAAAAGTTCATCCGTAAACTCACCCAAGACGCCAGCTATCAGGAAACCTCTACTCCGATTATGGTAAAGAGTGAAATCTTCAAAACGTCCGGTCATTGGACAAAATTTGGCGAGCATAATATGTACAACCTCACGCTCACTGACGAAGAAGACGACAAAAAATCAACATCATATACCTTAAAACCTATGAACTGCCCCGAATCGACAATCCTGTACCGCTTCAGGCAAAGAAGTTACCGCGAGCTGCCTTTGAGGTTTTCCGAAATCGGCAGGCTTCATAGAAGAGAGAAGTCGG
>CAZEDQ010000035.1:0-6935 GCA_964511055.1 uncultured Gammaproteobacteria bacterium
AGGATGCATATAGCTGTGCTTCTGCATTTAGGATTCCGGCAATGGGTGTAAGCGTTAATTTAAAGGCTAATGATACAAAAACTGTTAAGTTTACACCGCAAAAGGCAGGTAAAATTACGTTTGCCTGTTCTATGGGTATGTATAGGGGGGTGATCGAGGTCATATGAGCAAAATAGTTAAGAAAAAATTAAAAATAAGCGGGATGCATTGCACTTCGTGTGCCATGAAGATAGACATGGATTTGGAGGATCTAGAAGGTATCAAAGAGGCCAGAACGAGTTTTGCAAAACAAGAATCTGAAGTGGAATTTGACCAGGACAAACTTGATATCCAAAACGTTATTGCGGTAATTGAAAAAACCGGTTATTCGGCTCAAATAAAGGCAGACTAGAATACAGGGTTACTATCTACCTTTTCTTTTCCCTGTCTCCTTTGTACCATAGCCAGCGTGCTAGAGAAATTAAAACAGCTAAAACCACAACCCAAGTAATTAGACAAAGAATCGAACCAATCCAAAATCCAGAACCATTACCCCATCCCCACATCATCGGATAACCGGCCCAGTAATTGGCGCCGTTGTAGCATCATTCGGGTAATACGCACCATTTCCATAGCGCATCATTTGTGCAACCAACATTTATCTCACCCCCTTGCTTCTATACTAATATTATATAATCAGCGTCGAGGGCTGATATGGTAAAAATTTATACAAGAACCGGAGATTCGGGTACTACTTCCCTGTTTGGAGGAAAAAGGGTTGATAAAGACGACCTTAGAGTAGAAGCTATTGGAACTATTGATGAACTTAATGCAAATGTTGGTCTGGTTCTTACTGAACCGATGGTTCCAGAACTTCATAGAAGCTTAAAAAGAATTGAACAAGAACTAATAATTGCAGGTTCTGATCTAGCATCTCCAGCAAACATAAAAGTAAAAACAAAACGTTTAACAAAACGGCATGTTGGTAGACTAGAAAAAGAAATTGACGATTTGATGGATAAGCTGCCACAAAGAAAAAATTTTATAACTCCTACAGGAGATCAACGAGTAAAATCAAAAGCCGAAGCTATTATGAGAAATTATTCTGTACACCATGCCCTAAGTTCAATTCCAAGCAACGAATTTATATGGAATTCAACATTAAATACTTATCAAGTTTCAGCTCAACTTAATGTATGTAGAACAATCGCTAGGCGCGCAGAAAGAAAGATGATTTCGCTATCAAAACAAGACGACATTAATAATAATCTTCTTGTTTATATTAATCGATTGTCCGATTGGTTCTATGCAATGTTTAGATACACTAATTTGTTAGCTGACATGTCAGAAATAGTCTGGAAAGGGAGGGGCAGATGAAAATATTGTTGGCCAGCAATTCTGGCGAACCTTTTTACGAATGGTTGGAGGATGATCTGATCCGTTTTGTAAAAGGTGAAACTGTGACTTTTATTTCAGCTGCTACGGTTTACGATGCTGATGAATATTTTAAAAGGGTTGAGGAGAAATTAAACAGTCTTGGAATAAAAGTAAACCATCTTAGGCTTGATAAAAAACCAGAGAATTTAATAGCAAGGACTAATATTTTTTTAGTAGGCGGTGGAAATACCTACAACCTTTTAAATAAGCTTAATGGATACAAACTTCTTGAACAAATCCGCAGTAAAGTTAAAGCTGGTGCTAAATATATTGGCATAAGCGCAGGAGCTAATATCGCTGGCCCGACTATTCTAACTACAAACGACTGGAACGTGGTGGGTAGCACAAATTTCAGGGGTTTAGAACTTGTGAACTTTAATATTAACCCTCATTACATAGAACCGCATGATAAATCTGTTTTCTCTGGCGAAACCAGGGATGAAAGAACTTTGGAGCATTTGCTTTTTAATAGTCACCCGGTTGTTGCTATCGAAGAAAAAACTTTGGTCGAGGTAGATAACAAAAAAATAAAGGTTGGCGGAAAAGGAAAGGCAAAAGTTTTTTTAAAGAATCAAAAACCGAAAATTTTCAAATCCGGCGAAAGCTTTATAATTTAAATAGTTCCTCTTCGGTAAGGGTTCTGTATTTACCGACTTGTAAGTTCCCAATCTTTACAGGTCCAACTGATGTGCGTTTTAGTTCCAGTACATGCAGGTGCAAAGTTGCCAGCATACGCCTAATCTGGCGTTTTTTGCCTTCATAAAGCGTAATTTCTAAAATGCTGTGGTGGGGGAGAGACTCGGATTTTATTTGGACTTTTGCCGGCTTTGTTGCCCCCTCTTCCAGTTTTATTCCTTTTTCCATCATTTCTATTTGGGTTTTGGACACGCTTCCCAACACCTTCACCTCGTAGGTTTTGGGTATGTGGAATTTTGGATGGGTTAACTTTTGTGCCAGTTCACCGTCATTTGTGAGTAAAATTAAACCAGTTGAATCTTTATCCAGCCTCCCGACAGGGTACAGGCGGACAGATGATTTGATGAGTTCTAAAACGGATTTTTCGCCTTTGATGTGAGCGGCCGTTGAAGTGTAGCCCTCGGGCTTGTTAAGGGCGATATAGACAAGTTTCTCCTTCTCCCCTACCTTTCGGCCGTCAACTTCCACAATGTCTTTTTGCGGGTCGGCATGATCGCCAAGGCTTGCGGTCTTTCCATTAATTTTTACTCTGCTCTCCCCTATTAACTCATCGACTTTCCGGCGTGATGCAATGCCAATAGAGGCAAGGTATTTGTTAATTCGCATGGAAATTATTTTTTTGTGAAAATTACTTGTCTGCCTTTTTGATAAATTATTTGGTAATTTTGATCTAATTTTAAATCTTCAGCCAGTTTATTTGCATCATCCTCAGTTAAGGGGAAAAAGTCATTAGCATTTTGGCCACCTCTCAAATCCAGTGCTACAGTGTCAGGATTTATATCTTCATAGTTGGTATGTAGTAAAATAACCGAATTGTGGGTCAGATGGCTGGCAATATTATTTTGAGCCATTATTAATCCGTTTTTGGGAATATTTTCTGCAAATTCATTCAAGAAATCCGTTTGTTTTAATTGTTGGTAAAATATAGGGTCTGTTGCAAGCATTAGAGGGCCGTGGTAGTAAAATCTATGGATAAAAATAACCCCCATTATTGTAATGACTGCCCAAATAGTAATTAACAGGTTGGGTATCTTTCTCTTTTGCAAAATTAATAAAACCTCCAACGTTGCCAGGGCCATAATTGGTGAAAGTAAAACATTGTAATGAAAACCCAAATCCCATCTTGTTCCGGCTACATTAAAAACAAACCTTTCTAAAAAGTGTTCAAATATAAGAGGAGCGGCCGAAATCGAAAGAATAGGCATAAAACCAAATGTGGCATAGGCAACAACTATAGCCCTCAGTTTCATACTTGCTGGAAAAAATAGACCAGTTACCAGATTGTACAAATTGCTAGGAATTGTTGGGTTATATGAATAGCTATGACCTGCAAATGCCGGCATAATAATTTTTGTTGATACGATACCCCATAAGAGGCCTAAAATAATTGTTGTAAATGCAATTTTGAACAATTTTCTGTCTTTTATTATTAAAAATATGCCTATTCCTATAACTACACTCGCTAAGGTTTCCTGAAAACCTAAAGTGAGCATTAAAAATAACCAATATAGTTTCCATCTCTTCTCATAAATTGCCCAAAACGTCAAAGATAGGGGCAATATTGCAAATACAATATTGTGAACGTCCGTATAGATTGCGTTTTGCATACCAACGAAACCAAGATAGCTCATAATGAGTGCTACTCTTGCAAAGTGATTTTTAATGAGTTTTCTTGAAATCTTGTAAATTACAATCGCGCTTGCAACTACGAACAAAACCTGTGCAATTAATATTATTTCCGGTTTATCTGTAATCCAGTAGAAAGGCGTGAGCAATATAGCACTCGGATTAAGATGATCTCCCCATACGACAATTCCGTTGGGTGGATTTAGTTGTTCTATGTATGGAAGTTGAAATCTTGAAAGTTCCCAGACTGTTTCATCAAATATCCCAAAATCGTACCAGAAAGAATTGAATTGCCAAAAACGGTTTAGGGAAACACTAATTCCTGCAAAGGCGTACGCGGTGAGAAAAAGTGTTAAGAAAATTATCTCTAATTTTTGTTTTATAAAAACCTTTAGGTTTTCCACTGGCCCAATTATTATATATTTTGGAAGAAAATACTATTCAATGCAATGCCAAGAAAAGCTAAGTATTTATTTATACGCATGAATATTTATTTAAATTGGAATAAATAAAATTATAAGTCGAATAAGCTAAGTACCTTTCGGCTTAAGAAGCTTGGTATGTCATAATTTGGCGATTTAGCAATCAAGTTTCTTGTTATATTATTTAAAGTTAAACTGACATAAAAATATCTATATTCAAGCGTTTCTCCTTGACTATTGGTGTAAGTATTCTTGTTATCGATTTTAGCCCAATTTACTTCATTTGCAACTATTTTTTGCAATAATTCAATTGAAAATATTGGATATTCGCTATCTGAGGTCGTTAGTGCTTTCGTACTAAGCTCTCCATCAGAACCTGTAATCTTTACGGTTACTGAAGTTGACTGTGAATTATTACTCATTTACTCTACACCTCTTAAGATTTCTAACTGCATTTACTCCAGCCACACGTCGGGTTGATGCATTTGCGGCAGCCCTCTGCATAAGTTACCGGCGAACCGCAATCGGGGCAGGACGTAAACTTGGATTCAACAGCTTTTTCGTCCTGGTAGGCCGTCATCATCTGACCATACTGTTGGCCGGTTGGTTTAAGGCTCAACTGGGCCGGTTCTTCCGTTGTTTGCGGCTTCGAGTGGCCGTTTGACAACCCGCTCGAGTGACCGTTTGTGTATCCGTTTGATGAATGACCGTTCGTGTGGCCGTTGGTATGGCCATTTGACCTGATACGAACCCTTTCTTCTATTGTTGCTTCCTCTGACATTTGAGGGTTGGCAGACTGAACGGTTTCTTCAACAACCGGCAGCTGGAGCTGTTTGGCGCGGGCAATCTCCAGAAGAGACTTACCAACTGCGTCAAAGGCGCTGAGGACACTTTCCGGACCTAAGCCGTATGGTGTGCCGCAGGAAATGCCAACCAAATCCGTTGCGATTTCTTCAAGTGATGCGCCGTATTTTAGGGCACGTGATGCCAGCCTGCCGGTTACTTCGGCTGCACCGGCAACATAGCCGCCGGTTTTGCCGATAGTAACAAAGACTTCAACAGGTGCACCGTCGCTGTCTCTAAAAACCGAGGTGTAAACGTGGCCGACATCCGCTTTCTTGCGGACCCTCATACCCCAGGCCTCCTGGGGTGTTGGGCGCTTTGTTGGGGTGTAAGGGACTTCTTCTTTTTCCTGATCGATACGCTTTCCGGTCATTTGGTCGTAATATGATTTGCCCTTTTTGACTTCCAAAACTTGCTTGACCCTGGAGCCGTCACGATAGATTGTGATCATATTACATCCCAATTCGTAGCTTAGCCAGTATGCCTCGCGGACATCTTCAACGGTTGCCTCATTGGGAAAGTTAATAGTCTTTGAAATGCCGTTGTCGGTAAACTTCTGGAAGGCGGCTGCCATTCTGACATGGTCTTTTGGCGAAATATCTCCGGCTACTACAAAGATTTTTTTGAGGTCACTGGGTATTTCGTCAAGGTTTTGGACAGAACCGCGGTTTTCACCGACTTTGGAAAGAAGATCATCGTTTTCGAGGCCATTTGACCTTATGGCTTCTAAGAAATACGGGTTGGTGTTAAAAAGTCTTTTACCCTCTATGGTGTTTTTGGCAAAAGTCAGGGCAAAATGCGGTTCAATTCCGCTTGAACAATCTGCAAGAAGCGAAATTGTGCCGGTTGGAGCAATCGTGGTTCTGGCGCCGTTTCTGGGTTTGAAACCATCTTTTCTGTCGTAAATTGAGCCTTTGAAAGCAGGGAAGGCGCCGCGGGTTTTGGCAAGACCGGCAGATGCCATGTCTGCTTCACTTTGGACAAATTGCATAACACGTTCGGCAAGATCAAAACCTTCCTGGGTATCGTAGCCGATGCCGAGCTTAACGAGCATGTCCGCCCAGCCCATAACACCAAGGCCTATGCGGCGGATTTTGCTTGTCATTTCGTCTATTTCTGCAACCGGATATTCGTTCATATCCAGAACGTTATCTAAGAAGTGAATTGCTGTGTGGATTGACTCTCCCATTTCTTCCCAATTGATTTCTTTGGTATTTTCATCTACGAATTTGGAAAGGTTGATTGAGCCCAATGTGCAAGCGTCATAGGGAAGAAGCGGCTGTTCTGCACAAGGGTTTGTAGCCTCGATCATGCCGATTGCGGGTGTCGGGTTGGCACGCGAGTGGTTAACCCTGTCGATTAAAATCATGCCCGGATCGCCATATTGCCAGGCCAGTTTGGTTATTAAGTCAAATACCTTTTTGGCGTTAAGGCGACCGGTAACCTCACCGGTTCTCGGGTTTATGAGTTCGTACCCTTCTCCTTCTTCTTTTGCTTCACATAGGCTGTAAAGCTTTTGGACTGCTTCCTCGATCCGGACATTTTTAAGGTCGAGGTCACGGATAGCGTATGCTTCTTTTAACTCTTCAATAATTTCGTCCGTATCCATTTCCCCTTGAGTGAATTTAGTGTCTTCCTTGACCTTCTCCATAAACTTCTCGTCGACAGTCACGGAAATATTGAAGTTGGTTAGAGAAAACTCGTCGACTTTGTGAACTGCAAAACGCAAAACATCAGGATGCGTGTAGTGAAGGATCCCCATGTTGGCGCCGCGCCTGACTCCACCCTGACGAATCTGGGAAGTAACATCGTTGTAAGCCTGCAAGAACGCAACGGGGCCTGTTGTTTTACCTTTTGAGGTGCCGATAACATCGTCTTTTGGCCTGAGCCTGGAAAAAGAAAAGCCTGTACCGCCGCCCATTTTATGGATCA
>CAZEDQ010000036.1:0-1058 GCA_964511055.1 uncultured Gammaproteobacteria bacterium
GTCTTTAATTTGGAGCAAAATTACCGTTCCACCAGCAATATCCTTTCGGCTGCAAACGCCGTTATTTCCAAAAATAAAGCGCATCCGGTTTTGAATTTGTGGACGAAAAATATAAACGGCGAGCGGATTACAATTTACAACGCCCAAAATGAAATTGACGAAGCAAATTTTGCGGTTGACAGGATTTTGAATTCTGCAGAAGGTTTTGGGTCTTTTGCCGTTTTGTACCGGACAAATGCCCAATCGCGAACGATTGAGGAAGCGCTACTGCACAATAACGTCCCTTATAGGATCTATGGCGGGGTAAGGTTTTACGAGCGAAAAGAAGTTAAAGATGTCCTTGCTTATCTTAGGATTATCGAAAACCCGCTGGATGATGTTTCCAGGATGCGGGTTGAAAAACTCGGTAAGGGAAGGTTTAAAAAGTTTTTAGAAATGGCCGATAAATTAAAAAACAAGAAAAAAATGCCGACGCCCGCCGAGCTTATCGATAAGGTTTTGGAAAGTACTGATTATATCCAGCTTTTAGATGATGGGACAGATGCGGGTTTGATGCGCGTTGAAAACGTCAAAGAGCTTAAGTCCGTTGCCTCCGAATACGAAAATTTACAAACGCTTCTTGAGAATATTGCCTTGATGGAAGGTAAAATTACACCGGAAAAATCCCACGAAGGAAAAGTGGATACTAATGTGGTGACCTTGATGACCATTCATGCGGCAAAGGGGCTGGAATTTGACCATGTTTTTATAATCGGCATGGAGGAAGGTCTATTCCCCCATTCACGGTCTATGCTGGATGTTTCGGAAATTGAAGAGGAAAGGCGTTTGGCGTATGTTGGAATGACGCGAGCGAGGAAAAAGCTATATTTGACCTATGCTTCTCAGCGGCTTTATTTCGGGACAACTTCTTCTAATTTAGTTTCTAGGTTTGTTATCGATATTCCGGAAGAGCTGATCAGTACTATTTAGTCGGGAAGAGTCGTTATGCCTGATATAGACAATAAAATAGAAACAATAACGCTTGCTGGTGGGTGTTTTTGGTGCACGGAGGCAATTTT
>CAZEDQ010000036.1:1068-6868 GCA_964511055.1 uncultured Gammaproteobacteria bacterium
GGTGTGATTTCGGTTATGCCCGGTTATAGCGGCGGGTCTGTTGAAAATCCAAGTTATGAGCAGGTGCGTGGTGGGAAAACGGGGCATGCCGAAGCGATACAAATTGAATTTGACCCGAAATTAATCAGTTTGGAAACCCTGCTTGATGTTTTCTTTAAACTTCACGACCCGACGACTTTAAATAGGCAGGGTAATGATGTAGGCACGGAGTACAGATCGGCGATTTTTTACCGGGACGAGAAGCAGAAAAAGATCGCCGAGGATATCCGTGGTGAAATCGAGAAATCCGGAACTTATAAAAAGAAAATCGTGACCGAAATTGTTCCTTTCAAAAATTTTTACAAAGCGGAAAATTACCACCAAAATTATTTTGAAAACAACAGGACTGCCCCTTACTGCCAAGTCGTTATTGACCCAAAAATACGAAAACTTTTTAGCGAATTCGGTAAGATTACAAAGGAAAGCTGAAAAATATTTCCCGTCGGGTTAGTATATAAGTTGATGATAGTCCGAGAAGTTGAAGAAACAGAAAAAATAAATTACAACAGCCACGTTTACCATATTATCCAATCCTGGGAGTGGGGAGAGTTTAGAAAAAGCACAGGGCTGGATCTTGTAAGGCTTGGGCAATTCAATGGCAACACAATGGTTGGCGCCTATCAGTTGACTTTGCATCCGGTGCCAATTTTTCCACAGACTGTCGGATATCTGCCAAAGGGGCCGATGCCAGACCGCGACATGACAAAAGCGCTTATTGATATCGGTAAGGAAAAAAACATTGCTTTTGTCAAAATTGAACCGAATGTTTTTGCCCGGGAGGATTTAAAAGAAAAAATACTGTCTTTGGGATACTCCCCTTCTAAAAAATCACTTTTTACCCGCTACAATTTTTTATTAGACCTTACAAAAAGTGAGCAAGATTTACTGGCTGCTATGCATCCAAAAACCCGCTACAACATAGGCGTTGCGCAAAAAAAGGGTGTCGAGGTTTACGAATCAACAAAAGACGCCGATTTTGAAATTTACCTGAAGCTTTATTTCGACACCACCCATAGGCAAAAATATTTCGGCCACACGCCCGAATACCACACATTAGCCTGGAAAACTTTAATGCCTGCCGGGATGGCTAGGGTTTTAGTAGCCAAATATCAAGGAAGGCCACTTGTTGCCTGGATGCTTTTTAATTTTAAAGATACGCTTTATTACCCTTATGGAGGATCTTCCAGCGAAAACCGCGATGTTATGGCGTCGAATTTGGTTGCGTGGGAGGCAATACGACTGGGTAAAAAAATGAGCATGAGAGTTTTTGATATGTGGGGGGCACTCGGACCTGATGCCAAAGAAAGTGATCCATGGTACGGTTTCCATAGGTTTAAGGCTGGTTATGGCCCGGCGCATGTTGAATATATTGGAACCTACGATTTAATTTTGAGGCAAGCCCTTTATAAAAGTTTAAATTTTGCCGACCGTTTGCGCTGGACGTTCCTTAGGGCAACCAGAAGGTAGAATAGTTTAAAATGAAATTAAGGTGCCTCAAAACGAAGAACAAATAAAAACCACCAAAGTTGACCCAGAAAAATTAGCCGACGAGACAGCCGTGAAGGTCGTTAAGCTTCTTGGAAAATCCCCGCCGGTGAGAAGGATCCGTAATAGCCAGCTGCTTTCACTACTTTTGGGGGCAGCAGGTTTCTCTTTATTCACAACGGGTTTGGGGAAATTGTTTGTAGATTTAAATGGGTGGGCTTCGGCTGTTATTGGTCTTGTGCTTATGGCAATTACCGGAGCGCTTTTGAAAAATCTTGAAAAATAAGCTGGCGTATGACTGATACAAATAACGTAACGCTTCGCCACAAACTTGAAGCCCTGATAGTAAAGGATTTGGAAAGCCAGCTTACACAAGGCAAAATAACAGGTGACAGGGCGGCAGAAATTGCCGAATTGGTTCTTGATGCGGTCCCCGAAAATATATCGCACGACGAGCTTTTAAAAGTGATTCCCCAACTAGATGATAAAGCTTCCGAGCTTGCAAGCGTGGTTTTTGAAATACTCTCCGAGCAGGATGATAAGCACAAGGCCGAAATGATTGAAAAATTACGTGCTTCGGTAAGGAGGATGGTTAAAAATGGCTAAAGGGCCGGTTAGTGCGGAAATGCGCGGAGATACTCAGGTTGAGTTCTCCCGACCGCAAGGGCAACCAGAACAAAAATCAAAAAAAACAGATGGCTTGGGTGTTTCAGGAGCACTTAGCGCTTTGAACAAAGATAAACCCAGAATTAAAGACCGGACAGACTTGAAAAATCTTGCTGCCGGCAGAAAAAAATATAGGCGTTTTAATACAACAGATGATTATCGCGAAAGTAAATTCGGAGTTAAAAAGGGAAAGGGCAATAGTCCTGATAATACAGAAATACATGGTACTCCTGCAGAAGGTTTGGATTTAGATCCAAGATATTTAAATATTCGTGAGGAGTTAAAACAAAAATGGCTGATGGAGCACCCTGGGGAGGATTTTTTAACCGAGGCCGGACAAAATTACAACCTTGGATATCTTGACCGAAGCCAAAGAGACAAACCCACTTTGAAATCAGATTCCGAGAGGGTTTTCAGAGAAAGATATCCTGATGATGCAACTGCTTATGATATTAAGGAGAAAACCCGTGTTTATGAAGACCCTCGGCTAGACCCAGCAGTAAAACTTACAGAAGATGACATTATTGTAGCTACAAATAACGAGGTCAAAGACCGAAGTTTTGGTTTTGATATCACTTGGCAAAGGGCAAATAGAAGCCAAAGTATGCGTGGTTGGAGAGCTTTTGCAGAAAGATATCCGGAAAAAGCAGCAGCCTACGCTGAAAAGCATCCAGGCATAAAGGAGGCTTTAGAAGAAATCAGGAGACAGGAACAAGTTCAGCAACAAACGCAGACTGGAGCACTGATCCAGGCGGAAAACGATCAACTATTGGCAGACAGTGTCAGGGTTAGTGAAAACAATCTCGCAGAAAATCAGGTTCAGACTGCTGAACAGCCGGGTGAAAATAATACGCCTGATGTCATAACCACTGAGGTAAATGCTGACGCAGAAACAAAATTGCTTAGCGCGGAAACGGCAGGAGCTCAGGCTATTCTTCTTCTCGGAGGTGAAATATCTACGGGAATAGATAAAGCAAAAATTGAGGCAATTGCAGAGGGCGGGCCTATTGATACCGAAAAGGCTAATAAGGTCTCGCTTGATGAACGCAAAGAGTATTGGAGGGGTGATAACAGTCCGTTTAAGGATATGACGTTTGAACAACAGTTGGAAAGGTGGAAGGGGAAAATGCAAGAATTTTTTGACCAATATAAAGGTAAGCCGGAAGCAGAATTTCTCCAAAGGATGGGAATTGACGTGGATAGCGCAAGTGCAGTAGCAGAAGCTCAAAAAACTTATTTCATAGATGGGAAAGGTGATGTAGGACTTTTAGCACAAACGGTTGCGCAAAATAATACTGCCGAGCAAATACAGGAAAATAGAGCACTCATCGAAAAGTTGGGCAAAATGCACGGGGAAAAATCGGCAAAAGTTATAGTCGAAATGGCAATTGGTATTAAAAATGCCCAAACAGACATTGATACATTTATCCGGACTGCACAGGCAGCAATTGATAAAGGCGATGACATGCCGGGCGCGGATCTTATTAAATTTGTGAACGCTAAAAAAGAAGAGCAAACCGAAACCGTGGAAGAAGCTGCGCCTGACGTTAATAATGATCGGGAATTTAAGTTAAATTGGGATAAACGCAGTGCTTCTGCAGACACATGGACTGACGGCGGTGGTGACTTGAAAGTTGATGGTGATGTCCTTTCTTTTACACCTAATGTTAACCGGCTGAGAAATCCCTATAACCCGGGCACAACCGAGTATGATTATTTTGAAAAGTACCAAGTCAGATACTTTAAACCAGACCAGCCTTCCGATTTTTTTATCGGCGAGCAGAGAAAGCGGGTCGAGAGGGGTGTGGAGTTAGCCGTAAATACAGGCACAGATGGTGAACCAAAAATGGTCTTAACACCTATGTTTTGGGAAATTATTGAGGCTAATCCGGAATCCGTGTCAGGGCGATGGAATGACAGATACATAACTTTGGACCAGGGCGAAAATTCTGTCAGGAGTGTTCGGCCGGTTGATTTGAAAATCCGCAATGATGAAGGTACGCCGCGCACTGTCGATGTTAATTTTGCGTGGAGGGGGCTTAAAGTTGACAGTCAAACACTTGCTGAGATGCAGGAAAAAGCAGTTGAATATCTTGAGCAACAAGTGGCCTCAGGTAAAATGCCCGCAGAAACATTAGATACTGCAAAAGCATTAGTTTCCAGATACAAAGCGCCAAGGACTGTAGTTCGCCCAAGAGAAATTCCGATGCTTTCAAGATTCCGTGGTCCAGAAAAATGGCGCAGTAACGGGTCTTTGGCTGTCCATGGGCATGATATTGTTTATACTACTGACGAACTCAGAAAATATCGTGCCAACAGAAGTATCCAAATAACAACTGCGGATCCAGTAAATCCATCAAGAAGAATTCTTACCGCTCAAGCTTGGGATATATTAGATGCTTCATCAAATGGCGTAGATAGCAACAAATCTGTAACAGACAGTTTAACCGAACCTGTAATGAGAAGGGGTGGGGAATGGTATAGGCCGGTTGCTTCATTTACCGCTGACAGACCTATGTTAGGAAGGATGAGAGATTTAATAAGAGGTAGTGTTTCTGAAGCAATAGCAGAAGGTGCAATGGATTCAGATGTTATTAGAAATGTCGATACTGTCTTAAATTATAAAAGCCAGAACACAGAAAACAGTGTAGCCCAAAAGGAAGCGGCATAGTCAATAATGGACAACATAGGAGTAACCGAAAATTCCCAATCACAAACCCCTCAATCTGCCGGCGAATTGGATAAGTTGGTTGCACAAACACAGCAAAACATTAAAGTTGGGGTTTGGGGATATGTTGTTTTAAGCTTGGTTTTTCCGCCATTTACAACAATTTGGGCATTCTATAAAGCAGGTAAAAAACAAGTTTTGCCGCTGGTTTTGCCGGCAATTACCATAGCGTTTTCCATTGTGATAATTCTTTCGGCTTTCAGTTCACGCGCGACAGTCGGTGTTCCTGAACAGCTTACAAAATTAGGTGTTAGTGCAAATACGGGCGTTTCAGAGTCAGGATTGATTTTAGTTGATAACCTGACAATATTTTTGGGGATTATCGGGTTGGTTGGCGGTTTTTACTGGAGGCAAAAGGTAAAAAAGGAGAATTTACTTAACAGTTTTGCCGTCTGGTTTATGATTGCAATCATAATGCTTCAAATGGCGGCAGTTTCCTACCTTTTCTACTTCGTTTACCAATCTGCTTACAGTACCGTGGTGCCTATAATCCAGAGTAATTACCAAGGGATTAACTAGTAGTAGTAATCAAACCCTATACAGAAAAATTCCGTTTTCTGATTTAAGAGCTTTTTTAGATGGAAAGGCCACGGTTTTGTCGCTGTTAACGGTAATTCGCGTCCCCTTTTTGCAATTTTTATAAACAAAATCTTCAAACCTTTTCATTGTGTGTTTGCGGCCATAAACAAAAACAGCGTCGGCGGTTTTTAAGTCTGCTTCCCAAAGGCTTCGTTTTTTTACGATGACGTTTTTTGATAAACCCATGATCCTTGCGCGCAGGGTGGTTATGATTACAAGAAGCGGATTAAGTTCGTAACCAACGGCGGTTGCTCCAAGTTTTGCGGCGGCAAAAAGAAGGCGACCATCACCGGATCCTAAATC
>CAZEDQ010000037.1:0-2915 GCA_964511055.1 uncultured Gammaproteobacteria bacterium
GTTATGTCAAACAATAACTACTTAGAAAGCAACAAAAACAAAAAAACAGATAAAAACCTGCCCATAATTTATTGTATCCCTAAAAAAAATCAGCTATCAAGAACCAAAGGGACAGTTGTCAGATTTCCTCAACTCGCTTGTACAAAAACTTGGCGTGGAAATAGCGGCCAACAATAAGCGCAATCTGCGCTAAATAGTCGGACGTAAGTGCTACAAGTACAAAAAGAAGAAGTGTATTTTTAATTGATGTGGGGCCAATATAGCTACTAAATACCCTCAAAGGTATAGTATGCAAAAGGTAAATTAGGTATGACCTTTGGCCAACCGCAACAAAAAGGATATGCAGTTTTCTTGGCAGAAGCCTAAAGTAACCTGTAGTAGTTATTGCAAGCAAACAAAACAGGCTTGCATAGACTAAAACCGGTATTCTTGTAGACCTGGTTGCCGAAGTTAAATCCCCAAAAGAACCAATCAAATCAAAAGTATTAAAAACCTCCCAGCAAAAAGCTAAAAACAAAATAGGCAGAAACAATGATTTATACTTTTTGACAAAGCCAACAAGCTGGCTGCCTAAAGCAAGATAAATCCCAAGTATAAAGTAAAAAATCCAGGTGCCGAAAAATAGGTATTGCTGCTGGTCGTTTAGAAAAAAAAGTAAAGTAATCCGCCCAACGGCAAAATCACTAAGTACAAAGTAAAATAACGTTTCAAGTAATAAAAATAGCACTAAAAGCCACATGCCCCATTTTTTTAAGAGAATAACCAGAAAGGGGAATAAGACATAAAGCGAAAAAATCATCGGCACAAAATACAAATGGTAATCTGCCTTCCCTAAAAAAATAACTTTCCAGATTGGAAAGCGTGGGGCATCAAACCCAAAAGCACTAAAACGGATATATAAAAGTACTACGGCAGACCAGAACAAATACCAGGGCACAAGCTTCAAAACCCGCCTGCGGAAAAACTCACCAAAATTGACAGGTCTTTCCTTGTACCTTAAGGTAAGCGTGTAGCCGGAAAGTCCAACAAATAAAGGCACGCTAAAGCGGCAAAGCTGGTCCAGGATTACATAAAACTTAAAATCTAGAGACGTCCAATTCGCTTTGTATAAAGCACCGCTTACTGAGTGGATCAAAATAACGGCAAAAATCGCAAGAGCTCTCAGGATATCAAGCTCGGCTATCCTCTCACTTGACACCTTTTGCATCGGCCAAATCTTTTTTTAGCTCTGTCTTTAAATCTTCGGCAATTTTAATTATCTTACCTTCGATTTTGTCAATATTTTCGTTTAAATGCTTCCAGGTCTTTTCGTTGATATCGTAGTGCATATTCGCCAAAAACACCTTTTTATCACGCTCTGAGAGCTCGGAAAGGATAACATCGAGTATCGCATCGTGTAAGTGTAACTGCGCAATTTGGGCAAGCTCAGCCTTTTCCGTCTTTGACAGATCTCCGATGTCCAGCGCTTCCTCAATCCATGTTACGTCAACAATGTCGTGGTAAAAATATTTTTTCATATCACTTATCACTAAAATTATACCGGCCCCAGAGGAATTTTATCATCGGGGTCGTCAATAAAAAAATAAAGCACGGCTCCTTTTCGCATCCCGTGTTGCAAGCCTAAATAGGCCATAACCTCAGGAGATCCTCCCAAATGCTTACCCGTCCACTCAGCAGGGCCCGCATCTGCAATATCAACAACAACAGCCTGGCCTGTTTTAGGGTTGACAACAAGCATCTTCCTATATTTAAACCATTTACTATACTCGCGGGTGTTTTCCAGATAACCCGGGGCATTAAAAGTAGGAACAGCAATATACCATTTCTCCCGTTCGATATCCTTCTGCGTCAATTCATTTTTTGAACTTGCAAAATATCTCCATGCCCCCAACCCCGGCGCCATACCTGATGAATAAAAAAGCTTGTTTTCAACAGCTTTTGCACCCAGATGCGTGACCATACTATCTCCCGGAAAACGTGCCAGATGTTGTTCCGCGCCAATATAACCGTAACTCCTATTTAGCCTTTTTCCGTCTAAAGACGCACTAACGGCAATCTTAAATTCGTCGAACAAAATTTTGGCAACAGAGTTTTCTTCCTCAGAAGACAAAGGCCTCATTTTATCGGGCAAACTCGCACTAAGAGTCGAAACAAATGTAGGTGTCTCATTTTGGTGGATTTCGACCTCTTTTGGCTTGGAAAACTCACCAGCTATATTTGGGACAACTGCAGTAGTCCCCGGAAGTGTGTTTGAAATCATCAGAGCCCCAATTGCACCGGAAGCAAGCTTCTCCTTTGCCGGGACTTTTTCACCAATCCACACAAGGGCATCCTTATGCTTTTCCCACAATCTACGACTGACGTCCTTATGCTTGTTGGTCCATCTCTTTTTTATAAAATGGTAAGTCGAAGATCTGCTCACGTATTAAGTATATACAAAACTTTCAAAACAGACTACAAGCCCAATAATTGACATTGGCAAACCTTAGAGACAATATTATATTAATGCCCGGCAATAAATCACCAAACTCAAAACTCAAAACTCAAAAGTTTTGGTCATTGGTATTTGGTCATTGGAGTTTAAAAAAAGGTTTCACTTTAATAGAAATATTAATTGTCATCTCAATAATTGGTGTATTAACAGGTATATCAACAGTTTCTTATACAAAATCGCAAGGAAAAACCCGGGACACCCAGAGAAAAAACGACCTAGAGTCCATAAAATCGGCTCTTAACCTTTACTATCAACAAAACAGCAAATATCCGCCTGCCTGCACAAGCCATGCACCAGACCAAGGCTGCTATTCAACCGATTCTCAACCCTGGATTCCTGATACGACCAGTGTCATAAACACACTGCCAAAAGATCCAACACAATTGTCGCAGAATATTTTCGGCGCTAAGTTAGCATCAAC
>CAZEDQ010000037.1:2925-5038 GCA_964511055.1 uncultured Gammaproteobacteria bacterium
CTAAAATTCAATCTCGTAACACCAGTCCATGCAGAGGGTGGTGGGGGAGGTGGCTGCAGCCCAACCCAGGCAGCTGCTTTTGCCAGTTACAATACAGCTACCCATATCATTGAAGGCGTAAGTGTGCTCTGTAATGGCAGCGGTTATTTTGCGCAACCTTACGTTATATTTTCCGGCTGCGCTGATGCAAGCACTGTTCAAGCAACCGCTACAGCACACCTAGTCAGCCAAACCGTCGACAACATCACTGTTGATACTCCAGGCGCAAACTATACATGTACTCCAAACGTCATCATCGAAGCCCCTCCCGGTGGCGGACCCACACCAACGCCGGCGCCAACCCCGGGGCCAACACCATTCCCTACACCACCGCCAACATCCGGCTGCACTACTGCAGTCTCAGTTGACTATTACTACTGCTATTCTGTAAATGCCCCAAGGAACCGATACAAAATTTGGGCACGCCTTGATAACGACAACGACTCGGAAGTTAGTACAAACACAAATGCAACCTGCTTTGACGCGAGCCCTCCGGGAAACCTCAACTACTGCGTTGAGTCCGAATAAGCTATGCTTTTCAAAATTGCATTCTCACATAAATGGCATCTCGCCTTAGCATTTCTTTTATCAATTTCTATTGTCTTACTTGCCACATCAAAACCTGCTAAAACTACCTATAAAGTAATCACTTTAGTTTCAGCACTGAACCCAAGCACTTCCGAACTTAAAAAGCCCCCAAACATAAAACCAGCTACTGTCTATTACCAAGACGGCGACAAGCTTACAGAGGCCGAAATATTTAGGCAAGGCAACGATATTCAAGGCGCAATAATTATCTCCAGCGGGGTAGGGATAACAGATTATAATTCGACTCTCATAAACGGTTTTGCCGCAAACCTGGCCAATCTTGGAATAACAGTTATGATCCCAAAACCACAAATGGTGAAAGACGATATTGTCACAGAGGAGGGTATTAAAAGTTATGTAAATGCGTTTAAATACCTTGAAAGCCAAGCTAAAACAGACAAAACGAAAATAGGCTTTTTTGGCTTTTGTGCCGGTGGAAGCTTTGTGCTTTTGGCAGCAGAAAATCCAGAAATTGCAAGTAATGTTTCGGTTGTAAGCACCTTCTCCCCTTATAACAATCTCATAGATTACTATTCCCAAGCATTTTCCCACATGGCAATAACCTCAACCGGGCAAAGACTTTGGGAGCCAAGAGGGGAAACAATAAGCGCCTTAACTAAAAATTTTAATTACAGGCTTGAAAACTCTAAGGCCCAAAACAAAAAAGGCCCTGGCACTGCAGCAAATATCTTGCAGCAAGCCGCACAAACTAAGGATGCCAAGCGTACGAAAGAAATTCTCCTTAAATCACTCCCGGAAAGTTTTATCGAAGACGCAAGACTTCTTTCGCCTGACAGCGCAGCATCCAACATAAAATCTAAAGTTTATATAATTCATGATTACAATGATACATTTACCCCAAGGGAAGAATCACAAAGATTGGTAGCTAATCTCGGCCCAAATGCAAAACTGGTAATACCCAAGATTTTTGACCACACAATATTGCAAAAAAACATAACACCCATTAGGTGGCTTACTGATGGATCAAAAGTTGTTATTTTCTTTTATCAAACCTTATACAACCTCACTTAAATAAATCAGGGTCTCCTTGAAAACTTGAATTGCACCAGGCGCAAGCATATAATTCCCGGAATGGTTGAAGCAAGAACTATAGATATTGAGCTGATCGGCCAAATAGAACCAAACCTAAAGGCTCACTTACCAAAATACAAGCGGTCTACGCCTGAAGAAAGATCCAGGGAAATGCAAGAGGCTGCCTTTGGCAAAGTAGAGCACGTTTCCGATGCCGATTATGAAGAACTTATTGTAAAAGTACGCATAATTCGTAAGTGGTTAAAAGAACACGGTAAAACCGCCGATGAACATCCGGAATACCAAGGTACCGGGCACGAAATATATTGGCTGAAAGACGCAGAAGACCCCACTTCTCCATATATATGCGTAGAACCCAAACCCTGGGAGCAACAATCGGGAAGAAATCTTGAGCCTTATCCTAAGTTCACAGTTGAAGGAACAGTTGCAGACA
>CAZEDQ010000038.1:0-4177 GCA_964511055.1 uncultured Gammaproteobacteria bacterium
TATATACCCCTCTTTGTGAAAGAAATTGAAAATGGCCGCGATATGGTAGTCGGGAAAAGATTTTACGAAAGCGGTCTTAAATCTATAACCCGTGTAGTTGCATCTAAGGTTTACGCTTCCATTATAAAGTTATTTTTGGACGTGCCTATTGAGGATACGGAAGCGGGATATAAATTTTTTAGAAGAAAAACAATTCTACCCATCTTAAAGAAAACAAGGGACAAGCACTGGTTCTGGGATACGGAGATTTGCGCCAGAACGAGCAGGGCAGGTCTGGCAATCGGCGAGATTCCGGTACTTTTTATAAGAAGACCTGAAAAAAAATCGACTGTAAAGCTGATACCTGATTCCATCAACTATATTTCCAGCCTGATAAAGTTTCGCAGCGATTCCAATCGGTAGGGCAAATGACAAAAGACAATAAATACGCTATACCTCTTCACAAAACTTTTTGGGGCCGCGAGGAGGAAAGGGCAGCAATTGACGCAATGCGAAGCGGCACGGGTGTAGGAGACCTTTCTTACAGCGAACACCTTTCGAAGGCACTTAAAAAAATCCTTGATATCAAATATGCCCTACCAACAGGTTCAGGAACTGCAGCACTGGAACTTGCTTGCGCTTGTACCCTCAAAAAGGGTGCTGAGGTAATAATGCCAAGCTTTACTTTTTCCTCCTGTGCAAATGCAGTGATGCTTTCTGGGGCAAAGCCTGTTTTTGCAGATATAGATATTAATACATACAACATTGACCCAGCGGAAATTGAGAGGAAAATCACCAAAAAAACACGTGCCATAATGGTTGTCCATTATGCCGGCATGACTTGTGACATGGAGGCAATCAGCGATCTCGCCCAAAAACATAAGCTCATCGTTATAGAAGACGCCGCCCATGGCCTGGGAGCGAAATATGAAGGTAAAAATTTAGGAACAATCGGCCAAATCGGATGTTTTTCGTTTCACGGGACTAAAAATGCTGCAAGCGGTGAGGGCGGTGCTTTTGTAACTGATGATAAAAAAATATTTAAGATTTCGGAAATTATTAGGGAAAAGGGAACAAACCGGTCTTCGTTTATGCGCGGTGAAAGAAGAAAATACTCATGGGTAAATGTCGGCAGAAGTTTAATTCTTTCTGACATTCTTTCGGCAATTGCCCTAGAGCAAGTAAAAAAATTGAACTTGATCACGCAACTTAGAAAGAAAAATGCTGAGTATTTACTGAAAAAGCTCAACAAGTTATCATCAAAGATAATCCTTCCTCAAGTTTCAAGAGGAACAGAACCTAACTGGCATATTTTTGCCATAAGGGTTCCGCGTCTTATGCGAGATGGGGTTATAGGCGAACTGAGGTCGTACGGTATTGAGGCATCATTCCATTATTTGCCGCTTCACATGTCTTTGATGGGTAAAAAAATGGGTTACAAGGCCGGCGATTTGCCGGTTTCCGAAGAGGTAGCCTCAACTTTGATACGCCTACCGATGCACCCCCGGTTAAAAAAACCGGAGATGGATTTTATTGCAGCAGCTTTGGAAAAAATAACTCTTGGATGAACAAAATTATAATTGTTACAGGTGGTGCGGGGTTTATTGGGAGTCACCTTTGTGAATTCCTGGTCGACCGAGGAGACGTTGTAATCTGTTTGGACAACCTAATATCCGGGTCTGAAAAAAACATAGCGCATTTACTGACCAAAGACAATTTTTATTTTTTTAATCATGATGTATGCAAGCCTTTTGTCAACCGAAAATTTAACAAAGTTGACGAGATTTATCACATGGCATCCCCTGCCGACCCAAATGTGCTGTCTAAGGTTTCCTATATAGCCCACCCTTTTGAAACGATGAGGGTCAATAGTGTTGGTACATGGAATATGTGCGAACTGGCGCTAAAAAAGAATGCTAAACTTTTATTTACCTCAACTTCTGAGGTTTATGGTGATCCTGAAAAGTCACCGCAGGACGAAAATTACAGAGGAAACGTTTCAACAGTCGGCCCGCGTTCCGTTTATGACGAATCAAAAAGATTTGGAGAAACAATCGTCGCCGCATTTATAAGGGAAAAGGGCATGGACGGCAGAATTGCCAGAATTTTTAACACATACGGACCTATGATGAATATTAATGAGGGCAGGGCGGTTGTGAATTTTATAAAGCAGGCTTTGAGGGGAGAACCAATGACTATCTATGGCGACGGGAAACAGACTAGGTCATTTTGTTTTGTTAGCGATCAGGTTGATGGTCTTGTAAGGGCGATGGAGACTGCTGGAACCTGCGGAGAGGTGATAAATATAGGCAACCCGGAAGAAAAAACCATTCTGGAATTTGCCGAAATCATAAAAAGACTTACGGAATCTGACAGTGAAATTATATATGAAGAGTTACCGGAGGATGACCCAAAGCAAAGGAAACCGGATATACAAAAAGCAGAAAGGCTTTTAGGGTGGACACCAAAAACGAAGCTGGAAGAAGGTCTTGGGGAAACAATAAATTATTTTAAAAATATAATATGAGCCCGGACTCGCCTCAATTTGAAGATATATTAAAGCAGGTACCTGCCGATTATTACGACAGTGGAACTAAAAACAATTTGCTGCAAAAATACTGGCACAATCATAAATGGGCAAATTTGGCAAGGCTTCTTGAAAACCGCAAGGCAAGACTTCTCGATGTCGGATGTGCTGACGGTACAACTACTTCGGCTATAAAAAGGCTTTTTCCAAAACTTAATATTACTGGTCTTGATAAGTACGCCGATGCCATTTCCTACGCAAATAAAACTAAGCCTGGCATTACTTTTATTCAGGGCGACGCCCATAAACTGCCTTTTAAAAAAGGCTCTTTTGACTTTGTTGTGGCAATAGAAACCTTAGAACATCTTCATGATCCAGATGGAGCACTTTTGGAAATCCACAGGGTGTTGGCGAAAAACGGTTACTTTGTAATTGTTCAGGATACAGATAGTTTACTTTTTAAAACAGTTTGGTGGTTTTGGACAAAATGGAAGGGCTCCGTTTGGAATCATAGTCATATTAATTGTCTGGAGCCAAAGGAACTTATAAAAAAGGTGAGGAAAGCTAACTTTAAAATCATAAGCATGGAATACACCAATTTGGGCATGGAAGTCCTTATTAAGGCCCAAAAGAAATGAGCGATCAGAATTCTCGCCTAACTTTACTTATTGCGGCTTTTCTTACCTCAACATTTATTTACTCCGTCAACCTTTGGTTTTCTATGAGCGGTTTTTATCTCGTACTTTCCACAATTTTACTGCTTTCGGTAATCGTTTTAGTAAAGGGGCAGTTATTTACAACCAAAAAAATTGATTTTGGGTCTATTCTCATTATTGTATTATTCCTGTTTTCAATTCTTTCTTTCACCATTAACGTCGAGGACGTAAACGGATTTTTAAGCCTAGCTATGTGGGTTAACCGTTTTGCAATGTTTTTGGTTCCTCCAATTATACTTTTGTATTTTTTCGAAAATTCCAATATTAGTTTAATTAAAAAATTGCTTGCTTATAAATTTGCAATTTTAATCCTGTTATCCTTGGTTATTCAGCTAACGTTGATTCGAATTGTCAGGGTTCCCGATATTGACGTTTACCAGGTCTTGAGGTATGGCCCGCCAAGGATAATGGCATTGGAAAACCCATACGAAACTGGTGCAACAAATTTTCAGCTTGCACCAAAAAATTTTGGCTATGGCCATTATGCCTATGGACCAGCAACAATTTTTTTGTTTTTACCGTTTGATATTCTGCTAGGAGAACCGAGATACTTACTGATAATTACCAATTTTCTTGCCGCTTTTGCATTGTACAAAATTTCTATGCGTTCCTGGGGCAATAAGAAGATTTCACAGATAATTTCGCTGCTTTACCTTTATAATCCAAGGCTGGTTTATTTTCTGACTTTTTCATGGACAGACGGATTAATTGTTTCTTTGCTTTTATTGGGAATATTATTTCTCTTAAACCGAAGATTTATATTGTCGGGAACTCTACTGTCGCTTACTGTCGGTGTCAAGATATTTTACGCACTTCCATTTTTGTTCTTTTTAAAAAATAAGGATTTTATAAACCTTAAGTTGGTGCTTTCCGGTATACTAACTTTTTTAGTACTCCATTTCCCTTTTGTGCTTTTAAATTGGCAGGCGATTTATAATAGTATTGTTTCTATAAA
>CAZEDQ010000039.1:0-1638 GCA_964511055.1 uncultured Gammaproteobacteria bacterium
ATCATATATTTTTAGTAAATTTTAGCACTTCATATTACAGATGTTGAGTAAATTCCGTTAGGTTGTTATTTTTTTTCCGTACGAGGGTTTCTTTGATTGTCTAACTGTGTAAGTGAGAAAACAAGTTTACTGAAAGCCTTGTTTGATCTGAGTACATCAATAAGACCGGCATTTTCCGTCTGCAGATCCCGTATTGCTCCAAATAGCTCTTTGGTCTCATCCATGGACATGGAACGTGCAAGCTTTTCCAGCTCATTTCTTGTTTTGCTGTCTACACCTTGTCCTGAAGCGGTAAATTGATCTAAGGATGCGTAGGTTCTATCAATCATGTCCATTGCAAGTACGAACCCGGTTGCATTTTTTACTTGCTCGTCGGATAGGGTGTGGTCCAGCGACGGATGGAAATGCTGAATTAGGTCAGATGTGGGTTCATCGAATTCATTTAGTTCCACTTCTACTACAGGAAGCCGGGAGCAGCGTGCTTCCCTTTGTAAGTTTGCTTGCCGGGTTAATACATCTGCAACGTGTATGTGCATGGCACCCAATGTCATCAAGACATCAACCTGCACTTTTTCTTTTAGCTTTGGTTTGCTTTCAATGGCAGCCGTTAGTGCCGGGCCAATTTTTCGAAGGATGTGGTTTTCCCGTGCTTCTGTGCCGAGCGCGACTTTTCGGACATGTGAAGTTACAAGTTCAAGGGCTGTTTCAAAATCTGTTGAGTAGAGTTCTTTGCCCGTTAAAATTATCAGGCCTTTGTCTATAAGCGGGTCGCCTGCTTTTAGGTCTGTTGCAACCACCAATCTGTTTGATGCATAAAGGGCTTTCAAAAGTGCTCTCTGGAAATCTATGCTCGGCAAAAATATATTTTGGGGGTTGTCAATAGTTTGCAGTGCTTGGCGATGTGCCGCTTTTTCACCCCGCGAAACGGCTCTAAACAGTTCTAGGCTTTCATCTGTCCAACCAATCGATTCCGGTAAAAAAATGTCTGCGGATTTTAACTTTCGGCGAAATTCATAGAAATCACCAACATCTTCCCCGTTTATATGACGGGACAAAATCATTTTTAACGAAACATTTTCGGGTAGGAACACTGGATTTTCCCTACCTTCCGTTTCGGTTGGTCTCGGTTGCTGCTCCGGGTAATTTGCCATAACGGGAATTATATCAATTTGTGCTTGGTATTGCAAACTATAGGGTATATGATAAGGAAGCCACCGGTTTTATGTTTTTTGGGGACTTGCCGGGAATTCCCTCGTTTTTTCGTAGCCATCGATTACGGCCGGATCGTCGTACGGCAAAAGCGGTTTATGGAAAGGCTCACCGGAATCGGGTATTGCTGTGATCATTACTCTAGTGTTTCTTGAAAGTTGTGGATCCATTGTATTTGGCGGCCAGCGGTTTAGGTATTCCTTGAGATAACCTCTGACCCTTTGGTAATTGCCGTTTTTTGCTTCATCTATGGCTGTGGCCATTTCTTCCCTGTCGATTGCTGTGAGCCCACTTTCAAAGGGGGGTTCGTCTGGGTGAAATTCGGTAATCACATGGCGATACGTTCTCAACTGCTGTTCTGCCTGTAGCCGGTAAAAGATGAATTTGGTTGCTGTTTCCTGCGCGCTTTGCGGAGTGAACGCGTCGGTA
>CAZEDQ010000039.1:1648-2417 GCA_964511055.1 uncultured Gammaproteobacteria bacterium
TTACTAACCCTTGTGAGAATCGCTCGTTTGCATAAAGCGCAAGATCTAATTTTCTTTCGGCGGTCCTGATTTGTTCTTGTTCCAACATAAAATTAGATAATTTTGGCCAATTTTAGCATAGATTTGTGACTTTTGATTGTAAGGGAGGTTTTATTTGAATAAATTGTACTTTTTGCCGATTTTGAATTGGACAAGGATGAAGATTATGAGTGTAACGATAAGATAATAAACAGGAAAACCGTAAGTTGAAAAATTCCAGGTTTTTATTGTCAGTGTAGTAAATAATCCGTTTATTGAAGATGATAGCCAGGGAATTGGGCGTTCGGTTTCGGGAAAATGATAAGATTTGACGATAGTTGGTATTGCTGCCAGGCCGTCTGCCAGGACGCTAAAAAATATGGCTATATTGCCAACTTTAGTGATATACCATAAGAAGAGGCCAACGAAAGACAGAATTCCGCAGGCCAGGTCAAACGGCGTTAATTTCCACTCAGCCTTTTTGTTTACGAATGTGGCTATAAATATTATCAGGGGAAAGAAGCCAATGCTGAAAGTCATTATCGATTGGATCCCAACACCCTCTTTAACTTCGGCGGCAAAGGCAATAAGAGGTGCAATCGACCACATGAAGAACGAGACTCTATTCGGTTTGATTTTTCCCCTTACCGTATCGATAAGGTAGCTCAAACTGCCGATTGCTCCGATTAAAATACCGACTAGGACGAAGTTAGGATTTAGCATAAGTATTCAAGGCGTTGGTAGTTGCTGT
>CAZEDQ010000039.1:2427-3635 GCA_964511055.1 uncultured Gammaproteobacteria bacterium
GAAGTAAATTGAAACTTTCCCGGCGCATTACCCAATATTTTTGGGCTTTTTCTGAGTTCTTCAAACCAAAGGTCTCGAAATTGTTTTTCCGAAATGAGGTTTTTTGCAAGAGCTTTTTTTAAAGTTTGGAAAAGAGCATCTGTTGCAATTTTTCTTGTTTCTTTTTTGATTTGCAGTTTTTTATCCGGGTCCACGGATTTATGATAGCAAATTCAGGCCATTTTTCTTATTCGTGTATAAATTATTTAGTTGCTGTTTGGACAAGTTGTGGGCGCCATCTTGTAGTCCAAGTGTCAAGCTGACCATTTGATAAGGTCATGTTGTTTAACAGGCTCACTGTTGTTGCCGGTGGGGTTGCTTCGGCGACTAGGGAGTTTATGGCAAGCTCTATGGTCCTTGCCCTTTGTCTTTGTTCGGGATTTGGATAGTTTGTCTCGATTTGAGCTTTTATTTCTTCTCGTTGAAATTCAAGCGCATTGCGCCTTCTTTTGTCGCGGCGCTCGGCTGCTTCTACTGCTCCCCGGGAAAAGCCGAATTTTGCCATGGCAACAGCTATCGGGCTGTTTAAAAATGATGTGGTTTCATAGACATCTGTTCTGGTTAACCTTTCGGTTACAAAAGCCATTGCCAGTTTCCAATCGTTCTCTTTTAGATCCAGTCTTCTGGCAACTTGCCAAAATGAAAAAAGCTGCTGCGCACGTACTCTAATTGTGTAGATTTCCGGTGGAGTTTCGGGTTTTTGTTCCTTGCCCATTTTTAATAATTTTAGCAGGAATTTAGGCTGTTTGGGGAACTCTTTTTCTGGCTTCTATTTGCCGCTTAAGCCATTCCGTTTCGGTCCCGCCGGCGTGAAGTGTAATTCCATAAGTTAGTGCTTGGGAGTGATTACCTATGACCGGTTTTATGTACCACATTAGGGTGCTTTTTGCTGCCGGTAGAATAATCGTGCTTTCGTAGCGTCGGGCTCTTTTTTGGACCTCCTGGGGAACCGGAAGTATCCGTTTTAAGCCATCAGGAGCCGATTTGATGTCTGAGGTAGTTAAGGTAAATTCTAAATGGGCGTTGTCGGGATTTTGGGGAGATGCGCCTTGTGCCAAAACGGTGATGTTGTAATCCTTCTCATTTATACCTCTAAGATAGGCAAGCATTGTTTTGGCTCTGGCTTCTGCCTGTTGGGGGGTTAATGTCTCCATGCGCGATGCATTAAA
>CAZEDQ010000040.1:0-3538 GCA_964511055.1 uncultured Gammaproteobacteria bacterium
AGGTATTGGGAAACAGACAGCGGTTTTATTAAAGATAAGGCAAACGAACTTAAGACGCCCCAGAAAATCTACGATTTTGTCTCAAGCTACCTCACCTACAGCAAAAGTCGCCTAAACCAAACAGCAATTGAACGGAAAGGCGCAGCCGCCTCTATCCAAACCCCTACGGATTCCGTCTGCATGGAATTTACAGATTTATTTATAGCAATAGCAAGAGCAGCCAAAATTCCTGCCCGGGAAGTCGAAGGTTATGCATATACCCAAAACGAAAGACTTAGGCCGCTTTCCCTTACTTTAAATAGCGGCGATATTTTGCATGCATGGCCCGAATATTGGGACGATAATCTTGGCTGGGTTCAGATTGATCCGACTTGGGGATCAACATCAGGCGGGTTAGATTACTTCAGCAAGCTAGATTTCAACCATATCACATTCATTCAAAGGGGCTTGTCATCTACAGTCCCGATGCCCGCAGGTGCCTTTAAAGAAAATAATAAACCAAACCAAAAAAGCGTTTTCGTCGATTTCGCCCAAGATTTACCCGCACCAACATCAAACGCGCAAATTCAAATTGACCTGCCGCAAAATATATACTCTGGTATTCCAATAACACTAACGGCAAACCTCAAAAATGTCGGCTCCACGTCAATAATCGGCCAAAATCTCCATCTTGCGGCACAAATGTTAAAAATTTCGTCTGAAAACCCCCTAACGGTTCCCATTCTGCCTCCATTTGCAAATCGGGATATAAAGTACAGTGTAGAAGCAAAAAAGGCAATTAAAAAAACAGGCGACAACGTCATTGTTAGCTTTGCCAACACACAAATATCAAAACCCATCATAGTTAAACCCTTTTACGAAATTGCACTCAGCATCCCTTTTCTAATTGGCCTACCATTGGTAGTTATACTAATTTACCTTGGGATGCGCTTTTACGCCAAACACCACAAAAAAATCCGCTAAAAAGCCTTCTCTGTTTGCAATTTGTTAAAATTCATAAAATGAAACCGCCATCAAGACTAATCAAACAATTACCAAATGGCCCCGGCATTTACCAATTTTACGATGCAGAGGGCAAATTAATATATGTAGGAAAATCTGTGTCAATAAAAAAAAGGGTTTCTTCTTACTTTACGTCCAAAAATCTGGGCCCAAAAACAAACTTATTAATTGGACAAATTAAATCAATAAAAACTATAAAGGTCTTTTCGGAATTTGAAGCACTACTTTTGGAATCCGAACTTATAAGAAAAAATCAACCGTTTTTCAACATAATTGCCAAAGACGACAAAAGTCCAATTTATATAAAAATATCAAACGACGAAATACCGCTCATCTCATTAAACCGTAAGGAAGCACCCAAAAGAGGCGTTTTCCTGAAGGGGCCGTTCCCTTCAACTAAGGTCACAAAAGAAATACTTAAAATGACTAGGAGAATATTTCCGTATTGTCATCATAAAAATCCTAAAAAACCGTGTCTTTTTGTACATCTTGGTTTGTGTCCGTATCCCCAAGGCGAGGAGGCGAAAAAGCAGTACCAAAATACTATCAAGAAAATTAAGAAATTACTGTCGGGGAAAAGCAAAAAACTAATTCGCGAGCTAACTGCAGAAATGCGGCTTAATTCAGAAAAACAACAATACGAAAAAGCGCAAAAAATAAAGATGCAAATACAAAACCTGGAATATTTAACTACGGTTTTTCACACTCCGCGGGAATTTTTGGAAAGGCCAACACTAGTCGATGACCTGGCACTCATAAGGCTCAAAGACGTCAAGGAAAGACTATCTCTAAAACACGTGCCGCAAAGGATTGAGTGTTACGACATTTCAAACTTTCAAGGGAAACAGGCAACAGGCTCCATGGTAGTTTTTAAAAATGGCCAGCCGGACAAATCGCAATACCGAAGGTTCAAAATAAAATTTTCAGAAAAACCTAATGATTACCTGATGTTAAAAGAAGTCCTTTTAAGGCGTTTTAAAAATAATTGGCCAACACCGGACCTCATTATAATCGATGGTGGAAAGGGCCAATTAAATGCCGCTATATCAGTAACTGGCGGGATAAATACCAAAATCCAAGTGGTGTCACTTGCAAAACGTCTGGAAGAAATCTATACACCGGGGGAAATTTTACCGCTTTCTCTGCCCAAAGAAAGCCCTGCAAGACAACTAGCACAAGCGATAAGGGACGAAGCCCACCGTTTTGCCATTAATTATCACAGGCACTTAAGGTCAAAACAATTTCTAGAAAGCTAAAGGCTCTTGAAAAGCAACTTTCAAAATGCCAAAATCAAAGGTACAAAATCTGTCCCATGCGCCATTACATAAAATCGCTTTTAATAACAATCGCTTCTTTCTTTACGACAGCGAACTTTATTCCAGTCATCTCAGTCGGTGAAAACCCTAAAAACCTGCCTTTGGTAATTGCAGGCTTGTGGTTTATTACACTGATAATCAACCCAATATTTTCATTGGTGTTTTTACCAATCAATATCCTTACTTTCGGGATGATTTCTTCTATATTAAACATCGCATTCCTGTTCGCCCTCATAAATTTCTTACCCGGCTTCCACATCGATGCATTCACGTTCCCGGGAGCAAACATCAACGGTATAATTTTGCCCACTGTAGCCCTAAACCAGGTAACAACAGTGATTTTAGTGGCACTTTTAATCACCGTTTTGCAGAAACTGCTGCACTTGATATTTGAATAAACAGGGCGGTCTCGACAGACTGGTTAATTTAATGTAATATACGCAAATTATGTTCAGGGATTTTTTTAAACACTATTTCGAGTTACCGGAAGAAAAAAGGGCAGTTACCTGCTTGGGCGGCGGGGTAGGGACAGCCCAAATATTGAAAGGTTTGAGGAACTTGAACCTTGATCTCACCGCAATTGTATCAATGGCAGACGACGGCGGATCCGCGGGGAGACTAAGGCGGGCTTTTGCTGTCCCACCCCCGGGAGACATCATCAATTGTCTTGCGGCACTTTCGGACGAGGAATCGGTTATTCGTGATTTATTCCTATACAGGTTCGAAGGCAAGCGTCAAGGAAAGGATACGGATTTAGGCGGACAAAAACTCGGTAATCTAATATTCGTAGCCTTAACACATATTTATAAAGGAAACACCAATAGGGCCCTGGAAGAACTTTCAAAAATTATTTCCTCGACTGGCAGGGTGCTACCGGCAACAACCGGAGATGTAAACATTTGGGCAAAAACAAAAGAAGGCAAAAAAATATATGGGGAAAAGAACATTGACCTTGGAAACTACAACGGCAGCCGCACACTAAGGGAAGTACACCTTGACCCGGAGTCCCCCAAGGCTTACAAACCTTCTATAGAGGCAATCCAAACCAGTAGCACCATAATTGCCGGCCCGGGAGATCTGTTTAGTACAGTCTTGCCGGTCTTGATTGTTCCTCAAATAAAAAAGGCAATCCAGTCGGCAAGCGCCCAAAAAATATTTATCGTCAATATTGCCAACAAGCCTTTTGAGACATCAGGGTTTAGCGTTTCAGACTATCTTGC
>CAZEDQ010000041.1:0-2255 GCA_964511055.1 uncultured Gammaproteobacteria bacterium
TGTCAACGTTTAGTGACTTGAGAAGTTTGTCCCAACCGTCTTGGCCGTATGAGATTAAGTCTTCATTTTTCATATCGGCTGCCGTCATGTTGTAGAAAAGGGCGTCTGCAAAAACCTGGGTATGTGGCAGATGCCATATGAAATAATTATTCCAGGAGTCGGCCGAGAAAATGCGCTTTGTGTTTAGATAAGTTTTGATAATCTTGGGTGCATTTTCGGGGAATTCGTTTGTCCACCAGCGGTTAACAACTCCAACCGGCGCGTTGTTTGAAGTTATTACGAATGTTTTTTCCCTTGTGCCGATTATTTCTTTTTGGAATGTCGAGCCCAACATCAATGACGCAAAAATTACTATTGGGACAATAGCTGCATTTATAAAGGATTTTTGACCGACGGGAAGTTTTCTTTTGGCAATATTTATCAAATACGGGAGTGATAAAAGAACGGATAGAGGTATCAACCGGAAGTATTTTAGGGGAAGAAGAAGGACTATTAAATAGAATAAGGAGAGTGAGATTGATTTTAATGTTCGGGGTTTTTCAAACAGCGTGATTATCACAAGCGATACGTAGATTATGAGAATCGCAAAGTATAAATAAATTTCGATGGGGATTTGGTTTAGTATTTGATACCCATCAGTTGTAAGGATACGTCCTTTGAGAGTTGTGAATTCGGTCAGTTTGAGCGCGGAAAGCTGGCTTGCCTGCAGTGAGATAAAGAGTTTTTTGTACTGGGATAGGGATGCTATCAATGAGAGGATGAGTAGAAATACAAACGTGGGAGACCCCGAGAATTTTTCTTTGAAAAAGGTAATTGAGGTAAAAACAAAGGCTGCCGTAAATCCAAAAACAGCAAGGCCGATTAGCGCATACGGATGAACGTTTGGCCAGGCAAGAAAGATAACTGGTAAAAGGTAGCTTGCCGCAGGCAATTTCTTTTTAAGAAAAAAGTTTAGGCAAATGTAATTGGTGAATGCAAGTAGTAGGAAGGAGAAGGCTTCGGGCCTGTCGTTTGCGCGCGTTGCCATGATGTAGGCTGCCACAAGCAGAGTGGCGCTTATAACTTTGGAACTGGACGTTGTTAATTTGAGGGTTTGGTAAAGAAAACAGAGAGTCGTAATTGCCAGAATCAGCCTTAGTACAACCAAGCCTTTTAATCCAAGAGCAGAAACAAAAGCAAAGTAAATTAGGTCGGCTAGCCATTCTACCGATATAAAACCTTTATTTTCAGGACCGTAAATAAATTTGTCATATGAGGGGATTTTCTGTTCCTGCCATGTTTGACGGCCGATTGCCAGATGCCAGTAGGTGTCTGCACTTTGGTTTATGGAAAAAATGAAAAATACGCCGATTAAGGTGAAGGTAGCAATTATTAAGATGTCCAGTTTTTTGATCACTGATTAAATGTAAGTAAAGTTTTTGGAGTTTGCAAGAGTTGGCCTTTTTTTATCCTTTAAAAGCTGATACAATGCCTTCAACAAATTTAAAATTTAAAATTTAAAATTTGAAATTAATGAAGAAGGAAGTGGTCATGGTTGGTCTCTCAAAAGTTTCGAGATAAACAATTACAATCCAATACAGATAAAAAATCTCAGTTAACATCTTCGTTTGCTGAGCTTTTTGAGTCTTCTCAAAAAAAAGTTACTTCGCTTCGCAGGAACCAGGAAGTAGTTGGACGGGTTATTTCCGTATCACCGCAGGAAGTTCTAATTGATATCGGTGCCAAAAGCGAAGGCATTGTTTTGGGCCGTGAACTTTCGGCCGTTTCCGAACTTGTCTCCAAACTTTCCGCGGGAGACAGTGTTGAGGCAACCGTATTGTATCCGGAAAATGATGCGGGACAGGTTGTACTTTCTTTAAGAAAACTTTCCGGGGAAAAGCGTTGGGTGGAACTGGAGGAGAAAAAGGATAATTCCGAAGATATCGAAGTTGTGGCACTCGAAGTTAACCGCGGCGGGGTAATATGCGACTATTTGGGGATTCACGGATTTTTGCCGGCCTCCCAATTAACCCAGTCGTCAGGCTCAGGGCAAGCAAAGGAACCTGCAAAGCTTACGGATTTAATAGGTAGGACTTTGACTGCAAGAGTTATCGAAGTAGATAGGGGTTCTAACAGGCTTATACTTTCCCAAAAGCAGCCGAATAAAAAAGATTTAGAAGCGATTCTGGCGCTGCTTGCAAAGGTCAAGATTGGGGACAAAGTTTCGGGTGTAATATCGGCCGTTTTGCCTTTCGGGATTTTTGTGGAGATAGATA